>JAVBXL010000016.1 GCA_030824575.1 bacterium | reverse complement strand
CGTCGTGGGCGTGTTGTCAGGCAGCGTCACCGCCGCCTTCGTCCTGTTCCTGATCCCGCAGGCTTTGGTCTATGTCTGGCTGGGGCCGGTGCTGACCGCCGTGCAGCATCTGGTCCCTGCCCATATGCGGGCGAGTGCGGCGGCGAGTTTCCTGCTGATCAACAATCTGGTCGGGCTGGGGCTGGGATCGTGGAGCGTGGGCGCTTTGTCCGATGCGCTGACGCCGACCTATGGGGTCGAGGCGCTGCGCTATGCGATCGTGGCGGCGCTGGGCTTTTATCTGCTAGCCGGGTTGTTCATGGCGCTGGCGGGGCGGGCGTTGCGCAAGGATTGGGTCGCCGCCTGAGACAGGGAGTGCGACAGTTGCATCGGCATTGTGTTTTTCGTGAACAGACGGAAGCAATCGGCCCATTCATGATTTTGATGTAGCAATCATTTTGAATCGCGCAGAGGCGCAGAGGACGCCGAGATTTTTTTCTGCGCCTCCGCGCCCCCTGCGTTAAAACTTACCGTTCCTTGGTGGCGCTGAATTTCACCTTGGGGTGGCGTTCCTGCTGGTAGCCGATGTCCCAGGCGCTGCGGGCCATGAAGACGAGGGCGCCGTCGCGGTCCTTGGCCATGTTGCTGACATTATGGGTGACCAGTTCCTTGATCGCCGCATCGTCGCCGCTGATCCAGCGGGCGGTTTCGAAGGGCGACTGTTCGAGGCCCGCGGCGACCTTATATTCCGCCTCCAGGCGCGAGATCAGGACTTCTAGCTGGAGTTGCCCTACGACGCCGACGATCCAGTTGCTGCCGATTTCGGGGTAGAAGACCTGGATCACGCCCTCTTCGGACAGGTCGTCCAGCGCCTTGCGCAACTGCTTGGTCTTGGTCGGGTCTTTGAGTTGCACGCGACGCAGGATTTCCGGCGCGAAATTGGGCAGGCCGGTGAAGCGCAAGCCGGGCTTTTCGGACAGGGTATCGCCCACGCGCAGCGCGCCATGATTGGGGATGCCGATGATGTCGCCGGGGAAGGCCTCGTCCGCCAGTTCGCGGTCCTGCGCGAAGAAGAGGATAGGCGAGTGGACGGCAAGCGGCTTGCCAGATCCCGACGGCGTCAGCTTCATGCCGCGTTTGAACTTGCCGGAGACGAGGCGCATGAAGGCGATGCGGTCGCGATGCATCGGGTCCATATTGGCCTGCACCTTGAAGATGAATCCGGTGACTTCGCTGTTTTCCGGCTCGATCGCGGCGGGTTCGGCGGGCTGGGCGCGGGGCGGCGGGGCGTGCTGGCCGAGCGCGTCGATCAGTTCGGTGACGCCGAACAATTTGAGCGCAGACCCGAAATAGACCGGGGTCAGGTCGCCCGCGCGATAGCGGCCCAAGTCGAAATGGGCATAGCCGCCCTGCGCCAGTTCGGCTTCATCGCGCAGTCTTTCCAGCGCGTGGGGCGAGAGATGATCGGCCAGCTTGGGGTCATCGAGGCCGGTAAACTGGTGGCGGGTGCCGTCAAATTCCTTGGACGGGCCGACGGGTTGCATCAGGCGGTTGGTGGCGAAGTCGAAAATGCCCTCAAACTCGCCACCCATGCCGGCGGGCCAGCTCATCGGGCAGACGTCGAGCTGCAACTGGTCGGCGACTTCATCCAGCAGGCCGAAGGTTTCGCGGCCTTCGCGATCGACCTTGTTGACGAAGGTGATGATAGGGACGTTGCGCAGGCGACAGACTTCGAACAGCTTGCGGGTCTGCGGCTCGATGCCCTTGGCCGCGTCGATCACCATGACGGCGGAATCGACGGCGGTCAGGGTGCGGTAGGTGTCTTCGCTGAAATCTTCATGGCCCGGCGTGTCGAGCAGGTTGAAGGTGATGGTTTCGCCGTCGCGGGTCCGCTCGAACGTCATGACCGAGGAGGTGACGCTAATGCCGCGCTGCTGCTCGATCTTCATCCAGTCGGAGCGGGCGCGACGGTTCTGGCCGCGCGCCTTGACCTCACCGGCGAGGTGGATCGCGCCGCCTTCCAGCAGCAGCTTTTCGGTCAGCGTGGTCTTGCCCGCGTCAGGGTGGGAAATGATCGCGAAGGTGCGGCGGGATGGGATGGTCATGATGATTTTCTGATGCGCGAGTGATTAAAATCCGTTCGCCCTGAGCGAAGTCGAAGGGCTCGCCTGAACGCAGTGAAGGCACTTCGCTGCGCTCAGTGGAGGGCTTCGACTTCGCTCAGCCCGAACGGAATCTAGGATGCGCCGTTACACGTCCACAAGGCTGACGTCCATGCGGAAGGATCGGCTGTCACCCGGCAGCAGCGCCATGATGCCCTGCTTGTCCCAGACGTCACCGGTAAAGCCCACCAGGTCCGCCATGCCCGCCCAGGGTTCGACGCACAGATAATGGGCGCCGGGCTTTTGCCAGAGGCCGAGCCAGGGGGTGTCGGGGAAATCGATCTTCAGATGCGGCTGGCCCGGCACGCCCCAGGTCAGCGATCGGCTGGCGAGATCGTCCCAGATCAGGGCGTCGCCTTCGAACAGAGCGGGGGTGGGGACGAGCGTGTCGCCGTCGATCGGGGAGGGGAAGGATTCGTGGGCGATCAGGCCGGGTTCGCTGCCGACCTTGCGGATCGGGGCGGGTTCGGGTTTTTCGAAGATGATGCGATGATCCTCTGCCGCGCCGCCATAGGGGAGCGGCCAGGCAAAGGCGGGGTGGTAGCCCAAGCTGAAGGGCATCGCCGTTTCGCCCCGGTTGGTCACGGTCGCGGTCATGCGCAGGGTCGCGCCCTCAACCGCGAACGCCATGTCGAGGCGAAAGTCGAAAGGGTAAGCGGCGCGCGTCTCGCCATCCGCCTCCAGCCGCAGGAGCAGGTTCTCGTCATTCTGTTCGACGGTCAGGAAGGGGCTGCGACGGGCAAAGCCGTGCTGGGGCATGGGATAGTCGCGCCCGTCCAGCCGATAGACGTCGCCGCGCGACCGGCCGACGAACGGAAAGAGCAAGGGCGCATGGCCGGTCCACCAGCGCGGATCGGCATCGGTCATCAGCTCGCGTCCGGCAACGTCCTTGAGCGACCAGAGTTCGGCGCCCAGCGGATCGATGGCGACGGACAAAGCGGGCGAGGCGATGGTGAGGTGCGCGTGGGATCGGGACAAGACACTACTCCTGCGTGAGCGACATGGTCGCATAGCGGGCGGGTGGCGGCTTGTCTTGCGCCGCGATCGTTTCGTTCGGGAACCGACAAGGCCATCGGTGGTTTGACCGACCGGGAGGACGACGATGAAACTGACTATGACCGCCATTGCCCTGATGCTGATGCTGCCGGGCGCTGCCCTGGCGCAGGACCAGGCCAAGCAGGCACCCGAAAAGCAGGAAAAGCGCCGGGACGACACGCTGGACAAGGCGGGCACGATCGCCAGCCAGCCCGTGCGCGACGTCGGCTTGGACAAGGACGAGATTCCGCCGATTTTGCTCAAGGCCATGGATAATCCCTATGCGCCGCCGCCTTCGCGCACCTGCAAGGGGCTGAAGACATCGCTGGCGGAATTGAACGCGGTGTTGGGCGAGGATTTCACGGCCGGTGCCGCCGCCAACGAAAATCGCACCGGCAAGATTGCCGAGGCGGTGGGCAAGACGATCGTCAACTCGCTGATCCCGTTCCGCGGGCTGGTGCGCGAAATCAGCGGCGCGGCGCCAGCGCAGCGGCGCTTGCAGGCGGCCGTGACCGCCGGCATCGCGCGCCGCGGCTATCTGCGCGGCCAGGCGGCGGCCAAGGGGTGCAAGATCTAGGGTCGGCCGACATTCCGCCCATGCGGGCCTGCAAAGCGCGCTGTTCTGCGCTCCGGTGCTCACGTACTTTGAGTACGCTGCGCTCCGGTGCTCGAACAGCACGCTTTTAGCTAACGCTGGCCGTTGGCTCGGCTCCACCTGAACGAAATATCGACCGGCCCTAGCCCGATCATTGATGCGGCCTTCTCTCTAAAGACGCTTCCGCCTGCGTCATTTGCCCCTATATGGCGGGCATGACCGACCAGCCCAATCTTGCCGATCTTCAGGAAGACTATGAATTTCTCGACGCGGACGACCGCTATCGGCTGCTGATTGACCTGGGGCGCGGGCTGGAGGCTATGCCTGATGCGCTCAAGACCGACGCGACCCTGGTGCGTGGCTGTTCGGCCGCGGTGTGGGTCTATCCGACGGTCCTGGATGACGGCCGGTTGCATTTCCTGGCGGACAGCAATGCCGCGATCACCAAGGGGATCATCGCGCTGGTGCTGCTGACCGTGCAGGACCGCGCGCCTGCTGAGATTGGCGCGACCGATATCGAAGCGGCGCTGGCGCCGTTTGACCTGAAAAACCAGCTCAGTTCCAACCGGACCCAGGGCATTCCCAACATGATCGCGCTGATCCGCGATACCGCGTCGCGTTACGCCGCGTAGGAAACTCCCGGCGGGTTGAAACATTGTCCTTCCGTAACTCTATGGAAGGAGCAAGGCGATGCGCGCCATTGTGACGATTGCGGCCATAGCAACGTTGGCCGCCTGTTCGGACAAAACCAAGGAACCGAGCCAGCGCGAGCAGATCGGCCAGGTTTGGAAATATGAAGGCGGAGAGGCCGGAAAGGCCAAGGTCGCCTATATCGGCAGCGCCAATGCCGTCGCGACGATGACCGCGCCCGACACATTTTCCGTGTTGCTGGTCCAGCCGCTCGACAAGGGGACGGCGGATGTGACGGTCAAGCTGGTGGGCGCGCCCTTCACCTGCGACCTGTCCGACTGCCGCGTCACCGCGACCACCGACGATGGCAAGCGCCATGCATGGAAGGGGCGGATCACGCAGGCGAAGGACGGCATCACCATCGCCCCGTCGCAGGGGGCTTATGAGGCGATAAAAGACGCCAAGAGCGTGAAGATCGACCTGGTGGTGGGTCCGAAGGACGCGACCGCGCCGTTCGATTTCAACGTCGCGGGGCTGGATTTGAAGGGGTAAATGCTGCCTCCGTTCGGTTCGACAAGCTGGAACCGAACGGAGTTTGCACCTTCACTCCTGCAACGACACCCCAGGACTGCGCGGGTCGGCGGCGCCCTGCCAATGGCCGTCGGGCAGACGTTCCGCCGCGTTGGCTTTCAGCCCCATGCGGTTGATGCTGACGCGGTGGCCGAGTTTTTCCAGCGGCGCCTTCATGGCTTCGAGCGATGTGCCCTGTTCCAGCACTAGCCCTTCGCCGTTGAAGAAAAGCAAGCCGCGGGCGATCGCGTCCTGCGCCGACAAGCCCCAGTCGAAATGGGCGATCAGCGCCTTGGCGACCTGCATGATGATGGTCTTGCCGCCCGCCGCGCCGACGGTGAAGATCGGCGTGCCGCTGGCGTCATAGACGATGGTGGGGGACATGGAGGACAGCGGGCGCTTGCCCGGTTCCACCCGGTTGGCGACGGGCTTGCCATCCTTTTGCGGCGTGAAGCTGAAATCGGTCAGTTCGTTGTTGAGGATGACGCCGTTGGCGATCAACTGGCTGCCGAAGAAGCTTTCGATGGTGGAGGTCCAGGCGGCGATGTCGCCATTGCGATCGACCGCGACGAAGTGGCTGGTGCCGCTTTCGGGCTGGGGCAGGGCGCTGGTGCGGGGTTGCGCGCCGGGCGGGGTGCCGGGCGCGTAGGCGGTGAGCGCCTTGTTGAGGCGAATCAGGGACGAGCGTTGTTTCAAATAGGCAGGGTCGATCATGCCGCTGACCGGCACCGATACGAAATCGGGATCGCCCAGCCAGGTGTCGCGATCGGCATAGGCGAGTTGCATCGCTTCGCCGATGACGTGCCAGCTACGCGGGTCGTCCTTGCCCCATTGCGCCAGCGGAAAGCGTTCCACCATGCCGAGAATTTCCAGCACGGTAACGCCGCCGGCCGAGGCCGGTCCCATGCCGCAGACGGTAAAGGTGCGATAGGGGCCGCAGACGGGTTTGCGCGGTTGCGCCTTGTAGGATGCGAGGTCGGCTTCCGTCATCGGCACCGGGTTCTTTGGGGCGTTGGTGACGGCTTTGCTGACGAGGCGGGCGTTTTCGCCGGTGTAGAAGGCGTCCGGGCCTTCGGCGGCGATGCGTTTGAACAGGGCGGCGAGCGGCGGGTTCTTAAGCGTCGTGCCGACGGGGGGCGGAGCGCCGTTCACCCAGAAGAGCTTCTGGATTTCGGGGAAGTCGGCCCAGATGCCCTGGGTCGCGCGCAGCGCAGTCGCGGTGCGTTCACCCAGCACGAAGCCGTCCTGCGCATAACGGATCGCGGGGGCGAACAGGTCGGCCCAGGGCAGCTTGCCCCATTTTTTATGGGCGTCCCACGCCAGGCGCAGATTGCCCGGCACGCCGGCGGAATAGCCGCCCGGCCAGGCCTGAATGAAGGGGAGGGGCTTGCCGTCTACGCCCATGAAGCGGTCGGGCCGGGCGGCGGCGGGCGCGGTTTCACGGCCGTCGATCGATTCGAGCAGGCCGGTCGCGCCGTCATGATGCATCAGGAAACCGCCGCCGCCGATGCCGCTATTATGCGGCTCCACGACGTTGAGCGTCAGCATCATCGCGATCGCCGCGTCGGTGGCGCTGCCGCCCTGGCGAAGGAGTTCCTGCCCGGCCTGGGCCGCGCGCGGATCGGCGGCGGACACGGTCGCGTTCGTCGACACCGGCGCGCGGGCGGCAGCGGGTGCGGGGATGAGGGCAAGGAGGGCGAGCGGGGCCAGCAGGCCGGGAAGGCGGGGAAGCATGGCCGCCACCCTAGCCATAAGGTTGCGCGCCGCAACCCTTTGTCTGGTGCGATGGATTTTTAGGATGGAACCGGCCGGACGTCAGCGGTCGCCCAGGTCTTTGTTGCCTATAGTGATGCGATAGGGGCCTGTGCGGTGGTCGAGTGGCTTCCCCTTCCAGCTCAATCGGACCATTCCGTCAGCCAGCAACCCGTCGATCGCGGCGTGCACCGTCGGCATCGCGCCGCGCCAATCGCCATCGGCTGCGACCGCCCGTGCAACCTCGCTGGGGCAGATCGTCCCGCCTTCGCGCCGCGGCAAGCAGCGCCAGGGTTATCGCGCGTGCGCGCTCCGTCACTTTCGCGGCTTGCCCCGCAGCGTGCGGCCGGTCGTCATCGGGTCAGGCTTCGCCGGCGGGGTCCAGCCCGGCGGCGGCGCGACACGCTGTCGACTGGTGCCGAGGCCCATGGCGCCGGGCTGCTGGCGATGGAGGCCATCGACATCAGCCTGTGCCGCCTCTTCCGCCGAAGCGCCGCCCCGCATCAGGCTGATCTTGTCCCGGCACCGCTTCGCTTCTTCGAAATCCAGCGCGCGGGCGGCGGCCTCCATTTTATGCCGCAGGGTCTCGATCGTGTCGCTCATGCCCCATCAACGCCCATGACCGACGGCGGGGTTCGTACCGCCTGATTCTATTTCGCGTCGACGCCGACCAGTTCGGCCATTGTCTTGACCCCGTCGCGGATCATGAGCCTTTTGAGGCCCGCGTTGATCCGCTTCGCCAGATACGGCCCTTCATACACCAGGGCGCTGTAGAGCTGGACCAGCGACGCGCCGGCGCGGATGCGGGCATAGGCCTGGTCCGCATTGGCGATGCCGCCCACGCCGATCAGCGGCAGGTGCGCACCTGCGACGCGGTGGAAGTCCTTGAGCCGCGCCAGCGACAGGTCGGTCAGCGGTGCGCCCGACAGGCCGCCGGCTTCGCCGGCATAAGGCGAGCGCAGCGCCGGGCGCGACAGGGTGGTGTTGGACACGATCAGCGCGTCGACGCGATGGTCGATGCAGGCGGCGGTGATATCCTCCACATCGGCCGGTTCCAGGTCGGGCGCGACCTTCAGAAAGATCGGCGTCGTTCCCGCGCCGCGCGCCGCCATCACCGCCGAGAGCAGATCGTCCAGTGCGGCGCGGCCTTGGAGCGCGCGCAGGCCCGGCGTGTTGGGGGAGGAGATGTTGACGGTGAGATAGTCGGCCAGCGGGGCCATGCAGGTGACGCCGGTCACATAGTCGGCGATGCCGCGCCCGGCCGCCGTCGCATCCTTGTTCGCGCCGATATTGATGCCGATCACTGGGCCGCCGCTGTTTACGGGCTGGCGATAGCGGGCGATCCGGTCCGCCGCCGCGCCCTGGCCGCCATTGTTGAAGCCGAAGCGGTTGATGACGGCGCGGTCCTGAACCAGGCGGAACAGGCGCGGCTGGGGGTTGCCCGGCTGGGCCAGCGGGGTCAGCGTGCCGAGTTCGGCGAAGCCGAAGCCAAGGCCGTGCATTTTATGCGCGATCCGCCCGTCCTTGTCATAGCCCGCGGCGAGGCCGACCGGGTTGGGGAAGCGGATTCCCGCCACGATCGTTTCCAGCATCGGGTCGCGCGCCAGCGGCGCGGGCGTCGGCATGAACCGCAGCGCGGCGATCGAGAGATGATGGGCGCGTTCGGCATCGAGGGCGAAGAGCAGCGGGCGGATCAGGCGATAGGACATGGCCCAGCCTATGCCAGCGGACCATCGGTCCGTCGAGTCACTGTGGCCATGCAGCAACAGCGCGGCAACAAGGTTATTTCATGACAAGAAACGTCATGAATGGAACCGTTTGCGCGCCAAAAATGTCCGTTTCATCCAATAAAGTTGCTGCGATTCGCGGGTAAAGCCGCCTTGCGACCCGAAGGCTCTCTGGCCTATGGCCAATGAGACCTTTTACTGACCCGGCGGTGCAAACCGCCGGGTCATTTTTTTGGCGCATTTCAACGCTAGGTGTCGAAAAACTTTACCATATTTTCATGGCGCCGCTTGCGCTGCGCCTGCGTTGGCGCATAGTGATTGGCAGGGGTGAAAACATGGGGTCGCATCACAGCGATAATATGGCGCGCGCTGTCGCGTTGCCGGATGACCGCGGGCCGCTGTCTTACACAGTCGATGCCGCACAGGGGCCTGTCCGGCTGCGCTATTTTGCGCCGCCTGCGCATCTGCGTTCCTATTTCGGATCGCTCTATTATTTCACCGTGTCGGCCGATCAATATGCCGACGTCACCCGCGCCGATGTGCCGCAGTTGCGGTTGATGCTGGACGGGGGCGGGGACTATCATTTTCAGGACGGCGTGATGATGGCCACGCCCGACGTCTGCCTGTTGGGCCCGACCATGGGCGCGACCCGGTTCGAGCTGGACCGGCCCGCGCGGGTTGTCGGCATTTCGCTGTTGCCCGCCGGCTGGCTGGCGCTGCATGGCGGCGACGCCAGCGGGTTGGCGGACCGGCTGTGCGACCTGGCGGCGGAGCGGGGCGACGCCTATGCCAGGTTGCTGGACGGGTTGCGCGCGCTGGGCGAAGATGCCGATGCGATGGCGGCGCTGTGCTGGAGCGAATTGGGGCGGCTGACGCGGCCGCTCCGCCCGGCGACCTGGGAATTGCTGGCGGCGATCGACGCCTGGCTGATGGACGAAGGGTCGCCGCGGATCGAGATATTGGCGGAGACGACCGGCCTGTCGCCGCGCCAACTCGCCCGGCTCGCGAACAAATATTATGGCGCGCCGCCCAAGCTGCTGGCGCGAAAATATCGGGCGCTGCGCTGTTCGGCGCGGATCGCGCTGGATGGGGAAAGCTGGCAGCAATTGTGCGAGGAAGGCGGCTTTTACGACCAGTCGCACTTCATTCGGGAGATCAAGCATTTCATCGGCCTGACCCCGCACCAGTTGCAGACCGAGCCATCGGCGGTGGCGCAGCTGACGCTGCTGCGCCGATCGCTGGGCGGGGACGTAGCGGTGCTTAATCGGTTGAGTTAGGCGTTTTCCAAGCAAAAATACCTTGATTAACCGCGCCCGCGGGACCACATGCGCCCAATCGGATGGAATCAGTCCGATTTGAGAATGGTTCGCAATTGATATGAAATTATCGAGCTTCGCTGACTATGCGGTCGTATTGATGTCCGCAGCGGCGCGCCATTGCGGCGCGGCGAAGATGAATGCGACCACGCTTTCGGCCGAAACCGGCATCCCGCTGCCCACCGCGCAGAAGCTGGTGAGCCGTTTGTCGGCGGCCGGGCTGCTCGAATCGAGCCGGGGCACCGGGGGTGGCGTGCGGCTGTCGCGCCCGCCCGCGACGATCACGCTGGCCGATGTGGTGGAGGCGGTCGAAGGGCCGATCGCCATGACCGCCTGCAACGAATTGGGGGCGCATGACTGCAATCTGGAAACCGATTGCCGCATCCGCCCGCACATGAACGTGGCCAATGAAGCGATCCGATCGGCCCTGGCCGGCGTGACGATCGCCAGCCTTAGCAGAGAAATGGCATGACCGAGCAAATCACCACCGTTCGCAACCAGGAAGCGCAGGAGGCCGCGGATCGCGCGTCCACCTATGAATATGGCTGGGCGAGCGACATCGAGCAGGATTTCGCGCCCAAGGGGCTGAACGAGGATACGGTCCGCTTCATTTCCGCCAAGAAGAACGAGCCGCAATGGCTGCTCGATTGGCGGTTGAAGGCGTTTGCCATGTGGAAGACGATGACGCCGCCCGACTGGGCGAAGCTTAACGTCCCGCCGATCGACTATCAGGACGCCTATTATTACGCCGAGCCCAAGAAGAAGGTGGAGCTGGATTCGCTGGACGAGGTCGATCCCGAAATCCTGGCTACCTACAAGAAATTGGGCATTCCCATTGCCGAGCAGGAGATGCTGGCGGGCGTGAAGGGCAGCCGCCGGGTCGCGGTGGACGCGGTGTTCGACAGCGTGTCGGTCGCCACCACCTTCCGCAAGGAGCTGGAGGAAGCCGGCGTCATCTTCCGATCGATCAGCGAGGCGGTGCGCGAATATCCCGATCTGGTGAAGAAGTGGATGGGCAAGATCGTGCCGATGCACGACAACTACTTTGCCACTTTGAATTGCGCGGTCTTTTCCGACGGGACGTTCGTCTACATCCCCAAGGGGGTGCGTTGCCCGATGGAATTGTCCACCTATTTCCGCATCAACGCGGAGAATACGGGGCAGTTCGAGCGGACGTTGATCGTCGCGGATGAGGGGTCTTACGTCTCCTATCTGGAAGGCTGCACCGCGCCGATGCGCGACGAGAATCAGTTGCACGCCGCGGTCGTGGAACTGGTCGCGCTGGACGATGCGGAGATCAAATATTCGACCGTCCAGAACTGGTATCCCGGCGACGCCGACGGCAAGGGCGGCATCTATAATTTCGTGACCAAGCGCGCGCTATGCCAGGGGCGGAACAGCAAGGTCAGCTGGACGCAGGTGGAAACCGGGTCCGCCATTACGTGGAAATATCCGTCCTGCGTGCTGAATGGCGAGAATAGCGTGGGTGAGTTCTACTCGGTCGCGCTGACGAACAATATGCAGCAGGCCGATACCGGGACCAAGATGATCCATAACGGGAAAAATACCCGCTCGACCATCGTGTCGAAGGGGATTTCGGCCGGGCGGAGCAACAATACCTATCGGGGCCTCGTGCGCGTGGCACCAGGCGCGGAGGGGGTGCGGAATTTCACCCAGTGCGACAGCCTGCTGCTGGGCGACCAGTGCGGAGCGCATACCGTGCCCTATATCGAGGTGCGGAACCCCAGCGCGCAGATCGAGCATGAGGCGACGACGTCGAAGATTTCTGACGATCAGTTGTTCTACGCGATGCAGCGCGGGCTGGATGCGGAGAGTGCGGTGTCGCTGATCGTGAACGGCTTTGCGCGCGAAGTGCTACAGCAGCTGCCGATGGAGTTTGCGGTCGAAGCGCAGAAATTGCTGGGGATTTCGCTGGAAGGCAGCGTGGGGTGATGCCTGCTGGCCCTCATGTCATGTGCGGCGATCGACGGTAGCGGGACCCCGGATCAAGTCCGGGGTGACGAGGAATGTGAGAAGTTGAAGGACTGAGACTTGAGCGACGAAGACGATATTCAGGATGCCCTCGCGGATTTCGCGGAGGATGTCGGCAATGGCCAATCATGGACCGCCGCGATCCGCATCCTGACCGAGGATTATGAGTTGGAAGAAGGCGAGCTGGAGCCGCGTGCGCGGGCCGAGTTCGGCGATTTGGACGCCTATGAGGCGCAGAGCCGCGAGGCGCTGCAAAAGGCCGATGCGGCGATGACCGAGAAGCTGCGCAAGGACAAGGCGTTCCATAAGGCCAAGGCGCCCAATCTGGCCCGGATGGGCCCGGTCAGCGAATTCGTCGTCGGCTTGCTGGAAAAGGGACCGCCCGAGGGCGAGGCCGACTGGTGGCCCTATATGCCGGTGAAGCGCTATATCGACACGCTGTTTCCTGCGCCGGGCGACGTGCGCGACATGGCCTTCTGGACCGCGCGGACGCTGGAACGGGCGCATAAGAGCTGATGTCGCAAGCCGCTGTCCTTTCCCCGGTTGATGATGCCCTGCTGGTGCGGGATGTCACGTCTGACGATGCGCCCGCGCTCGCGGAGTTGCTGAACGCCATCATCGCCGCGGGCGGGACGACGGCGCTGGAGGAAGCCTTTACGGCACAAGCGCTGGACGCGGCCTATCTGACTGGCCCCAATGTCCATTGCTGCGTCGTGGCGGTGGATCGGGCCAGCGGGCGGCTGGAGGGTTTTCAAACGCTGGGCCGCATGCCCGGATTGGCCGAGGATATCGGCGACATCGGCACCTTCGCACGGATCGATGGCACGCAGCGTGGGATCGGATCGGCGCTGTTCGCGGCGACACGGGCGCGGGCCACGGCGCTGGGCCTGCGCGCGATCAACGCGACGATCCGCGCCGATAATATCGGTGGACTGGCCTTCTATGCCAAGCGCGGATTTGCCGATCATGGCGTCACCCCGGCGGTGCCGCTCAAGGACGGGACGCCCGTCGATCGCCTTCACAAGCGCTTTGCGCTCCATGACTTAAAGACGGATTATACGCATGCTGACGATTGACACGCTGACCAATGAAATCGACGGCAAGGCCATTTTGAAGGGCCTGTCGCTGACCATCAATGCGGGCGAAATCCATGCGATCATGGGGCCGAACGGCGCGGGCAAATCGACGCTGGCCTATACGCTGGGCGGACGGCCGGGTTATGAAGTGACCGGCGGCACCGCTACCTTTGATGGTGTAGACCTGCTGGAGATGGACCCGCATGAACGCGCCGCTGCCGGGTTGTTCCTGGGCTTTCAATATCCGGTCGAGATTCCGGGCGTGTCCAACCTGCAATTCCTGCGCGAAAGCCTGAATGCGCAGAAGCGGGCGCGGGGCGAGAAGGAATTGAACGGCGGCGAGTTCATCCGGCTGGCCAAGGACAAGGCGGCGCTGCTGGGCCTGGACATGGAGATGCTCAAGCGGCCGGTGAATGTCGGCTTTTCGGGTGGCGAGAAGAAGCGCGCCGAAATGGTGCAGATGGGCATCCTTGATCCCAAGCTGGCGATACTGGACGAAACCGACAGCGGCCTGGACATCGACGCGCTGAAGGTCGTGGGCGCGGGGATCAACGCGATCATGCGCAAGCCCGACAAGGCGGTGCTGCTCATCACCCATTATCAGCGGCTGCTCGATTATGTGAAGCCGGACTTTGTCCATGTGCTGGCAGGGGGCCGGATCGTGAAGTCGGGCGGGCCGGAACTGGCGCTGGAACTGGAGCGTGAGGGTTATGCCGAGGTGGTGGCAGCGTGACCGCTCTTGCTCTGCCGACCCGCCGCCAGGAAGACTGGCGCTATAGCGATGTGGAGGCTGTCGCTTCCATCTGGCCGACGCCTGCGCCGACGCGGATCGATGTGGCGGAAGGCGACGTCGCGCGCCATCATCTGTTGCAGGGTGCAGCGGATGGTCAGGCGGCGGTGCATGACTATGTCATCACCATCGCCGACGGGGCGCGGTGCGATTTTCATGTGCTCAATATCGGCGGCAAGCTGGGGCGGGTGACCTTTCATGTGACGATCGGCAGCCGGGCGCATTTCGATCTGAACGGCGCGATATTGGGTGGCGGCGACCAGACGCTGGAGATCATCACCAGCGTTACGCACGCCAAGCCCGATTCGACCAGCGGCCAGACGATCCGGTCGATCCTGGGTGGTCGCGCGACCGGCAGTTACCTCGGCAGCATCAATGTCGCGCGCGATGCGCAGCGGACCGATGCGTTCCAGTCGGTCAAGGCGATGCTGCTGGACCGGACGGCCACGGCCAACGCCAAGCCGGAACTGGAAATCTTCGCGGACGACGTAAAATGCGCCCATGGCGCGACCGTAGGCGAACTGGACAAGGCGGCGCTGTTCTACATGGCGTCGCGGGGCATGGACCCGGCGACGGCCAAGACGCTGCTGCTGCGATCCTTCGTCGCGGGCGTGTTCGACGATGTGGCGGATGAAGCGGTCAAGGACGCGCTGGAAGCCGCGGCGATCGCCAAGCTGGAGGCGCTGGTATGATGCGCAACACCATCCTCCCCTGTAAGGCGAGGGGAACCACGAAGGGGTGGAGGGGTGTCGCCCTATCGAGAGGGGGACACCCCTCCGTCTGGCCTGCGGCCAGCCACCTCCCCTTTCAGGGGAGGATGATATGACCTCCACCTTTTCGACCCTCTCCCTACGTCACGATTTTCCCGGTGTCGGCGACTGGCATTATCTGGATAGCGCGGCGACCGCGCAGAAACCTAATGCCGTGATCGACGCGATCGCGCGGGCCTATGGCCCGGATTATGCGACGGTCCATCGCGGCGTCTATGAGCGGTCGGCGAACATGACGCTGGCCTATGAAGCGGCGCGGCGGAAGGTTGCGGGCTTCATCGGGGCCAAGTCGGACAGCGAGATCGTCTATGTCCGCGGCGCGACCGAGGGGATCAACCTGGTCGCGCAATGCTGGGCGGGGACGCAGTTGCAGGCGGGTGACCGCATCCTGCTGTCCACGCTGGAGCATCACAGCAATATCGTGCCGTGGCAGATGGTGGCGGAAAAGGTCGGCGCGCATGTCGACGTCGTGCCGCTGACGCAGGACGGCAAGATCGACCTGGACGCGATGCGCGCGATGATGACGCCGCGGCACCGGATGGTGGCGCTGGCCCATGTGTCGAACGTGCTGGGCAGCGTGCTCGACGTGCGCCGCGCCGCCGATATCGCGCATATGGTGGGCGCGAAGATCCTGATCGACGGATGCCAGGCGGTGCCGCGGCTGGCGGTCGACGTGGCGGCGATGGATTGCGATTTCTACGTCTTTTCCGCGCACAAGCTCTATGGCCCGACCGGCATCGGCGTGCTGTGGGGCCGGGCGGAATTGCTCGACGCGATGCCGCCCTATCAGGGTGGCGGGTCGATGATCGACAAGGTGACGTTCGAAAAGACGACCTACGCCCCCGCGCCCACCCGGTTCGAGGCAGGAACGCCGCATATCACCGGGGTGGTGGGCCTGTCCTCCGCGATCGATTATGTGCAGGCGATCGGGCTGGACCGGGTCCATGCGCATGAATGCGCGCTGGTGGCCAAGGCGCGGGCGGCATTGGATGGCATGAACAGCATCCGCCTGTTTGGGCCTGATGATAGCGCGGGCATCCTGTCTTTCGCGGTCGAGGGGGTGCATCCGCACGATGTCGGCACCATATTGGACGAAACGGGCGTCGCGATCCGGGCCGGCCATCATTGCGCACAGCCGCTGATGCGCCATCTGGGCGTCGAGGCGACCGCACGGGCCAGTTTCGGCATCTATAGCGATGAGAGCGATGTCGATGCGCTGGTCGTGGGACTAGAACGGGTAAGGAAAATCTTCGGATGACCGAGGAACGCAAGATCATGGTGGAAGAAGTGGATGCGGTGGAAACCCCGCCCAAGGCGCGTGTCGAAGAGGCACCGCGCCAGCGCGACTATCTGGACGGGTTCCTGAGCGCCAAGCCCAGCGCCGTGCCGGCCGGGGAACCGGGCGGCAACCTCTATGACGGGATCATCGAGGCGCTGAAGGAGATTTTCGACCCGGAAATCCCGGTCAATATCTATGATCTGGGCCTGATCTACGGCGTGGATGTGACGGACGATGGTCATGCCGTCGTCACCATGACGCTGACCACGCCGCACTGCCCGGTCGCCGAATCCATGCCGGGCGAAGTCGAACTGCGCGTCGGCGCGGTGCCGGGCGTGGGCGATGCGCAGGTCAATCTGGTCTGGGACCCGCCATGGGACCCGCAGAAGATGAGCGACGAAGCCAAGCTTGAACTGGGGATGCTCTGATGACCGATGTGCAGACCAAGACCCGCGCCCGCCCCGCCGCCGTCATCCTGACGCCGACGTCGCAGGCGCGTATCGCCGACCTGATGCGCCAAGCGCCTGAGGGCGCGATCGGCGTCAAGCTGTCGACGCCCAAGCGCGGCTGTTCGGGCCTGGCCTATTCGGTCGATTATGTGACGGAAGAGGCCAAGTTCGACGAGAAGATCGAAACGCCCGGCGGGGTGCTGTATATCGATGGTGCGTCGGTGCTGTACTTGATCGGATCGACGATGGACTGGGTGGAAGATGATTTCACAGCCGGTTTCGTCTTCAACAATCCCAACGCCAAGGGCAGTTGCGGCTGCGGCGAGAGTTTCACCGTCTAGAATCGTCCATCCGACCGGGGGTAAGTCATGCCGCACATGCTCATTTTCGGCATGGGCTATACCGCTTCCCGCCTCGCAAACCGCTCGTGTGAAGCGGGGTGGCAGGTGACCGGCACGCGCCGCAGCGCCGATGGGCATAGCATCGCCTTCGATGACGAGCGTGCTGTCCGTGCCGCCATCGCTGGCGCGACCCACATCCTGTCTTCCGTCCCGCCAGAAGGGGACGTAGAGCCCGTCCTCACCCGCTATGGCGCCGCGATCGCCGCCGCGCCGGCGCTGTGGACCGGCTATTTGTCGTCCACCGGCGTTTATGGCGATGCTGCGGGGGCGTGGGTGGATGAGGGCAGCCCGGTGGGACAGGGCCGGCGCACTGCGCGCGCCGCCGCCGATGCCGACTGGGGGGCGTTGCGATCCGACATGCGGCGTTTTCGCTTGCCGGGCATCTATGGGCCGGGGCGATCGGCGCTGGACCGGGTGCGCGCGGGCAAGGCGCATCGCATCGCCCTGGCGGGGCAGTTGTTCAGCCGGGCGCATGTGGACGATATCGTCGCCGGGGTGATCGCGTCTATCCACGCAGGGCCGCCCGGCGTGTATAATCTGTCCGACGACCTGCCCTGCGCGCAGAATGACGTGATAGAGGCCGCCTGCGACCTGCTGGGCCAGCCATGGCCGCCGCTACAGACCATGGAGGAGGCCGCCCTGTCGCCGATGGCGCGGGGTTTCTATGCCGAAAATCGCCGGGTTGCGAACGGGCGGGCGAAACGGCTGCTGGGCTGGTCGCCGCGCTATCCGACCTATCGGGAGGGGTTGCGCGCCTGCCTGTGAGGCAGCTTGGCGCATGGTTTACGGCTTGTTAACCAGCGGCAGCGAAAGCGGGATCATCACTTCGCAAGGATGATCCCATGACCCGTATCGAAAAGGCTTTTTCCGCGCTCAGCGACCGGATGCAGCATCTGTCCGCGCCCGGCCATGCCGTTGCCTCGTCCGAATCGGTCTCCAGCCTGCTCGCGAAGGTCGATGCCGCCAAACGGCGTTATCAGCCAGGCGCGCGTTAAGTCGTTTTCGAGCGCAGGGCGATGCCCATGCCGGCGATCGCCAGCAGCGCGCCGAGGATGGCCAGCGCGCTCCAGCGATAGCCCTCCGCGAAGGTGGAGATCAGCATGGCGATGACCGGGATCAGCACGCTGGTATAGGCGGCGCGGCCCGCGCCCATGCGCTGGATCAGGGTGAAATAGAGCGGGAAGGTCACGACCGATCCGGCGATCCCCAGCCAGCCTATGCCCAATATATAGCCCAGGCGCGGCTCGAACTGCGGCGGGCCGACGGTGGCCCAGGCGAAGGCGGCGTCCACCGCCGCGCCGATCAGCATCGCCCAGGCCAGTACGGCCACCATCGGCAGGCGGCGGGCGATGTCCATCCCCTGCATGACGTTCGCGGCAGAGGCGCTTAGCAGCCCGGCGAGCGAGAAGGCCGCGCCGAGCAGCACCATATCCGGCCGGACGGTAGCGGCATGATATTCATGGGCCAGCATCAACATGATGCCCGTCACCGCGACGATCGACCCGCCGATAAAGGCGCGGCTGACCGGTTGGCGGAAGATCAGCCAGGCGAGGATCGAATTGGGGATCAGCAGCATCGCATAGACTACCGCGACCACGCCGGAGGTCAGGTAATGTTCCGCCCGATAGACGAAGTTGAAGTTCAGGACGAACTGCGCCACGCCTAGGATGGCAGCGTAGAGCAAGCCGGCCCGGCCGATCCGCAGCGAAACGCCGCGCCATTTGGCGAAGGCGGCCATGGCGATCCCAGCGAGCAGGAAGCGGTAGCAGACCGACCAGCTGGCCGGCACCGATCCGATCTGGTCGCGAATGACGATCCAGGTCGAACTCCAGATCAGGGTGACGAGGATGAAGGGGGCTATGACGCCGCCCGATTTGCTTTCAGCCATGGGCGAGCGCCCGCAGCGCCTGCGCCAGCGGCGCGACGCTGGCGGCGTCCTGGGACCAGTTGGTGACCAGCCGGGCCGCGCCGTCGCCCCAGTCGTAGAAATCGAAGCCCTGCGCGCGCAATATGGCGGCTTCGTCGGCGGACAGGCGGATGAACAGCTCGTTCGCCTGCACCGGATGGAGCAGGCGGCCGGTCGCGCCACCGGCCAGCGCTTGCGCCGCCGCATTGGCCGTGCGGGCATTGGCCAGCCACAGGTCGCCTTCGACCATCGCCAGGATCTGCGCGGCGAGATAGCGGCCCTTGGAGAAGAGATGGCCCGACCGCTTGCGCCAGCGTTGCGCTTCGGCTGCGCGCGCCGCGGCCTCTTCGCCGAAGAAGAGCAACGCTTCGCCGATCATGCCGCCATTTTTGACGCAGCCGAAGGACAGCGCGTCCACCCCGGCGCGCCATGTGACGTCGGCGGGTGCGCAGCCCAGATGCGCGACCGCATTGGCGAAGCGTGCGCCGTCCATGTGGAAGCCCAGGCCATGCGCCTTGGCCAGATCGCCTAGCGCCGCGACCTCGTCCGGCGTGTAGGCCAGCCCATATTCGGTGGCGTTGGTGATGCTGATCGCGCGGGCGGGCGCCTGATGCACATCGGGGCGGATGGTTTTCAGCCGGTCGGCGACGACGTCTGGCGTCAGTTTTGCGCCTTCGCCGGGCAGCGGCATCAGGGTGGCGCCATGGGTGAAGAAGCCGGGCGCGCCACATTCGTCGACGACGATATGCGCTTCCTCATGGCAGATCACGCCGCCATAGGGCGGGCAGAGGCAGGCCAGCGCGATGCTGTTCGCCGCCGTGCCGGTGGCGATCCACAGCGCGCTGACTGGGGTGTCGAACAGGTCCGAGAAGGCGTCGTCCAGCCGCGCGCTCCAGGAGTCGCCGTCATAGCCATGATCGGCCTGGTCGGCGGCGGCGATGGCGGCCATGATGGCGGGGCTGACGGGCGTGGCGTTGTCGGAAAAATAATGCATGGCCTTAGCGATACCCTTGGCATCCGGCGGCGGGAAGAGGCCAGCGCGGCATCGCTGGCCCTTTTTCGGCAAAATGGGTCAGCATATATGACCCATTGTTTCATGCGCCGCTCTGTGACATAGGCGGGCGCCTTCCACGCCAGAACAGGAGACTCACCATGGCCGCCGAGCAGACATCGCGTTTCACCGTTACCCCCAGCACCAAGGCTGTGGCGGCTGACGCGCGCGCGCTGCTGCTGGAAGATCCGGGCTTTGGCCGGATTTTCACCGATCATATGGTGACGATTCGCTATACCGAAGGGCAGGGCTGGCACAGCCACGCGATCGGCCCGCGCGAACCCTTCCAGCTCGATCCGGCCTGCGCAGTGCTGCATTATGCGCAGGAAATCTTCGAAGGGATGAAGGCGTACCGGCTGGAGAATGGCAGCATCGCCATGTTCCGCCCGGAGGAAAATGCCCGCCGCTTCGCCGCATCGGCCGAGCGGCTGGCGATGCCGGCGCTGCCCGAAGACCTGTTTCTGGAGGCGGTCGAGCAATTGGTGAAGATCGACGCCGATTGGATTCCGACCGGCGAGGGCAGCCTGTACCTCCGCCCCTTCCTGTTCGCGAGCGAGACGTTCCTGGGCGTCCGCCCGTCCAACGAATATATTTTCTGCGTCATCGCGTCGCCTGCCGGTGCCTATTTCAAGGGCGGCAAGAAGGCCGTGACCCTGTGGGTGTCGGAACATTATACCCGCGCGGCGCGCGGCGGCACCGGCGCGGCCAAATGCGGCGGCAACTATGCCGCGTCGCTGGTCGCGCAGAAGGAAGCGATCGGCCATGGCTGCGACCAGGTCGTCTTCCTCGACGCCGCGGAGAATAAGTGGGTCGAGGAACTGGGCGGCATGAACGTCTTCTTCGTGATGGACGACGGGTCGATCGTCACCCCGCCGCTGGGCGGGACGATCCTGCCCGGCATCACGCGCAATTCGATCATCGACCTGGCCCGCGCCAAGGGCCATGATGTGCGCGAGGAACCCTATAGCTTCGCCCAGTGGCGCGCGGATGCGGCCAGCGGCACGCTGCGCGAGGCCTTTGCCTGTGGCACCGCGGCGGTCGTCACCGCGATCGGCACGGTCAAGAGCAGCAATGGCGACTTTACCATCGGCAATGGCGATGGCGGGATCGTCACCGAAACGCTGCGGGCGGAGCTGACGGGTATCCAGCGTGGGATCGTGGCCGATCCGGCGGGCTGGGTACGGACGGTTTAACGGGATTCGACCAACCTCCGTTTGCCCTCAGCCTGTCGAATGGGTCTGCTGAGCAAAGCCACTTCGACTTCGCTCAGCCCGAACGGTATTTTTGCGCGGACTGCCCCTGTGATTTCTGGCCCTGTTCTTTCGGGCGTAGGGTGCCTGGCGGCGCTTCCCAATTCTTGGCCAAGCGCCTAGATAGCGTCACATGGAACGCTTCGATGTCGTCATATTGGGGGGCGGGCTGGTCGGCCTGACCCTGGGGATCGCTCTTTCGGGCCATGGCGTGCGCTGTGCCGTGATTGACCCGGCTGACCCGGTTTCAACCACGGCCGCGGGGTTCGATGGCCGGGTGTCGGCGATCAGCTCGACCAGCTATGCGATGATGAACGCCATTGGCGTTGGCAAGCATCTGGCGGGCAAGGGCTGTCCGATCGACCGGATCTGGGTGAGCGACGGGTTGGAGCCGGGGGCGCTCGATTTTGCGCCGGACGCCGACGATAGCGTGATGGGCACGATGGTCCCCAACCGCGACCTGCGCGTCGCGCTGGCGCTGGCGGCGGCCGAAGCGGTCAATCTGACGATCTTCCAGCCCGACCGGGCGTTGCAGGTCGATCGTAATGCCGATGGCGTCACGCTGACGCTGGCGAGCGGGGCGACGATCCATGGCGCATTGCTGGTCGCGGCGGAGGGGCGCAACAGCCCGACGCGCGATGCAGCGGGGATCAACACCACGCGTTGGCAGTATAAGCACACCGCCATGGTCACGGCGATCGACCATGAGCTGCCGCACGCCAATACGGCTTACGAAATTTTCTATGTCGGTGGCCCCTTCGCGCTGCTGCCGATGCAGCCGGGCACCCGGTCCGCCGTGGTGTGGACCGTGCCGACCGATCAGGCGCCCGCGATGATGAAGCTGGGCGAGCGCGTGTGGCTGGCCGAAGCGCAGAAGCGGATCGGCGGCTTTCTGGGCGAAATTACGCTGGCCGGGCCGCGTTCCTCCTATCCGCTGGGCTTTCACCATGCTGCGCGCATCACCGACACGCGGCTGGCGCTGGTGGGCGACAGCGCTCACGCCATTCACCCGATCGCCGGGCAGGGCGTGAACCTGGGCTTCCGCGACGTTGCCGCGCTGGTCGAGGTACTGGTGGAGGGGATGCGGCTGGGCCTGGACCCGGGCGATGCGCAATTGCTGGCGCGCTATCAGCGCTGGCGTGGGCTGGATTCGATGATGACCAGCGTGGCGATGGACGGGCTGGTGCGGCTGTTCGACGTGCCGGGCAAGTTGCCGTCGCTGGTGCGGCGTGCGGGGCTGGCGGCGGTGCAGCGTAGCGGGGCGCTCAAGGGGCGCTTCATGGCGGAAGCACGGGGGCAATCGGGTGCGCTGCCGCGGTTGCTGTCGGGCGAGATGGTTTAGGGCGGATTGCGACCGGAAGCGGATGTTCGCTTTTGAAATCTCGGTTCCCACTAGCGGACATAGAGCACCTGTCTCATAACGTGTCATGGTAGCCCAAGGCAGCATTATGACGAACGAAGCTTTTCGAAATATCGTCGATCGCTTCGATGTTTGGAGTAGGGCGAGAATGGATATGGGCCGCTATAGTCGCCGTATCACTGGACATTTCAGCGGCACTTGCCTTCTGGTAGCCATCGTGGCGTTCGCCATGTGGATAGCGACTATGGCAGACGTGATGTTAAAGCTAGGCTGGGGATGGGATCAGCAAATCATGTGGATCGCGCCAATTATCTGTCTTGGCGCGTTAGCTACTCGTCTCGCGGGGCATCTGATATTTCGTGCGATTGGCGGGACGAAGCCGTAGGGCATCTCCGAAACTTGCCGTTCGGAGACAGACCAGAGGCGGACGCTCAGCAGATGGGTTGCATAATCGGCAAGCTGATGCCCTATTACCGTCACCCCAACCAAGGCTGGGGTCTCGTGCGGAGGCACGCGGCGGTTCGGCTGGGCACTTACTCAACCGCGTTGGATCGTCGCCTGAGACCCCAGCGTTGGCCTTCGGCCGCCCTTCGGGTCGCTGGGGTGACGGGATTTTTACGTCGCCTTTCGCGTGAGTCTCGCGCAAAGCGGACTGACGTCTAACCACCCAATCCCGTCACAGCATCCGCCGCAGTACGTCGTCCTTCAGCACGAGATGGTGGCGCAGCGCGGCGCCGATGTGGATCGCGATCAGCGCGGCCCAGAGCCAAGGCAGCAGTTCATGGGCGCCGCGGGACAGGGTGACGATGGCGTCTTCCTTGCCCACGCCGAATTTGGGTATGTCGAACAGGAAGAACCAGTTGAGCGGGCGCGTGCCCGCCGACGACATGATCCAGCCCGACAGCGGCAGGACCAGCATCAGCGCGTAGAAAATAAAGTGCGTGGCATGGGCCGCGCCCTTTTCCCAGGCCGGCAGGGCGGCGGGCAGGCGCGGGGCGGGATGGGTGAGCCGCCAGCCGATGCGCACCAGAGTCAGCGCCAGCACGGTGAGGCCGATTGATTTATGCACCGACATCACCGCCCAATCCTTGGGCAGGGCATCATGGGCGAAGCCCAGCGCCAGGTTGAGGATGATCAAGACGGCGATCGCCCAGTGCAGGGCGCGGGCGACGACGGTGTAACGGGCCATGGGCGGCTCCTTCTTGCGGATGTCTGCCGGGAGCCAGGGCCATTCTGTCCGATGACCCTGGCTTCATTCTGAACGGGATGCCGTGCGGCGACCCACTCAAGACTGACGATTGGCGACCAGATTGTCCACCACCGACGGGTCGGCCAGCGTGCTGGTGTCGCCTAGCGCCTGCGCCGATACTTCGCCCTCCGCGATCTTGCGCAGGATGCGGCGCATGATCTTGCCGGACCGAGTCTTGGGCAGGCCGGGGGCGAACTGTACGACGTCGGGCGTGGCGATCGGGCCGATTTCGGTGCGGACCCATTTGACCAGCGTCTTGCGCAGATCGTCGGTCGCTTCCTCGCCGCTGTTGAGCGTTACATAGGCGTAGATGCCCTGGCCCTTGATGTCGTGGGGGAAGCCGACGACGGCGGCTTCGGCGACGCTTTCGTGCAGCACCAGTGCGCTTTCGACCTCGGCTGTACCCATGCGGTGGCCCGACACGTTGATGACGTCGTCCACGCGCCCGGTGATCCAATAATAGCCGTCCGCGTCGCGCCGCGCGCCGTCGCCGGTGGTGTATTTGCCGGGGAAGGTGGTGAAATAGGTCTGGAAGAAGCGATCATGATCGCCCCAGACGGTGCGCATCTGGCCGGGCCAGCTTTGCGCGATGACGAGGTTGCCTTCGGCCGCGCCATCCAGCACATGCCCCTCCGCATCCACGATCTGGGGCACCACGCCGGGCATGGGGAAGGTGGCAGAGCCGGGCTTGAGATCGGTCGCGCCGGGGGTGGGGGCGATCATCGCGGCGCCCGTTTCCGTCTGCCACCAGGTATCGATGATCGGGCAGCGGCCTTCGCCGACGACGCTATGATACCAGCGCCAGGCTTCCGGGTTGATCGGTTCGCCGACCGTACCCAGCAGGCGCAGCGAGGCGCGGCTGGTGGAATGGACGAAATCGTCGCCCTCCTTCATCAGCGCGCGCAGCGCGGTAGGCGCGGTGAAGATGGTCTGGACCTGATGGCGGTCGACCACTTCCCAGATGCGGGCAGGCGTCGGGTAATTAGGCACGCCTTCATACATCAGCGTGGTCGCGCCGTTCGCCAGCGGTCCATAGACGATATAGCTGTGGCCGGTGACCCAGCCGATGTCGGCGGCGCACCAGTAAATGTCGCCGGGGCGATAATCGAAACAGAGTTCGTGGGTGAGGGCCGCCCAAAGCAGATAGCCGCCGGTCGTGTGCAGCACGCCCTTGGGCTTGCCGGTGGAGCCGGAGGTGTAGAGGATGAACAGCGGGTCTTCGGCATGCATCGGTTCGGGCGGGCAGTCGGGCGATGTCTTGGCCGCTTCGTCATGCAGCCAGAGGTCGCGGCCGTCCTGCATCATCACCGCGCCGCCGGTCGCCTGGACGACGATGACCTTTTTCACGCTAGGGCAATGGACGAGCGCGGCGTCCACATTGACCTTGAGCGGCACCGCCTTGCCGCCGCGGCGGCCTTCGTCGGCGGTGATGACGATGTTCGAATCGCAATCCTGAACGCGGCCTGCCAGCGCGTCGGGCGAAAAGCCGCCGAACACGACGCTGTGGACCGCGCCGATCCGGGCGCAGGCGAGCAGGGCGAAGGCGGCCTCCGGGATCATCGGCATATAGACGGTGATGCGGTCGCCCTTCTTCGCGCCGGCAGCTTTCAGCACATTGGCGAAGCGGCATACCTCTTCATGCAGTTGGGCATAGGTATAATGGCGTGGTTCCGCATCGGGCGAATCGGGTTCCCAGAGGATGGCGGTCTGGTCCGCTCGCTGCGCCAAATGACGGTCGATGCAGTTGGCGCTGACGTTCAGCACGCCGTCGGCGAACCATTTGACGCCGAAATCGGCTTCGGCAAAGCTGCTTTCATTGCTTTTGGTCGGGGGCGTGATCCAGTCCAGCCGCTGCGTCCGTTCCAGCCAATAGGCGTCTGCGTCCCCGATCGAGCGCGCATAATCGGCGTCGCGCGCCGCCCGGTCCATCAGCGCGTCCTTGGCCCATGCCTCCGGCACCGGGAAGAAATCGTCAGACATCGGGCATCCTTTCCATCACGAAACCATTATTGGCGTCTCTTCTATCGCGCCGCCGCCAGGATCGAAAGGCCGGACCATGCCGTATCGCCCCATCCCTTCGGACAATAGCGCCGCGCCGCGAAGCTACATCTGTCGTATTTTGTCGCTTTCCCCGCGGCGCGGCCGCGCCTAACAGGGGTCGCTTATGTGGCTGCTTTATCAATTCCCGCTCTGCCCCTTTTCCCGCAAGGTCCGGCTTCTCCTAGGCGAGAAGGGCATTGGCTATGACCTGGTGCGGGAATCGCCCTGGGCGATGCGCGACGAGTTTCTGGACCTGAATCCGGCCGGCACGACGCCGGTGATGGCGGACGCGGACAAGGGCGTGACCCTGATCGATAGCCAGGCGATCTGCGAATATTTCGAGGAGACGGTGGAGAAATTCCCGCTGATTTCCGGCACCGCTGCGGGCCGCGCGGAAGTGCGGCGGCTGACCGCCTTTTTCGACCAGAATTTCTATGGCGACGTGGTCGGCCCGTTGTTGCACGAGCGGATGAAGAAGCGGCTGATCGAGCGCGCGCCGCCCGACGCGCGCATCCTGCGCGAGGCGATGAAGCGGGCGAACGTCCATATGGACTATATGGACTATCTGCTGGATCATCGTAGCTGGATGGCGGGCGGCACGCTGAGCCTGGCCGACATCGCGGCGGCGGCGCATCTATCGGTGGCGGACTATCTGGGCGGGATCGACTGGCAGGGGCATGAGCCGGTCAGGCGCTGGTATGCGGGTTTCAAGTCGCGTCCGTCATTCCGGCCGTTGCTGTCGGAACGGATGGAGGTCATCACCCCGCCGGCCCATTATGAGAAGCCGGATTTTTAAGAGGATTTAGTCAACCTCGGCCGCGAGATAGACACGGTTACGGCCATGTTCCTTGGCCAAATAGAGGGCGCGGTCGGCGGCTTTGAGCGCGGCGCGCGGGTCTTCGTAGATCAGCACGTTGGCGACGCCGGCGGAAAAGCTCACCCGCTCCATGCGTTCGCCATTGGTACGGTTGACCAGGCTGCGGTTGGCCAGATCCTCGCGCACGCTGTCCACCGCCTCGCAGGCTTCGGCGGCGGTCTTGCCACGGAACAGCATCACAAATTCCTCGCCGCCGTGCCGCGCGACATGGCAACGGTCGTTGGACGCCTTGGATAGCAGGCCGGCGACGAACTTCAGCACCCGGTCGCCCGTGTCATGGCCATGGGTGTCGTTGACCAGCTTGAAATGGTCGATGTCGCAGAAAGCGACGGAGAGCGCTTCGCCATTGGCGATCGCCTGCTGCATTTCTTCGCCCAGCACCCCTTCGAAGGCGCGACGGTTGGGCAGGCCGGTCAGATGGTCATGTTCGGCAGCGCGGCGGGCATTTTCCAGGCTGGACTTGAGCGCCTTGGTCTGGCGCTGGTTATCGCGCAGCTGGGTTTCGACCTGGCGGGTCTTTTCGACCATCGAGCGGGTCAGGCCGACCAGGCGGGCCAGTACCTGCTCATTGTCGCGGCCTTCGCCCAGATCCTTGGCCTGTTCCTGTAGCGCGGCGCCATAATCCTTCGCCGAATTGCGCGATTCATGCATCAGCCCGGTGAACTGGGTGAGGTTTTCCTCCACCTTGTCCAGCATCGTCGCCAGCGATTCGGGCGTTACCTCATCGGCGCGCTGTTCGGCGGCGATCGATTCGATCCAGCCATTGGTGATCTTGCCCCGCTCCATCATCACGGCCTTGATCGCCTTTTCGACGCCGATATTGGCGCCGGTCAGATAATCGAGCGCGACGCTGAAATTGACGGGGGTCAGGTCGAGATCATGGGCGAACAGGAAGTCGCCGATATCGGCATAAAGCTGCCGTCGGCGGTTGATTTCCCGGTTGGATGCGGTGCCGCCGCGCGGTCGTAATTCCTCTTCGACGCTATCCTCCTCGGATTTGCCGGAAAACCCCCTGGCCCAGCGTGCCAGACGATCGGTCAGCCCATGTTGCGGGCTGGCGGAAGATGATTGTGCCCCGTTCATGATCCCTCATAACGGATGGCATCGAACAAGGTTAAGGCGTCGGCAGGAAAAGATGTGCGTCAGATGTCGGCGCTGACCAGCCAATCGCGGAAGATGCGCACGGCGCGGGTCTGCAGCGCGCGCGGGCGGCACACGAAGAAGTAGCGATAGGGGCTTTCGACATGGATCGGGAACAGCCGCACCAGCCGGGGGTCGCCCGACTGTTCATAATGGCTGGCGTGCATCACCGCGACGCCCAGCCCCTGGGCGGCGGCCTCCAGCATCAGCTGGCCCGAATCATAATTGTCGATGGCCAGCGGTTGCAGGTCGGGCAGGCCTGCGGCCTCTTTCCAGGCGTCGAACGACATCGCCATGTCGCGATGGAGCAGGATCGTCTGCTGCGCCAGTTCCGTGGGCGAGGCGAGCGCCTGTGGCCCCTCCAGCAATTCGCGCCGGCCGATCAGATAGACTTCCTCATGATCCAGCTCATGCGCGTACAGCGCGGGATCGATATCCTTCGACAGCACGATCGCCGCATCCAGCCCTTCGCCCAGCCGCGCGACCGCATGGGGCGTCGTTTCGATATCGATATGAAGCTGCGGGTGCTGTTGGCGCAGCTTGCCGAGATGGGGAAACAGCCGCTGCGTCGCGAACAGCGGCATCACCGCCAGGCGCAGGCGCAGCTGGTTGCCGCCGCTCTGGATATTTTCCAGCGCCTGGGACAGCGAATCGAGCGCGGGCGCGATGTCGTCCAGCAGCCGCTGTCCTTCGGCATTGATTTCCAGCGCCTGATGCTTGCGGTCGAACAGGGGGCGGCCGATGAAGCGTTCCAGCGCCTGCACGCGGCGGCTGAGCGCCGGAGTCGAGAGGGCGAGTTCCTCCGCCGCCGCCTTGACGGAGCCCAAGCGAGCAACCTGAACAAAGGCCTCCAGGGCCGTGAGGGGCGGCAATCTGCGCATATCTCGTCAAATATCTAAGCCGGTGCGCTGCGCCGCGTCATGTCTTATTGTCGGGCGCACCGCGAGCCGGGGTTCAAGCATCCTCTCCACACAGAGCAGGAAAACCGGCAAAATGGCAAGATGCATTTTTTGCAACTTCGCGTTTCTTTTCGCACTTGCAATAAATTGTGCCGCGCCGCACATAGGAGGTGCCTTTCAGGCATCCTCTCCTAAAACTTTCAGGGCTGGCCTTTTGGGCCGGCCCTTTTTTTCGTCGGTCGATCCGGCGGCTTGCCCCTTTTCGCGCGTCCTTGCGTTTCCTATCTCGTTACGGAACCAGAAAGACGGGGATGGCTTGTGGCCGATCAGGAAAGTAGCGGACGCCGGATTCAGGTCGCCAATGCGCGGCCGGAGGATGCGGGGCGCGGTTTGGCGCGGTTGCCGCTGGCGGTGATGGCGGAATTGCAGCTGGCCGAAGGCGACGTCATCGAAATTGTGGGCAAGCGGTCGACATCGGCACGGGTCGTGCGGCCGTATAAGGAGGATGAGGGGCTGGACGTGCTGCGCCTGGATGGTTTGCAGCGCGCCAATGCCGGGGTCGGCTCCGGCGACTTCGTCGAGATCGGCAAGGCGGAGCCGCGGCCCGCGCAAAGGGTCGTGTTCGCGCCTGCACAAAATAATCTGCGGTTGCAGGGCAATCCCGATGCCTTGAAGCGCGTCTTCTATCAGCGGCCGCTGACCGCGGGCGACGTCGTCGCGACATCGGGGCAGCAGCAGGTGCCGCCCGGCGACATGCCGCCGCAACTGCGCCAGATGCTGGCCGCGCCCGCCTATGCCTTGCAGGAAATCCGCCTGGTCGTGGTGTCGACGGTGCCCAAGGGCATCGTCCATATCGACGCCGATACCGAAGTCGAGCTGCGCGCCGAATATGAAGAGCCGCGCGAATCGCGCCGCGCCGACGTGACCTATGACGATGTCGGCGGCATGGCCGATGCGATCGACCAGCTCCGCGAGATGGTGGAATTGCCGCTGCGTTATCCCGAACTATTCACCCGGCTGGGCGTCGATCCGCCCAAAGGGGTGCTGCTGCATGGCCCGCCGGGGACCGGCAAGACGCGGCTGGCGCGGGCTGTCGCCAATGAATCGGACGCGGAATTCTTCCTGATCAACGGGCCGGAGATCATGGGGTCAGCCTATGGCGAGTCCGAAAAGCAGCTGCGTGAGATTTTCGAGGCGGCGTCCAAGGCGTCGCCATCGATCTTGTTCATCGACGAGATCGATTCGATCGCGCCCAAACGGGGCCAGGTGACGGGCGAGACGGAAAAGCGGCTGGTCGCCCAGTTGCTGACGCTGATGGACGGGCTGGAGCCGCGCACGAACCTGGTCGTGATCGCCGCCACCAATCGGCCCGAAGCGATCGACGAGGCGCTGCGCCGACCCGGCCGGTTCGACCGCGAAATCATCGTCGGCGTCCCCGACGAACGCGGTCGGCGCGAGATATTGGGCATCCATACGCGCGGCATGCCGCTGGGTGACAAGGTCGATCTCGCCGAACTGGCACGCATGACTTACGGCTTCGTCGGCGCGGACCTCGGCGCGCTGACCCGTGAGGCGGCGATCGAGACGGTGCGCCGCTTCATGCCGCGCCTGAACCTGGAGGATGGGACGATCCCGCCCGACGTGCTGGAGGAACTGTGCGTCACGCGGGAGGATTTCCTGTCCGCGATCAAGCGGGTGCAGCCTTCGGCTATGCGCGAAGTGATGGTACAGGCGCCCAATGTCAGTTGGGAGGATATCGGCGGGCTGGACGACGCGCAGATGCGGTTGAAGGAAGGGGTCGAGCTGCCGCTGAAAGACCCCGACGCCTTCCGCCGGATCGGCATCCGCCCGGCCAAGGGTTTCCTGCTCTACGGCCCGCCCGGCACCGGCAAGACATTGCTGGCGAAGGCGGTGGCGCGCGAGGCGCAGGCCAATTTCATTGCTACTAAATCCAGCGACCTTCTGTCCAAATGGTATGGCGAGAGCGAGCAGCAGATCGCCCGCCTGTTCGCCCGCGCGCGGCAGGTGGCGCCCACGGTCATCTTTATCGACGAACTGGACAGCCTGGTTCCCGCGCGCGGCGGGGGGCTGGGCGAACCGGCGGTGACGGAGCGGGTGGTGAACACCATATTGGCCGAGATGGACGGGCTGGAGGAATTGCAGTCGGTGGTCGTCATCGGCGCCACCAATCGCCCGACGCTGATCGATCCGGCGCTGCTGCGGCCAGGCCGGTTCGACGAGCTGATCTATGTGCCGGTGCCCGACGAGGCAGGGCGTCGCCGCATATTGGGCATCCACACGGCCAAGATGCCGCTCGCCGATGATGTGGATCTGGACGGACTTGCGCGCGAAACCGACCGGTTCACCGGCGCCGATCTGGAAGATCTGGTGCGGCGCGCGGGGCTGTTCGCGCTGCGCCAGTCGCTATCGATCGACAAAGTGACGCAGGCGCATTTCGAGAGCGCGCTGGACGACACCCGCGCGTCCGTCACGCCCGAAATGGAGCGCGAATATGAGCAGATCCAGTCGCAGTTGAAGCAGCGGGCGATGCAGGTCGATCCGATCGGCTTCATCGCGCCGGGCATGGTCCGATCGCGCACGCAGGCCGATTGAACAAGCGAGGCGGCGGATTGAACCCATCCGCCGCCGCCGCGTTCATGACGATAGTGTTGCAAAGCCGCTTGCCAGCAAGGCCGGGATTTGCAAGGCGATAAGCATGATCCACATAGGCGGGTGTTGATGGCCTCCATTCCATTGAAGAAGAACAAGAATAAGGCCGGTGCGGGCAAGGCGGGGTCATTTTTCAGTCAGTGGGGCATGTTCTTCCGCCAGTTCGTCAGGCATCCAGGCATGATCGGGTCGGTGATACCTTCATCCGCGACACTGGTGGACCGGATGCTGGACCAGGTCGATTGGCAGGGTACGCGGCTGTTCGTGGAATATGGACCCGGCGTCGGCACCTTCACCCGATCGATCCTCGACCGGTTGCCGGCCGACGGCACGCTGCTGGCGATCGACCTCAATCTCGACTTCGTCGCTTATCTGGAGGCGGAGATCGATGATCCGCGGCTGCGCGTGGTCCATGGGTCGGCCGCCGACGTGCGTCGCTTCATCAAGGAAGCGGGCTATTATCAGGCCGATTATGTCTTGTCGGGCATCCCCTTTTCGACCCTGCCCGAAGGCGTGGGCGAGGCGATCTGCGCGGAAACGCGCGCCGCATTGCGCCCGGGCGGGGCGTTCCTGATCTACCAATATTCGCGTTATGTGCTGCGCTTGCTCAACCCGCTGTTCGGTGATGTGAGCGATGCGCTGGAATGGCGCAACATCCCGCCATGCAGGATGATTCGTGCAGTCCGGCAGGAGGCGTTGGCGCAGGCTGCCTGAACTGTACTGATTGAGGACAAGTTTCCGGCCTAAACCCGTCGCCCTCCAGAGCGAATTTGACTTCCGCCACGCTTGGGCTAACCCCGTTGCGGGGCTTGGGGGAAGATCATGGCGACGCGCGCCGAAGGTAGCGATCCGTGGGCGGACCTGTTCCTGTCTGCGGCGCTGGAACCGGAAAAATGGGGGGAAGCCATCAAGGCGATGGCCGACGCGACCGGGTCGCGCCATGGGCAGTTGATCGGCTTTGGGCCGGGCGCGTCCGGCTTTAACTGGATCAGCGATATCGACGCCAGCATCGTTGCCAAGACGGCGGCGATCGATCAGTCCGCGCCCGATCTGAATTTCCGGGTGGGAGCGGACCGGCTCGCCGACCGACCGACCATCGTGCATGAAGCCCATTATGACGTCGCCCGGCAATCGCTACGGTCCGACGCCTATCTGGACCTGTGTTCGGATTTCGATATTTTCGATGGGTGCCAGACGCGGCTGGTGGCTACTGAAGACCAGATGGTCGGGCTGGCCCTGCTGCGCGACAGCAAGGACGGACGCACGAGCCAGCAGGACCGCGACCTGTTCGGCCAGATTGCGGGCCATGCGCGGAACGCCGTCCGGCTTCAGCAGGCGATCGAGCAGCAGGGCTTCGCCTTGCTGTCCGGCACGTTCGAGTCGATGGACCGGGCCTGCTGGTTGCTCGACGCGACCGGGCGGGTGGGCGGCATGACACCGCGCGCCGAAGCCTTGCTGTCGTCCAGCCGGATCAGGGTCAGCGATGGCTGGTTGGCCAGCGACCGGGCGGAGGAAACCCGTGCGATGGTGCGGGCGATGCGCGCGGTGATCGATCCGCCCGGCCTGCCGGCCGATCCGGTCGCGCTGGCGGACGATGCCGGCGGCGTTGCGATCATGCTGGAATTTCATCCACTGCCGGTGCGCCCCTGGGCGCTGCCCTTCGCCCCGCGTGCGATCGTCATCGCCCGCATTGGCGCGCCGACCGATCGGCATGTGCAGTCGTTGACGCGCGCCTTCCGCCTGACCCCGGCCGAGGCGGACATCGCCATCCGCCTGGCGGCGGGGCAATCGCGCAAGGATATCGCCGTGGCCCGGGGCGTGTCGGTGGAGACGCTCAAGGTGCAGTTGCGCAGCATATACGACAAGACCGGTTGTAGCCGGGAATCACAACTGGTGCGCCTCGTCGGCCTGATCAGCCACTGATTTTGCGAATTTTCTGTCGCCTACCCCCTTTGGGGTATGTGGCGGCCGTCACGACAGGGTAGAAAATGACGCAGGCGGGTTCGTCCTGCTGGGCCGGCGGCCGGATCATATTGCGACCCATGATCCGGTCGTCGGCACTATTTCTTGCTTAGCTCCGCCGCTTTCGTTTCGGCGCGTTTTCATGCTAAGGCGCGGCCGACCTTTCGGTGAGAGCTTTCATGAACGACCTGACCCAGACCCCCGACATGCTGATCGCGACGATGGGCGCGCGTGCGCGTCGTGCCGCCGCGATCATCGCGCAGACGAGCGACGCGCAAAAGGCCGATGCGCTGGCGCGCGCGGCGCAGGCGTTGCGGGACCAGGCCCCAGCGATCATCGCGGCCAATGCGCGCGACATGGACAATGCGGTGGCCAATGGCCTGTCGCCTGCGCTGCTCGACCGGCTGAAGCTGAACGCGGAGCGCGTCGCCGCCACCGCTGAGGGGGTGGAACAGGTCGCGACGCTCGCCAATCCGCTGGGCAACGTGATCGACGCCGTGACGCGCCCTAACGGCCTGGAACTCAGTCGGGTGCGCGTGCCGTTGGGCGTGATCGGCATCATCTATGAAAGCCGCCCCAATGTGACGGCGGATGCGGCGGCTTTGTGCCTGCGTGCGGGCAATGCCGTGATCCTGCGTGGGGGCAGCGAGGCGAAGGAAAGCAACCGGGCGATCCACGCCGCCATCGTGGAGGGCATCGTCGCCGCAGGCCTGCCCGCCGATGTGGTGCAACTTGTGCCGACGACCGATCGCGCCGCCGTGGGCGCACTGCTGAAAGCCACCGAATATGTCGACCTGATCGTACCGCGCGGCGGCAAGAGCCTGGTCGCGCGGGTGCAGGAAGAGGCGCGGGTGCCGGTGCTGGCCCATCTGGACGGCATCAACCACAGCTATGTCGATGGCGCGGCCGACCCCGCCATGGCGCAGGCGCTGGTCGTCAATGCCAAGATGCGGCGGACCGGCGTGTGCGGCGCGACCGAAACGGTGCTGATTGATCGCGCCTATGGCGCGGCGGCGGCGGTGGTGACGGCTTTGCTGGACGCCGAATGCGAAGTGCGCGGGGACATGGACGTGCAGGCAATGAACGCGCGGGTTGTTGCGGCGAGCGATCAGGACTGGGATACCGAATATCTCGACGCGATCGTCTCGGTCCGGCTGGTCGATGGCGTGGACGATGCAATCGCCCATATCGCCGCCCATGCCAGCCATCATACCGACGCGATCATCACCGAGGATGCGGCGACGGCGGAGCGATTCCTGAACGCCGTCGACAGCGCGATCGTGATGTGGAACGCTTCCACCCAGTTCGCTGATGGCGGCGAGTTTGGGCTGGGCGCAGAAATCGGCATTTCGACCGGGCGGCTCCATGCGCGCGGGCCGGTGGCGCTCGAAGGGCTGACGACCTATAAGTGGATCGTGCGCGGGACGGGGCAGGTTCGGCCCTGAAACGCTCTGTCCTACACAGTCGGGTTCTGCGATGATCGAGGCGTCTTTCAGATGTGAGGCTGACGGCCCCGACTTTTCGATAGGATCAGTGCTGTGTAACGATATGTCGCTACGGGCGGGAAAAGTGCGAAGTTAAGCCTTCACCACCTCGTCGATCGCCCTGAGCTTGGCCAGCATCGGGCCGACCCAGTCCAGCGGCAGCATCACCGGGCCGTCGGAGGGCGCGTTGTCAGGGTCTTCATGCGCTTCGGCGAAGATGGCCGCGACGCCGGCCGCAACCGCGCTGCGGGCGAGCAGGGGCGCAAACTCGCGCTGGCCGCCCGACGCTGTGCCCAGGCCGCCGGGCTGTTGCACCGAATGAGTGGCGTCGAAGATCACCGGATAGCCGGTCTGCGCCATGGCCGGCAGCGCGCGCATGTCGCTGACCAGGGTGTTGTAGCCGAAACTCGCGCCGCGCTCGGTCAGCAGGATGCGCTCATTGCCGGTGGAGGCAACTTTCTGCGCCACCGCCGCCATGTCCCACGGGGCGAGGAACTGGCCCTTTTTCACGTTGATGATCGCGCCGGTCCGCCCGGCGGCGAGCAGCAGGTCGGTCTGGCGGCAGAGGAAGGCAGGGATTTGGAGGATGTCGACTGCCTGCGCTGCGGCATCGACCTGACTTGCGTCATGGACATCGGTCAGCACCGGGCAGCCGAGCGTCGCCTTCACCTCCGCCAGGATCGCGAGGCCCGCGTCGATGCCGACGCCGCGTCGGCCCGATACGGACGTCCGGTTCGCCTTGTCGAAGCTGCTCTTGAAGATGAAGGGGACGCCTGCCTTACCCGCCGCCTTTGCCAGCGCGTCGGCCATGAACAGCGCATGGTCGCGGCTTTCGATCTGGCAGGGGCCGGAAATCAGGACGAAGGGCAGGTCGTTGCCGAAGGTGATCGGGCCTGCGGTCACATGTTTCGGGGGCACGGGCTTGGGATCGGTCATGGCGGTCATTTGGGCGCTTTGGCGAAGCGGCGCAACAGTTGACCGCGCCACAGGCCCTTGCCCGGATGATAGTTCCAGCAGAACCAGCCGAAGGCGAGGCAGGCGAGTAGCGAGGGCAGCGCCATCGGGTCGCCATGGGATTTCATATGGCGGTAGAAGGTCATGTCGGCCCGCCACCGGTCGCGTTCGCTGCCGCCGCCATTGATGCCGTACATATTGTCATGCTTTCGACAGCCGACATTGCGGTTGTATTTGCGGTGGTCGATGAAATAGCAGTAATCGCGTTCGGGCGTGTTCATGCGCGCGATTAGGGCGATGCTGTTGGAAAAGTTCAAGCGTAAAGTCTTCTACCTCGGCGGTTTCGATCCACGCGGCGTGCGTTTCTACCACCAGCTCTATCGCGAGCAGGCGGCGCGGCATGGCGCTTTGACCGGGGAAGCACTGGCCGTGGGCGGTCGGCAGGCGGGCGCGGCTGGGTCGATCGTGTCGGCGCATTGGACCGTGGATAACCCGCAGGCCGGGGTCGAAACCGATTATGAATATCTCCGCTGGGAGGATCTGATCGGCAAGGTGTGGATTCGCAATCCGCTGAGCCTCGCCCTGCGCGCGGCCCGCGCCTATGCCGGTCATGTGCGCCAGATGGATTTCCTGCGGATGCGCCGGCTGCGCAAGGGGCCGGTCATCACCATCCTCTATCCGCCGATATTGGCGGTGCTGATCCCACTGCTGCTGGCGCTGGTGCCTGCGCTGCTGCTGTCGCTGTTGCTGCCTTTCTGGGCGTCGGCGCTGATCGGCATCGCGCTCAGCGCCTTTCTGTCTGGGCGCATCCTGGCCAAGCTGGTCGTTCCCTGGCTGTTGCGCTTCATGACCTATCATGGCGCGCTGGCGGCAGAGGGGCCGGGCGATGCGCTGGACGAGCGGATCGACCAGTTCGCCGCCCGCATCGCGCAGGAACTGGACGGCGACTGGGACGAGGTGCAATTGGTCACCCACAGCGCCGGCACCATCCTGGGCATGCGCCTGATGCGCCGCCTGATCGCGCTGCGCGGCGGCGCCCTGCCCGATCATTTCGTCATGCTGGGGCTGGGGCAGGTGGTGCCGGTCATCGCCCTGCGCCGCGACGCTGCCTGGTATCATGACGATCTGCGCGCGCTGGCCGACAAACGCTTCCGCTATGTTGACATCAGCTCCCCGCCCGATGGCGCGGCCTATTATAACGTCAATCCGTTCCGGCTGGTCGCCGACGCGCACGCAGCGCGGGTCGACATGCTATCGCCGCGCTTCCATCTCTTCTACGAGCCGGACAATTATCATGGCGGATGGTCGAACAAATATGAGGCGCATTTCGATTATCTGCGCGTCGGCGACCGGCTCTCGCCGCTCGACTTCATCAGCCTGACCGCCGGGCGCCGCACCGTGGACGACGCCGTCGCCGCTTTCAGGACGATCCCGTGACCGACCTTTTTACGCCCCCCTATCCGCAGCCGCCGCGCACCAAGCGCGGCCTCATCAAGCGGTTCCTGCGCGGCTGGCACAGCTGGATCCATGTGCTGTTCGACAAAAGCTATACGATGAAGATGGGCGAGATCCGCCTGCCCGGCCGCACCATGTATATCGCCAATGAATTATCGCTTGTTGACCAGATATTGCGTGGCGGCACCGCCTATCCCAAGCATAGCGAATTGGTGCGCAACCTCGATCCGCTGATCGGGAACAGCGTCTTTTCCGCCAATGGCGCGGATTGGGAAAGCCAGCGGGCGATGGTCAACCCCGCCTTCGCCCATACCGCGCTCACCAAGTCGATGCCGCTGATGGTCGCGGCGGCCGACGACCTGCTCGCCAGGCTCGACGCTGCGGATCGGGACAAGCCGGTCGATATCGACCCGATGATGACCCATGTCGCGGCCGACATCATCTTTCGCACGCTGTTTTCGCAGGCGCTGGACGCCGAGCGTTCGAACATCATTCACACCGCGTTTGGCCAATTTCAGCGGCTGGCGCATAGCGCGTCGATGCTGCGGCTCTATGGCCTACCGGCCGGCTGGTTCGAGAAGCGGTCCAAAGGCCCGGCGCGGGCGATCCACGACGTGTTCCGCCCGATCGTGGAGGCGCGCTACGAGGGATGGCACGCGCGCGGGCAAGCACCGCATCGGGACATCCTGCAATCGCTGATCGAGGTGAAGGATGCGCAGACCGGGGATAGCTTCACCTGCCAACAGGTGATGGAGCAGGTGTCGACCATCTTCCTGGCGGGGCATGAAACATCTGCCAGCACGATGACCTGGGCGCTCTACATGCTGGCAGAATGTGCGCATATTCAAGACCGGGTCCGGGCGGAGATTGCGGGGATCGCGGGGGGCGAACCGTTGACCGCGGCGATGCTCAAGGACATGGGGCAGCTACGTAATATCTTTAAGGAAACGCTGCGCCTCTATCCGCCGGTGTCCTTCCTGCCGCGCGAAGTCACCTGTCCCATGGACATGCGCGACAAGCATCTGGAGACGGGGTCGATGCTGGTGGTCGCGCCCTGGCTGACCCAGCGCAACAAGGATAATTGGGCCTGTCCGCACGCCTTCGACCCCGATCGGTTCGACGATCCGGCCAATGCGGAGATGGCGAAACAGGCCTGGTTTCCGTTCGGCCGCGGCCCGCGCGTGTGCGTGGGAGCAGGATTCGCGCAGCAGGAGGTGATGACGGTGATCGCCAGCGTCGTGCGCCGTTATCGGCTGACCGTGCCTGCCGGGTTCAAGCCCGAACCGATCAGCCGCCTGACGATTCGGCCGAGGACGGGGATGCCGCTGTTGTTCAGCTAAGCGCGGTTTCCTCTTCCGGCGCGACGTCGACCATGACGCGCAGGCTCTGGCCCGCGCCGCCGACGAACAGGCCGTCCATCGGTGCCACATCGGCATAGTCGCGGCCCATGGCGACGAACAGATGCCCGTCATGGGTGATGACGCCATTGGTGGGGTCGAAACCGATCCAACCGCGGGTCGGGCCGCACCATAGCATCGCCCAGGCGTGCATCGCGTCGGCACCGATTAGCCGGGGGCGGCCGGGCGGCGGCAGGGTGCGCAGATAACCGCTGACATAGGCGGCGGGCAGGCCGGCTAGGCGCAGCGCGACGACCATGACATGGGCGAAATCCTGGCACACGCCATGGCGCGCGGCGAAGGCATCGGCGACCGGGGTGGAGGCGTCGGTCGCGCCGGGTTCATAGGCGAACTCGGCCTGGATGCGCCGGGTCAGGTCCAGCGCGGCGGCGACGATCGGCCGGTCCGGGGCGAGCATAGCGCCCACCCAGTCGCCGATCGGTGCCAGCAGCGGCGCGCGGGGCGAGGCGTAGAGATAATGGGCGGGGGCGGACGGCCCCATGTCGCGATGCAGCAGGGCGGCTTGTGCGACCGCGGCGATGGTTGGATCGTCAGGTTGTGGGACGATTTGCGGGCCGTTATCGACCCCGGCGCGGAAGCGGGCTTCGATCGTCAGTTGGCGGATCGGATTTTCGATCACCAGCCGGGCGACGTTGACCGGCCAGGCGCCGGGGCGCGATTCGATGGCGGAGGGAATGGGATCGACCGTCAGCGCATAGTCGGACGTCCATTGTCCGGTCCAGGGGGCAGGGCGCAGCCGCAGGTTGAAGCGGGCGAGGCGCACGGGACTGGCATAGCGGACTATGGTTTGGTGGCGGACATGGTAGATCATGACAGCAGGTCCGGGGTCTGCGTCTTGCGCAGTTGTAGGAAGTAGCGCTGGCCGATGGCGTCCGACAGGCGGAGCAGGCGGGTTTCAATATCGTCGATGTCGTCCATCGTCAGCATGTCGCCGGTCAGCGGGGCGAGCCGGGCGACCAGCGCATCGGCCAGACGGCGGGGCTCTTCGGGCATACCGTCGGCGCGCAGCGTGGGCAGGGCGGCGACATGGTCCGCGAGGCGCGCCGCCTGATAGGCGATGGCGCGCGGATTATGCGGCTCCAGCGCGACGAGATCGCGCACCGGGGGCAGCGCAGGGCCGGTCAGGTAGCGGGTGCGGTAGCTGATCTGGCTGTCCATCAGGTCGAGCAGCACGGTCAGGTCGTCGGCCGACGCCTGCTCGTTGCCGAACGTCGTTAGCAGGCGGCAGCCGTTGATCGCGCGTTCCATCCGCCGGCCCATATCGTGGAAGCGCCAGCCTTCGGTGCGGCCCATATTTTCCGCGGCCAGGCCCGACAGGGCGGAAATCCGCTCGATCATGCGGGAAGAAGCGTCGAGCAGGGTTTCGGTGACCTGGCCGTCGAAGGCGGGCAGGGGCAGGCGCACCAACCGCCAGAAATCGCTGGCGAGCCGGTCGCGCAGCCCTTCGCCGATATTGGCGACCACGGCCATCAGCGCGCGGACGCTGCCCGACCGGCGCGCGTCGCCCAGCGCCGTGGCGCAGAGCGGGCCGATCGCGCCGTTTCGCCCGGCAATGGCGCCCCACAGCGCCAACTGATCGACCAGCCGGGTCATGGTGGGCGATGCGAGCGAGGGGCCGAGATCGGCCTCTATCGATCCGCCGACGATCGCCCGAACCAGGCGCAGCGTCATTTCGGTCCGCTCGATATAACGGCCCAGCCAGAAGAGATTATCAGCCGCCTTGGCCGGCAGCATCCCGCCGATCCGGCGGATGGCGGGTGCGCCGACGCCCAGCAGGCTATCGGGCGGCACCGGCTTGCTGTCGATCACGCACATGTCCGCGGACACGTCGCCCCGGCCCATCAGCGCGGCACGAATGTCGCCATGCGCCGCGAGCCGGGCAAAGCCGCCGGGCATCACCCGCCACTGGCCGGTGGCATCGCGCGCCACGAAGATGCGCAGGGTGAAGGGCAGGGGGGCCAATTGCCCGTCGATGATCGCGGGCGTGGTCGACAGTTTGACGACTTCCTGCCCGACATAGTCCATCGGCCGCCGGGCCATTGCGTCGAGCAGGGTCGTGCGCTGCGTATCGTCCAGCGCCGATCCGGGCGTGAAATGGGCGTCGGGCAGGCCTGCGACATCCTGATCGAAGGCGGAGCCGACGACGAGATTGTCGAGCCGTGCGCGCACATGGTCGCGCTCAGGGCCTTGGCCGCACCACCAGGTCGCGATATTGGGCAACAACAGTTCCGCGCCCAGCAATTCGCGCGCCAGTTGCGGCAGGAAGGCGGCGAAGGCGCGCGATTCGATCACGCCCGCGCCGGGCCAGTTGCTGACCATCAACCCGCCGCGCGCGCAGGCATTATAGAGGTCGGGCACGCCGATATGCGAGCGGCCGTCGAAGGCGAGCGGGTCAAGGAAGCGGCTGTCCATCCAGCGCCAGAGGCCGTCGATGCGCTTCAACCCCTGGATGGTGCGCACGAACAGTCGCCCGTCCGATACGATCAGGTCGTCGCCCTCCACCAGTAAGAGGCCGAGATAACGGGCGAGATGGGCCTGTTCGGCATAGCTCTGGTTGAAGCGGCCGGGGGTCAGGAGGCCGATGCGAGGATCGGTGCGCTCGCAATCGGCGGCGAGGCCGCGGCGCAGTTCGTCGAAAAAGGGCGCGAGCCGCCGGGTGTTCATCGCGCCCAGCAGGTCGCCGGTGGCGCGGGACAAAGCGAGACGATTTTCCAGCGCATAGCCTACACCGACGGGCGTGCGCACCCGATCAGCCAGCACACGCCATTCGCCGGTCGGCCCGCGCCCGATATCGGCAGCGTAGAAATGGAGATGATGGCCGCGCGGCGGCGGCGTGCCGGTCATCACCCGCCAATAATGCGGGCTGCCCGTCACGATGCTGGCGGGCAGCTTGCCGTCGCGCACCAGCGACTGGGTGGAATAGATGTCCGCGATCACCCGTTCGAGCAGGTTGGCGCGCTGCACCAGCCCGCGTTCGATCTGCGCCCATTCGCCCGCATCGATCAGCAGCGGCACCGGGCCAAGCGGCCAAGAGCGTTCCTGTTCATCGCCGGTCAGGCGGAACGCCATGCCGAGGTCGATCGCCTGCCGCGATACATGGTCGGCCAGCGTCGCCGGATCGCCCTGCGCCTGGGCCGACAGCCGCCCCAGCATGTCGCGCCAGCGCGTGGCCATGGCGGGGGACGCGCCCGCGAACAGGTCGCCCGCCGGTGCAGTGGCGAGATAGGCGTCCGCCCAGGCTTCACCGCTTGCGCGCGGCGCAAGGGCGTCGGCAGCCATCACAGTCCGCTATGTTTGAAGCGCAGGTCGAGGGTCATGGGGAACTCGTTGGCAGGTTCGGCGGCGGGCATGTCGATCTGGCCGGGCGTATGGCCATAATCCTGAAACCGCGCCTTGCGCCGGGCTTCGGCCTCATAGCCGTTGACCGGCAGCGTGTCGTAATTGCGCCCGCCCGGATGGGCGACATGATAGACGCAGCCGCCCAGCGACCGGCCGCTCCAGCTGTCGAGCACATCGAAGGTCAATGGCGCATTTGCCGGCAGATTGGGGTGGAGGCAATTGGCCGGCGTCCACGCCTTGTAACGCACGCCACCCACGCCTTCGCCCGGCACGGACGTCGCGGTCATCGGCACCCGGCGGCCGTTGCAGGTCACGATATGCCGCCCGGCGACGAGGCCGGTGGCGCGCACCTGCAACCGTTCGGTCGATGAGTCGACATAGCGCACCGTGCCGCCGATCGCGCCGGTTTCTCCCAGCACGTTCCAGGGTTCGAGCGCATGGGTGATTTCAAGGCCCACGCCGCCCGCATCGACTGCGCCATGGATCGGGAAGCGGAACTGGCGCTGCGCTTCGAACCAGTTGGGGTCGAAATCATAGCCCGCGCCGCGCAGGTCCGACAGGACTTCCAGAAAATCGGCCCAGACGAAATGGGGCAGCATGAAGCGGTCGTGCAACGTCGTGCCCCAGCGGACGAGGCCACCCTGTTGCGGCTGACGCCAGAACCAGGCGGCAAGCGCGCGGATCAGCAATTGCTGGGCCAGGCTCATCCGCGCTTCGGGCGGCATTTCGAAACCGCGAAACTCCAGCAGGCCAAGGCGGCCGGTCGGGCCGTCTGGCGAGAACATCTTGTCGATGCAGATTTCGGTGCGGTGGGTGTTGCCGGTGACGTCGACCAGCAGGTTGCGGAACAGGCGATCGACGAGCCAGGGCGGCGGCGCTGCGCCCTCGCCCGCAAACGGGTTGGGCACCTGCGCCAGCGCGATTTCCAACTCATAAAGGCCGTCATGCCGCGCTTCGTCGATGCGCGGCGCCTGACTCGTCGGGCCGATGCAGAGGCCGGAGAAGAGGTAGGACAAGGCGGGGTGACGCTGCCAGTAGAGGACGAAGCTTTTCAGCAGGTCCGGGCGGCGGATGAAGGGCGAATCGGTCAGGGTCGCGCCGCCCAGCACGATATGATTGCCGCCGCCGGTGCCGACGGAGCGGCCATCGACCATGAATTTGTCGGCGGTCAGTTCACATTCGCGGGCCAGCGCGTAGAGGCGTTCCGTGATCGCCACGGTTTCGTCCCAGCTGGAGGCGGGCTGGACATTGACTTCAATGACGCCGGGATCGGGTGTCGCCTTCAGCACGTCGATGCGGGGGTCCGGCGGGGGGGCATAGCCCTCGATCCGCACGGGCACGCGCAGCGCTTCGGCGGTCGCCTCGACCTCCGCGATCAATTCCAGATAATCCTCCAGCGCCTGCACCGGCGGCAGGAAGACCGACAGATAATGGCCGCGCGGTTCGACGGTGACGGCGGTGCGCACCGCGCCCTCGATAAAGACCTGCTCGACCCGGTCCTGCGCGGCGACGCCGCCATCCGGCCCGGCGACGCGCTGGGCCTGTTGGGCGCGCACATCCTCAACGCTGGCCTGCTGCGGCACTTGGGCGCGAAAATCGGGCAGGGGTTCGCGCGGTTCGCTGGTGTCGCGGGGGTGGATATAGGGATAGTCGGATGGCGGCACATAGGGCAGCGAGCCCAGCGGCAGGCGATAGCCCAGCGCCGAATCGCCCGGCACGGCAAACAGCTTGCCGCGGCGCAACTGCCAGATTTCGCTCTGCCAGCGCGGGGTCGCGACCTGGCTCTGCCAGCGCTGCACCGGCAGGACATAGCCGACCGGCTGGTCGAGGCCGCGTTCGAACGTCTTGACCATGCGCGCGCGCGCTTCGGGATCGCTGATCTTGGGATCTTCGGGGCTGGCGTTGAGCGGCAGGTCCGCTTCCTTCACCGCCCACACCGCCGGATCTTCATAGACCGCATGGGTATAGTCTTCGGTGAAGCCCATGTTGGTCGCCATATGGGCGAGGAAGGCCTTCGCATCTGCTGCCGTCACCTGCGCCGCGCCTGCGGGGGCGTTATCGGGCGCGATCAGGCTGTCGTCGCGCCAGATCGGCGTGCCGTCCTTGCGCCAATAGACCGCATAGGCCCAGCGCGGCAGGCTTTCGCCCGGATACCATTTGCCCTGACCATGGTGCAGCAGGCCGCCGGGGGCAAATTCTGCGCGCAGCTTGCGGATCAGCCGGTCGGCATAGGCAGCCTTGGTCGGGCCGACTGCATCGCCATTCCATTCGCCTTCGTCGCCGCCTTCTTCCGCCACGAAGGTCGGTTCGCCGCCGGTGGTCAGGCGGACATCCTGGGCGATGAGGTCCGCGTCCACCTTGGCCCCGAGCGCCATGACTGCGTCCCAGCGGCTGTCGGTGAAGGGCTTGGTGATCCGCACCGCTTCGGCGATGCGGCTGACGGTCATGGCAAATTCGAAATCGACTTCAGCGGGTTCGGCCATGCCGCTGATCGGTGCGGCGGACTTGTAGTGCGGCGTGGCGCAGAGCGGGATATGGCCTTCGCCCGCGAACATGCCGCTGGTGGCGTCGAGCGCGACCCAGCCTGCGCCAGGCACATAGGCCTCCGCCCAGGCGTGGAGGTCGACCACGTCCTGCGTGACGCCCTTTGGCCCTTCGATCGGTTCGACATCGGCGACCAGCTGGATCGAATAGCCCGACACGAAGCGCGCAGCGAAGCCCAGCCGGCGCAGCAACTGCACCAGCAGCCAGGCGGAATCGCGGCAGGAGCCGGTGCCGATATCCAGCGTCTCTTCGGGCGTCTGCACGCCCGCCTCCATGCGGATCACATAGCCGACCTGTTGTTGCAGGCGACGGTTCACCTCCACCAGGAAATCGACCGTCCGGCTTTGATAGCCATCATATTGGGCGACCATCGCCTCGAACCTTGGCCCCTGATCCTCGATATCGAAATAGGCGGCGAGGTCGGTCTTCAGCTGGTCGTCATAGGCGAAGGGGTAGTTTTCCGCATAAGGCTCCACGAAGAAGTCGAACGGATTGATGATGTCGAGATCGGCGAGCAGATCGACCTGGATGCGGAAATGATCGACAGGGTCGGGGAAGACCACGCGCGCCAGCCAATTGCCGTGCGGGTCCTGCTGCCAGTTCAGGAAATGGTTCGCCGGCTCGATCTTCAGCGCATAATTGGGCACTTTGGTCCGGCTATGCGGCGCGGGGCGCAGGCGGATGACCTGCGGGCCGAGCCGGATCGGGCGGTTGTAACGATAGGCGGTGAGGTGGTGGAGGGCGGCCTTGAGCATGGCCGGATCAAACGCCACCGCTTGTTGCAATGCAACAGCCAATCTTTGCATGGGTGAAGTTTCTGGCCTGTGTCAGTCAGCTTTCCCGGCCGCTCGCCCCGGTGGCGATGGCACGGGATAGTGATGGTGCGGCCAAGAAGACTCGAACTTCCACGGGCTTTCGCCCACAACGACCTCAACGTTGCGCGTCTACCAATTCCGCCATGGCCGCACATCAACAGGGAAACCGGCGGGGCCGGTGCCTTGGTAGGAGGCGGCCCTTAGCAAAGGCTTTTGCACCATGCAACAAGTGATCGGCATCCGCGTTATGATTGATCGGAGAAGGTGATGCTGTTGCCCTGCGAGGGGGCGGCCGCCGTGGGAGACACCACATGATGACGGCGCATTTCTGGATGGGTACTGGCGCGACCCTGGGCGTGGCGGCCATGATGGGGCTGGGCCTGGGCGGCTATGTCACCAGTCCGCAGGGTCCGGCGCGCAACGCCAGCGAATATGTGGAGACGGTGATCGCCGATCAGGCGGCGACCGATACATCCCTTACAATGCAAAAGGGGCCGGGGGCGATCCATTGCACCGGTTGCGGCCCTACACTGGCCGAGCGGCGCTGGCAGGCGGACATGGCGGGGCTGGACTTGGACGCCATGATCGACGGCAGCAGCGATCCAGTGGTTCAGGATTATGAGGCGGAACAGCCGCCCGAAGACATCATGCCCGCCGCCGCGCCTGCGCCGGTCCGTATCGTGCCGCTGCCTGCCACGCGATTCGTCGCCGACGACGCGCCGCCGCCCGTGATAGTGACGCGCACCGAGCCAGACGCAGTTCCGCCGCCGACGCTGGTGGCGACGACGGCGGACATGCAACCTTAAATCGCTTTATTCGGCCGCGACCGTTTCCACCGCGCTATCGCTCAGCGGTTGGGCGAGGCGGCCCAGCATTTCCTTCGGACACACCTGCCAGATATAGCGGCGCCAGCGATCCCAGTCGTCTAGGATGGTGTTGGACCATTTGCTGTCCGTCGCCACCGCATGTTCAGCGATCAGCGCCTTGACCTGCGCCTCCCAATGGGCGCTGTCCAGCCGCTGCCAGACGATGCCTTCGGGGTTCGCCTGCGCGGGGAAGCTTCCATCCTCGTCCAAAATAAAGGCCATGCCGCCGGTCATGCCCGCGCCGAAATTGGCACCGGTCTTGCCCAGGATGACCGCCGTGCCGCCGGTCATATATTCGCATCCGTTGGCACCGCAGCCTTCGACCACGACCTGCGCGCCCGAATTGCGGACCGCGAAACGCTCGCCCGCCTGGCCCGCCGCGAACAGCTTGCCGCTGGTCGCGCCGTAGAGGACGGTGTTGCCGATGATCGTATTGTCCTTGGACGACAGCGGGCTGGATACGGTCGTGCGCACCTTGATGATGCCGCCCGACAGCCCCTTGCCGACATAGTCGTTAGCGTCGCCGAACACTTCCAGCGTGATGCCCTTGCACAGGAAGGCACCAAGCGACTGGCCGGCCGACCCGCGCAGGCGCACGGTCAGATGGCCGTCCGCGAGCGTCGACATGCCGAACCGGTCGGTCACGGCGGACGACAGCCGGGTGCCGACCGCGCGATGCGTGTTGCGCACCGTATAGGTCAGCTGCATCTTTTCGCCGCGCTCGAACACGGCCTTGGCGTCGCGCATCATCTGCGCGTCTAAGCTGTCGGGCACTTCGTTACGCCATTGCGTCAGCGAAAAGCGGCGCTGGTCGTCGGGCGCGTCTACCTTGGCCAGGATTGGGTTGAGATCCAGATCGTCCAGATGCTCCGCGCCGCGATTGACCTGCTTCAACAGTTCGGTGCGCCCGATCACTTCGTCGAGGCTGCGGAAGCCCAGCCGCGCGAGGACTTCGCGGACCTCCTCGGCGATGAAGGTCATCAGGTTGATGACCTTCTCCGGCGTGCCGGTGAACTTCTCACGCAGCTTTTCGTCCTGTACGCACACGCCCACGGGGCAGGTGTTGCTGTGGCACTGGCGCACCATGATGCAGCCCATGGCGACCAGCGATAGTGTGCCGATGCCATATTCTTCGGCACCCAATATCGCGGCGATCACGATGTCGCGCCCGGTCTTGAGCCCGCCGTCGGTGCGCAGCTTTACGCGGTGACGCAGCCCGTTGAGGGTCAGCACCTGGTTGGCTTCGGATAGGCCCATTTCCCAGGGCGTGCCGGCATATTTGATACTGGTCTGTGGGCTGGCACCGGTGCCGCCGACATGGCCCGCGATCAGGATGACGTCGGCATGGGCCTTCGCCACGCCCGCCGCGACCGTGCCGATGCCGGCCTGGCTGACGAGCTTCACGCATACGCGGGCGCGCGGGTTGATCATCTTGCAGTCGTAGATGAGCTGCGCCAGATCCTCGATCGAATAGATGTCGTGATGCGGCGGCGGCGAGATGAGCGTCACGCCGGGCGTCGAATGGCGCAGCTTGGCGATGAATTCCGTCACCTTGAAGCCGGGCAACTGGCCGCCTTCGCCGGGCTTGGCGCCTTGGGCGACCTTGATCTCGATTTCCTCGGCCGAGGCGAGATATTCGGCATGGACGCCGAAGCGGCCGGACGCGATCTGCTTGATGACCGAGTTGGCGTTGTCGCCATTCTCATAGGGCTTGAAGCGGTTCGCATCCTCGCCGCCTTCGCCCGACACCGCCTTCGCGCCGATGCGGTTCATTGCGATCGCCAGCGTCTCATGCGCTTCGGGGCTGAGCGCGCCAAGGCTCATGCCCGGTGTGACGAAGCGCTTGCGGATTTCGGTGGTGGCTTCCACTTCATCGATGGGCACGGCTTCGCGGGCGAAGTTGAACTCCATCAGGTCGCGGAGGTAAACCGGCGGCAGGTCGCGCACGCCGCGCGAAAATTGCAGATAGGTCGAATAGCTGTCGGTCGCCACGGCCGTCTGCAACAGGTGCATCAACTGCGCGGAATAGGCGTGGCTCTCGCCGCCCTGACGCTGGCGATAGAAGCCGCCGATCGGCAGGCGCACGACCGCCGCGTCGAACGCCTGTTCATGGCGCAGCATCGCGCTGTAATGGAGCGAGGCATAGCCTTCACCCGAAATCTTCGCGGGCATGCCGGGGAAAAGATCGTTCACCAGCGCACGGGACAGGCCGACCGCTTCGAAATTATAGCCGCCGCGATAGCTGCTGATGACGGCGATGCCCATTTTGGACATGATCTTGAGCAGGCCTTCGTTGATCGCGACGCGATAGCGTTCGAAGCAGGCGTCAAGCGACAGATCGCCGAACAGGCCGCGGGCATGGCGATCGGCGATGCTGGCTTCGGCCAGATAGGCATTCACCGTGGTCGCGCCCACGCCGATCAGGACGGCGAAATAATGGGTGTCGAGCGCTTCGCATGACCGCACGTTGATCGATGCGTAGCTGCGCAGCCCCTTGCGCACCAGATGCGTGTGCACCGCGGCGGCCGCCAATACGCCCGCGATCGCGGCGCGTGTCGCGCTGACGCCCTCATCGGTCAGGAAGATTTCGGTGCGGCCTTCGCGCACCGCCTGTTCGGCCTCCTCGCGGATGCGGGAAATGGCGGCGCGCAACTGCTCCTGTCCACCCGAAGCAGGGAAGGTGCAGTCGATTTCGGCCACAGACGGGCCAAAATAGGCCTTGAGCCGCGCCCATTCGGCGCTCGTCACGACGGGCGATTCCAGCACCAGCACATGGCTGTTCTGCGCGCCTTCCTCCAGGATGTTGTGGAGGTTGGAGAAACGCGTCTTCAGGCTCATCACATGCCGTTCGCGCAAGGGGTCGATCGGCGGATTGGTGACCTGGCTGAAATTCTGACGGAAGAAATGGCTGATGGTCCGCGGCTTGTCCGAAATCACGGCCAGCGGCGTATCGTCGCCCATCGACCCGATCGCTTCCTTGGCGTCCTCCACCATGGGCGAGAGGATCAGTTCCAGATCCTCCAGCGTCAGGTTGGCGGCCACCTGGCGGCGGGTCAGTTCGGCCTTGTCCCAGCCCGGCAGCGCGGTCGGCGCTTCGGCCAGGTCTTCCACGGTCAGGAAGTCCTTGATCAGTTCGCCATAGGGGCGTTCGCCCGCGATCCGATCCTTGATCGCGCGGTCGTCATAGATTTCGCCTTCCAGCAGGTCGACGGCGATCATCTGGCCGGGCCCCATGCGGCCCTTCTTGACGATGGTGGTTTCGGGCACGACGACCATGCCGGTTTCGGAGCCGACGATCAGCAGATTGTCGCCGGTCAGCGTGTAGCGCAGCGGGCGCAGCGCGTTGCGATCGACCCCGGCCACGACCCAGCGACCGTCGGTCATGGCGAGTGCGGCCGGCCCATCCCACGGCTCCATGACGGAAGCGAGATAGTCGTACATGTCGGCATGCGCCTTGGGCAGGTCGGCGCTTTTGGCCTGCCAGGCTTCGGGAACCAGCATCAGCTTGGCGGTCGGCGCGTCGCGGCCGGAGCGGCAGATGGCTTCGAACACGGCGTCGAGCGCGGCGGTATCGGACGCGCCGGCCGGGATGACGGGCTTGATGTCTTCGGACTGCTCGCCGAAGGCGAGGCTCGCCATCTTGATCTCGTGGCTCTTCATCCAGTTCTTGTTGCCGCGGATCGTATTGATCTCGCCATTGTGCGCCAAGGTACGGAACGGCTGGGCCAGCCACCATTGCGGGAAGGTGTTGGTCGAATAACGCTGATGAAAGATCGCGACCCGGCTTTCGAACCGCTCGTCCTGCAGGTCCGGGAAGAAGACCGACAGCGATTCGGCGAGGAACAGCCCCTTGTAGATGATCGAGCGGCAGGACAGCGAGCAGACGTAGAAATCCTGGATCTGCGCGGCGATGACCTGCTTTTCGATGCGGCGGCGGATCAGGTAGAGATCCTTTTCGAACTCGGCGACATCGCGCTCTTCGGGCATCGGCCCGGCGATCATGATCTGCTCGATTTCGGGGCGCGTGCGCTGCGCCTTTTCGCCGATGACCGACACGTCCACCGGCACCTGGCGCCACCCATAGATGGTGTAACCCGCGTCGATGATCTCCGCCTCGACAATCGTGCGGCAGGTTTCCTGGGCGGACAGGTCCGTGCGCGGCAGGAAGATCATGCCGACGGCCAGGCGGTTGGGCAGCGGCTTGTGGCCCGAATCGGCGATCGCATCGTCGAAGAAGCGCACGGGCAGATCGACATGGATGCCCGCGCCATCGCCGGTCTTGCCGTCCGCATCGACCGCGCCGCGGTGCCACACGGCCTTAAGCGCATCGATCGCGCTGGCGACGACACGGCGGCTGGGGCGGCCGTCGGTCGCGGCGACCAGCCCCACGCCACAGGCGTCGCCTTCCATGTCGGGATGATACATGCCCTCGGCCGCGATCCGTGCGCGCTCTTCGGGGCTGGCGGTGAACTGTGTCTGCTCAGTCATGATCGGGATATCCTTCCGATGACGATATTCAAAAAGGCGGGGAGGTCAGGCTGCGACGGTCTGTCGCGCCTTCGCCTTGGCCTTCAGATAGCGGTGCATATGGTCGGTCACGTCCCGGCCGTCGCGGATCGCCCAGACGACCAGGCTTGCGCCGCGCACGATGTCGCCGGCCGCAAACACGCCGTCCACGCTGGTCATCATCGTCTTGTGATCGACGCGCAGCGTGCCCCAACGGGTGACGGACAGGTCTTCGCTGCCGAACAATTTGGGCAGGTCTTCGGGGTCATAGCCCAGCGCCTTGATGACGAGGTCCGCCTCCAGCGTATGTTCGCTGCCCGGATCGGCTTCGGGCGCGCGACGGCCGGAGGCGTCGGGCTGGCCCAGGCGCATCTTGGTGACCTTGACGCCGGTGACATGTTCGGTGCCTTCAAAGGCGATCGGCGCGGTCAGCCAGACGAATTCGACGCCCTCTTCCTCGGCATTGGCGACTTCGCGCTGCGATCCGGGCATATTTTCCCGGTCGCGACGATAGAGGCACTTCACCGACTTGGCACCTTGGCGGATGGCGGTGCGGACGCAATCCATCGCGGTGTCGCCGCCGCCGATGACGACGACATTCTTGCCAGTCGCCAGCAGCGATCCGTCGTTATGTTCCGGCACTGCGTCGCCGAAGCCCGCCTTGTTGGAGGCGGTAAGATAGTCGAGCGCCTTGACCACGCCCGCGGCACCGACGCCCGGCGCCTTGATGTCGCGCGGCTTGTAGACGCCGGTCGCGATCAGGATCGCGTCATGCCTGGCGCGCAGGCCTTCCAGCGTCGCATCGCGGCCGATCTCGAAATTCTCGTGGAAGACGATACCGCCATCCTTGAGCCGCTGGACGCGGCGCATGACGATGTCCTTCTCCAGCTTGAAGCCGGGGATGCCATAGGTCAGCAGGCCGCCGGCGCGGTCGTGCCGGTCGTAGACATGGACCTCATAGCCCGCGACGCGCAGATATTCCGCCGTCGTCAGCCCCGCCGGACCCGCGCCGATCACGCCGACCGACTGGCCGCGCGGCGCGCCGGGGACGAGCGGTTCGACCCAGCCTTCCTTCCAGGCGGTGTCGGTGATGTATTTTTCGACGCTGCCGATGGTGACGGCACCATGGCCGGAAAATTCGATGACGCAATTGCCCTCGCACAGCCGATCCTGCGGGCAGATGCGGCCGCAGATTTCGGGCATGGTGCTGGTCAGGTTCGACAGTTCATAGGCTTCGCGCAAGCGGCCCTCGGCCGTCAGACGCAGCCAGTCGGGAATATGATTGTGCAGCGGGCAATGGGTCGAACAATAAGGCACGCCGCATTGCGAGCAACGCGACGCCTGTTCCTCCGCCTTGTCCAGAATGAAGCTGCGGCTGATTTCGAGGAAATCGTCGGCGCGGTCGTCGGCGGCGCGCTTTTCCGGGTAGGATTGTGCCTTACCCACAAATTTCAGCATCGGATTGTCAGCCATGGATCGCCCCTGAATCTGTTTCACTAGCGCGCATAGCAGAAAAACCCACGCAGTCACGTGGATTCTGACATTTAGGGCAGTATAACTTACCAAATAAATGCCATTTTATCGCCCAGTTGCGAACAAATCGCAAAAACTGGACAGATATAAGTACCGTTTCGGACCTACCTCATGCCGAGCCAGATGAGTGCGGCGCAGCCGGCAACGATTCGATACCAGGCAAAGGGGGTGAAGCCATGTTTGGACACAAGCCCGACAAACCATTTGATGACGAGCAGCGCGACGAAGAAGGCGACGATGAAGCCCAGCGCGATACTGTCCCAGCCCACCGCCGCGCTGGTGATCTGGTCGCCCTTTTTGAGCAGTTCCAATGTGGTGGCGCCCAACATGGTCGGGATGGCGAGGAAGAAGCTGAACTCCGCCGCGGTGCGTCGCTCCACGCCCAGGGTCAGCGCGCCCATGATGGTCGCGCCCGACCGGCTGACGCCGGGAATCATCGAAATGCACTGGATCAGGCCGACGCCCAGCGCCCGGATGGCGGGAATGTCGGCGATGCCGTGAAACCGCTGTTCCTTCACCATGCGTTCGATGATCAGGATCGCCACGCCGCCCACGATCAGCGCCCAGGCCACCACCTTGGGCGCGCCCAGTAGCATTTCGACATAGTCGTGCAGCGCCAGGCCGACGATAGCGGCGGGCATGAACGCAAGCAGGAGGTTGCGCAGGAAACGCCAGCTCACCGTCTCGCGCCGCAGCAGTCCCATGCCCACCGCCCAGAAGGTGCGCCAGTAGAGCACCACCACCGCCAGGATCGCGCCCAGCTGAATCACCACGTTGAACATCGCCCAGGTGGCCGAATCATAGCCCAGCAATTCGCTGGCCAGGATGAGGTGCCCGGTCGAGGATACCGGCAGGAACTCGGTCAGGCCCTCCACGATGCCCAGCAGGATGACGGTGAGGTAATGCAGGTCCATGGGCTAGCCTTTTGGCGCAGCGTGCTCCCGCCTGTGCGGGAGCACGCGGATATGTCAGGCGCTCGCCCGGCCGGCGAAGCGGCCGTGGCGGCGATAGCGGACCATCCATTTGTCGGCGACCGCGCCCAGCGGGGTCGGTGCGACGCCAAGCGCTTCCAGCCCTTCCGAGCCGGGCGCTGCGACATTGTCGCGGCCCAGCATGGCGAGTTGGTCGCGGCTGATCGGTCCGCCCGGCAGCATCGCCAGCAGCGAAGCGACGCTATGCGGCACGTCGATCAAGGGCTTGTCGCGGCCGATCGTCTTTGCGATCCAGGCGTTGATCTCTTTCATGCTCATCACCTGCGGCCCGGCGACTTCATAGGTCTTGCCGCCATAGAGGCCCGGCTGCGCGGCGGCATGAGCGATCGCGTCGGCGACGTCGCCGACATAGACCGGCTGGAACTTGGTCGCAGGCGCGATCACCGGAACGACCGGGAACAGGCTGATGAGGTCGGCGAAGCGGTTGAGGAACTGGTCTTCCGGCCCGAAGACGATCGACGGGCGGATGATGGTGGCGGTAGGGAAAGCGGCCTTGACCGCGGCTTCGCCCGCCGCCTTCGACCGGCCATAGGCCGACGGGCTTTCCGCGTCCGCGCCGATCGCGGAGATATGGACCAGCACCTTCACGCCTGCCGCCGCCGCGGCCTTCGCTACATTGGCCGCGCCGACATGGTGGAAGGCGTCGAAATCACCCGCCAATATGCCGACCAGGTTGATGACGACGTCGGCGCCATGGATGGCGCGCGCGACGCTGTCGGGCTTTCGGATGTCCGCCGCGACGAATTGGGTCTGACCCAGATTGCCCAGCGTCTTGACCTTCATCGCGGTGGCCAGGTCGCGCTGCGCGATACGTACCCGCGCGCCCTGCGCCATCAGCGCCTGGGCGACCTGTCGGCCCAGAAAGCCGCCGCCGCCGAACACCGTAACCAGACTGTCCTTCATCACGCGCGTCCCATTTGCTGAATTTAGGAGATATGACTCTGCCAAACCCCTTGCAACAGCCGCCGCGCGCTGACAACCGCCTTTAGCCGAACCAGCCCTGGAGATCGGCCAGCATCCACAGGCCAAGGCCCAGGAACAGCAAGGCCGCGCCAACCTGTAGCGCGCGCATCGGGACTTTCTTGGCCAGTGCTTCGCCGAACAGCACGGCGGGGACGTTGGCGACCATCATGCCCAGCGTCGTGCCCATGGTGACGGCGATCAGGCTGTCGAACCGCGCGCCCAGCGCCACCGTCGCTACCTGCGTCTTGTCGCCCATCTCGACCAGGAAGAAGGCGACCAGGGTGGTGACGAACAAGCCTGCCTTGGTCGGGGCTTTGAGCGGTGCATCCTCATCGAACGTATCGGGGATCAGGGTCCAGGCGGCCATGGCGATAAAGGAGGCGGCGACGGCATAGCGGAACCAGCTCTGGGTCAGCACGCCGGCGATCGAATGGCCGACCAGCGCGGCCAGGAAATGATTGGCGACCGTGGCCGCGAAGATGCCCAGGATGATCGGCACGGGCTTACGGAAACGGGTGGCCAGCAACATGGCGAGCAACTGCGTCTTGTCGCCCATTTCGGCGAGCGCGACGAGCGCGGCGGAGGTAAGGAGGGCTTCCATCATCATAGTCCGGGGCCGGGCGGGGTGAAACAGACGCAATGCCACCGTCGCTTCCCGCCCGGCCGGACAGAAAAGCGCCGATGCCATTGGTCTCGCCTTACGCGGATATCCGCGTCCCATATGCCATGGCCTCTCGGCCAAATATGTTGACATATGGCCCGTTCCTGAAGCGGAACGGCTGGCTACTCCCCAGATGACGCGCTAGCCTTTAGGCTGGAGCGGCGGGGAAGGCAAGCCATGGCGAAGGATGCAAACAAGACGGTCGAGACGGCGGCGGATGTCGAGGCATTTCTGGCGGCGGTGGAACCGGAGGAGCGGCGCGAGGACGGTCGCAGCATCGCCGCGCTGATGGCGGCGCTTTCGGGCGAACCCGCCCGCATGTGGGGACCGACCATCATCGGCTTTGGCCGCTATCACTATCGCTATGACAGCGGACGGGAGGGCGAGAGCTGCCGGATCGGCTTTGCGCCGCGCAAGGCGGAGCTGGTTTTCTATCTGGCCGGACTGGAGGAGGATGACTTTGCGAGCCTGGGCAAGCATCGACGTGGCAAAGGCTGCCTCTATGTGAAACGCCTGTCCGGCGTCGACATGGCGGTATTGGAGGCGCTGATCGTCAAGAGCCTTGCCCATATGGACGAGGTCTATCCGCGATGAAGACGCTGCTGCCGATCCTGGCCCTGTCGCTGACCGCAGCGCCCGCGCAGGCGCAGATCGAACAGGCGACCATTACGTCGCTTTCCGCCGATCTGGCGAGCGGTCGCATGACCAGTCAGAAGGCGGTGCGCGCTTATCTCAAGCGTATCGCCGCGATGGATCGCAAAGGGCCGCGGCTCAACAGCATCATCAGCCTCAATCCCCATGCGGTTCAGGAGGCGCGGGCGTTGGATGCCGAGCGCCGGGCGGGCAAGCTGCGCGGGCCGCTCCATGGCGTGCCGATCCTGCTGAAGGATAATATCGAGGCGGTGGGCATGCCGACAACCGCCGGGTCACTGGCGCTCGCCCGCAACGATCCCGGCCGCGATTCGCCGGTCGCCGCTGCGCTCAAGGCCAAGGGCGCGATTATATTGGGCAAGACGAACCTGTCCGAATGGGCCAATTTCCGGTCCGAACGGTCGATGAGCGGCTGGAGCGCGATTGGCGGCCTCACCCGCAATCCCTATGCGCTCGATCGCACCACCTGCGGTTCGTCGAGCGGATCGGGCGCTGCGGTGGCCGCCGGATTCGCACCCGCCGCGATCGGTAGCGAAACCAACGGGTCGATCATCTGCCCAGCCTCCATGATGGGGCTGGTGGGGTTGAAGCCGACGGTCGGCCTGGTCCCGCGTACCCATATCGTGCCGATCAGCCATAGCCAGGATACGGCCGGCCCGATGGCGCGCAGCGTGCGCGACGTCGCCATCCTGCTGTCGGCGCTGATCGCGAGCGATCCGGCCGATCCCGCGACCGCCGACGCCATGGCCCGTGCGAAGGATTATGCCGCCGCGATCGATCCCACCGCGATCGCCAAGATGCGGATCGGCGTTCTGCGCGGCGGCGCGCAGCCGGAGTTACTGGCGCGTTATGAAGCGGCGCTGGCGCTGCTCAAGGGGCTGGGTGCGACGCTGGTAGAGGTCAAGAAGCGGGCGATGGATGGCATGTCGGCGGCCAGCTACGATGTGCTGCAATATGAGTTCAAGGCAGATGTGAACGCCTATCTGGCCTCCACCCGGCCCGATCAGGTGGAGAGCCGGACGCTCGCCGACCTCATAGCTTTCGACGACGCGAACAAGGCGGCCGAAATGCCGTTGTTCGGGCAGGAGATATTCGCCCTGTCGCAGGCGAAGGCCGGGCTGGACGATCCCGCGTACAAGGCGGCGCGCGCGAAATCGCTGCGGTTGGCGGGGGCGGAGGGGATCGACGCGATGCTGGCCGACAATCGCGTCGACCTGCTGGTGACCATCAGCTACGGGCCTGCCTGGCCGTCCGATACGGTGTGGGGCGATCAATATGAGGGGCCGAGCGGCTCCACTAGCCCGGCAGCGATCGCGGGCTATCCGCATTTGACCGTGCCCATGGGGCTGGTGCGCGGCCTGCCGGTGGGGTTGAGCTTCATCGGCGCGGCCTATGCCGAGCAAAGGCTGCTCGATGTGGGCCAAGCCTATGAACAGGCGGCGGGGATCAGGATCAAGCCGGATTTCCGGGCGAGCGTGGATGGCGGGGCGGAACTGGAGGGGCAGCGGCCCTGATATAAATCGGGCCGGAAAACGCTGCCCTTATAGTCAAGGTTCGCCGGCGCTTTCCTGCATCCGCCGTTCGGCGAACCATTGTTGCAGCATCTGGGCGGTGCAGCCGGTGAAGCCGTTGCTGCCGATCGCGTTGCAGCTGTTGGGCAGCGTCTGCCGCTGGGTCTGTTCCATCGTCGCCACCTGGCTGCCCCAACCCGGACCGCCGGACACGGCAGGCTTTTCGCGCAGCTTCTTGGGGATGCGGTAGCGTTCCGCCTCCGGCTTTCGCGCGCAGACGACGATATCGTCGCCCTGGCTTTGCGGACAGGGATCATCGCCATATACCAGCAGGTTGATGATCCGTTCGGGCGGTGGCTCCGCCTGCGCCAGCGCAGGAGAGGAAAGCGGGGGGACCAGCATCAGGCCGATCAGGGGAAGCACGACGCGGGGTCGCATAAGATAAATCCTTTACCACCCCTGTTGGATGCCGGGCGTGCCCAATGCCCGGCGGTTCATGAATCAGGACGTCATGAACGTCCCAAAACCGTCAGCGTTGCGGCGTTGCGGGAGCCGGCTGGGGCTGCTGCGCCGCTTTTTCCTCCGCCTTGACCCGCGCTTCGATCGCGTCGCTGTCAGCGTCGATGGTGGACAGGCGCTTGGCGCGTTCCGCCGCGACCAGATCCTTCCAGCTGGCATTGTCGAGCGCCTGCCGCTCCGCCTTGGCCAGGCGGGATAGCTGTGCGAAGCAACCGGTCGCGCCGCCACCGCCGACGGGCGAGCAGCTTTCGGTGCCTTGCCGACCGACATATTCCATCGACCGGACCCGTTCGCCCCACGCCTGCTTGCTGGGCATGTTGGGATCGCCGCGGAGCGGTTCGGGGATGCGATAGCGCTCCTCCTCACCCTTGCGCGCGCAGACCACGATGTCGTCACCCGCGCTCTGCGGACAGGCGTCTTCGCCATAGACGATGACGATATTCACCTTCTCCGAAGTCGGATCGGTGACGGCGGTCGGTGCGGTCGCCGGTTGGGCCAGCGCGGGGACGGCCGCGCCCAGCATCAGCGCGAAGGCTGCGATCATTGGGGTCTTGCTCATATATCCGTCCTTATCAGAAGCGCTTGGAAAGCGCGATGGCGGCCCGGCATCCCAAACGGATGGCGCCCGACAAGATGGGGTAGGCGGGGGCTTGTTCGGCACCATGCGCCAGTGCGGCGTCGCGATGCTCAACCTCCTCCGCCTGGAAATCCGCGATGGCGGCAGAGAGTTCCGGATCGCTGTCGCCCAATTGCACCAGCTGTTCGGCATAATGACGGTCGATCTCGGTTTCGATCGCCGCGGTGCAGGCCATCGCTGCCTTCGGACCCATGGCCGCGGTGACCGCGCCCAAGGCGAAACCGGCCGCGCTCCAGATCGGCGCCAGGGCCGTCGGGCGGACGCCACGCCGCGCGATCATCGCGTCGAAGGTGGCGCGATGCCGTTCCTCCTGCGCCGCCATACCCGCGATCAGGCGACCATAGGGATGGCGATCGCCCATCACCGCCAGTTGGCCGGCATAGATGCGCACCGCACCAAATTCGCCGGCCTGGTCGACGCGCACCATGGCGGTGCGATCGGCATCGGACAGGCTTTTGCCCGGCCGGGGAAAATCCTGGGGCGTGGTCATGCTTTCCTCGCTTTGAGCAACAAAGCCAAGATGGCGAGCGCGGCGGCCCCGGACAAGAGGCCGTTATAGCCGGCGAGCGAAATGCCGAACAGATCCCAGGGCGCAACGTCGCAGCGGACAAGCGGGGTCGCCCAAATCTGGTTGAGCAGGTCGGCGCCGCCGCCGGCGGGCGTCGTGGAGCAGGTGGTCAGCCCTTCCCACCAGCCATATTCGACCCCGGCGTGGAACAGGCCGATCAGCCCGCTGATGCCGATGGCAAGGCCCGCCAGTCCCGCAAACAGCGCGCTGACGCAGGCGCGGCCGCGCAGCGCATAGGCGAGCAGCGCCAGCGGGATGGCGGCCATATGCGGGTAACGCTGCCACCAGCACATCTCGCAAGGGTGCAGGCCGCCGATATATTGGGACGCATAGGCGCCGCCCAATAACAGCAGCGGGGTTAGCAGGGCGATGGCGCGGGCAAGCAGGATGCTCTTCATAACGCCCGCTTAAAGCCTTGGCTTGCTTTCGTCATGCTGAACTTACCTGGGTTCCAACACAAACCGTTCAGCCCTTCGACAAGCTCAGGGCGAACGGAAATGATAGGTCAGGCCTTATTTCGCCCCCGGCTTGCGCGCGGCCACCTGCGCCTGGGCGATGGTCGCGCCGGGCGTGCTGGCCAGGCGCGCGATCGTCTTGAGCGCATAGTCGAGCTGGAAGTCCTCGACGCCCTTCTTCTTCAGCTCCTCGGCCGACAAGGCGAAGCGCGGATCGTCCTTCGTATCCTCTTCCAGCGCCTTGTCGTCGGTCTTGATCTCGTTGATCAGATGACGGCGCAGGTCGCTTTCGCGGAATTTCGGGCGGTTCTTATAATCGGGGTCGGACAGTTGCGGCACGCGGATGTCCGGCTGGATGCCGCCTTCCTGCACGCTGCGGCCCGACGGCGTGTAATAGCGCGCCGTCGTCAGCTTGAGCGCGGTCGTGTTCGACAGCGGCAACATGGTCTGGACTGAGCCCTTGCCGAAGCTGCGTTCGCCCATCACCAGTGCGCGATGCTGGTCCTGGAGCGCCCCTGCCACGATTTCGGAGGCGGAGGCGGAACCCGCATCGACCAGCACGATCACCGGCAGGCCCTTCGCATCGTCGCCCGGCTTGGCATAATAGCGTTCGACGTCGCCCTTCGCCCGGCCGCGCTGCGATACGATCTCGCCGCGTTCCAGGAAAGCGTCGCTGACCGTCACTGCTTCGTCCAGCAAGCCGCCGGGGTTGGAGCGCAGGTCGAGGACATAGCCGGTAGGCTTGTGGCCCAGGGATTTGTCGATACTGCGGATCGCCGACCGCACGTCCGCCCCGGTATTGGCCGAGAAGCTGACGATGTTGATGACGCCGATATTGTTCTTCACTTCCCATTTCACGGGCTTGAGCTGAATGATCTCGCGCGTCAGGGTCAGGTCGATCGGCTTGTCGCGGCCCGCGCGCACGATCGTCAGCTTGAGCGCGGTGCCCGGCGCGCCGCGCATCTTGTCGACCGCTTCGTCCAACGTGCCGCCATAGATCAACTGGCCGTCGATATGGGTGATATAGTCGCCCGCCTTTATCCCGGCGCGCCAAGCGGGGGTATCCTGCGTCGGTGCGATCACCTTGACCGCTCCATCCTCCTGCGTGACCGAGAGGCCGAGGCCGCCATAGCTGCCCTCCGTCTGGGTACGCAGATTCTGGAAATCGCGCGCGTCGAGGAAATTGCTGTGCGGATCGAGGCTCGCGAGCATGCCGTCGATCGCGCCCTTGATCAGCTTTTCGTCATCGACTTTTTCGACATAGTCGCTGCGGACTTTCTGGAACACGTCCATAAATTCATCAAGCGCCTTGTAGCTCGACGCCTCCCCATCGGCGAGCGCCGCGGTGGTAGCAGGGATGAGCGCAAGCGCCCCGAGCGCGACGGCGCCCTGGAGGAAGGTCGATTTCATGGCTGTCCTTGATTCCGGCATCTGCGTCGCACCCTAATCCGATTCGCGTCCCGACGCAAAAGCGCGCTTCGATGGAATGTCGCGCAGCATCGATGAGCGTCGGGTTAATGGGAGCGATCGGACTGGAAAGCGATGCCAAGCCGCAGGGCGGCGTCGTGCAATCTGCGATCGCGCGTCCAGAGGGACGAACCTGCGGTCAGCAGCACAGATGCCAGAAGGTGCGTATCAACATAACCAATGCCGATATTGAAAAGTGGCACCTGTTCGATCAAGGCATCGACCTCTCGATTTTTCGCCAGCACGGCTTCGGGCAGTTTCCGCAGCATCCCTAGAACGCCCTTCCTGTTTGTCAGGCTGCCGAGAGCAATTTCGCCGATGACAAAAGGATGCGCCAATATCCGCCCCGCGTTCAAGTCCGCCGTCAACAGGGGGTTCGACATACGCAGATGATCCATCCAGATCGAACTATCAGCCAATATCATGCAGGGATCGAACGCCTTCGAGGTGGCAGCTCGAAATCAGGTTCGGAGCCGCCCAGCAATGCCAAGCGGCGGGCGGCCTCCCGCTGCACCAAGGCTTTTAGCGCTTCCCTAACCAGGGCGGATTTTTCAGTCAGCCCGGTCAGTTCCTGAGCTTCGGCGACCAATTCGTCATCAAGGGCCAGTGTTGTGCGCATAAGCATACTCCTAAAGCATGATAAATAGCATCAAATGATGCTGCTATCAATGCCTCAACCCAGCCCCACCAACGGTACGATGTCGACCGGGCGGCCGTTGCGGCGCAGTTCTATCGTGACATTGGGGCGTTCCGCGCCGGTGATGCCGATGGGATCACCTTGACGCACCGTATCGCCGACCTGCGCCGTGACGCGGTGCAGGCCGGTGATGAGCGTGGTCCAGCCCTGGCCATGGTCGATGATGAGGATCTGGCCATAGTCCCGATAGGGGCCAGCGAAAGCGATACGACCGGCGGTGGGCGCGATCGCCTGCGCGCCGGGTTGCGTGACCAAGGTCAGGCCGCGTGATCGGACACCGCCGTCATTGACTTCGCCCATGCCGGTGACGAGCTGGCCGATCACCGGGAGGCGATAGGGGGGCGGGCCGCCGGCCGAGGCGGTGCGTTCGGGTGCGGCGGCACCGGCCTGGTCTGGGCGTGCGGGGCGGAGCAGCGGGCCGGACAGCGCGGCCAGCGAATCGCGCAGGTCGCCTGCATCCTCCAGCCGGTCCATCAGGTCGACGATGTCGCGCGCCCGCTCGCCCAGCGCCAGCGCCCGTTCGCCTTCCATGCCGGCATTGGCGCGATAGTCGCGGGCGGCGAGGCGCTTTTGCGCTTCCAGCGCGGCCAGGGCGGTCTGGCGGTCCTTGCGATCGGCCTGCGCCTTGCCCAGCGCGTCGGCGGCCTGCCCTGCGGTGGCGCGCAGGGCGCGGCTCTTGTCCAGTTCCAGGCGCAGACCGGCGGTGCGTTGTTCGATCACCGGCAGCACTTGCCCCAGCACAGCGCGCATATGGACCGCGTCGCCCACCGATCCGGGCTGGACAAGCGCCAGCGCCAGCGGACGGCGGGCCATCATCTGGAGCGCGGCGGTGAGGCGGACGACCGGCTCCTGCTTGGCCGCGAGGCGGCCGGCCTGGGCGCGCTGCATCCGGTTGATGATGGCGATGCGGGCCTGCGCGGCCTGAATGTCGGCTTCGGCCTGCTGGATGCGGGCGGCGAGCGCGGCGGCGCGGCGGCGGGCCTGTTCGGCTTCGTCGCGGGCGAGGCTAGCCTGCTGTTCCAGCCGGGCGGAGCGGTCGCGCGCTTCGTCCGATTGGCGGCGGGCGTTTTTGAGCGCCTGCTGTTCCTGCGCCAGCGTAGTGCCGGCGGTGCCGGGCAGGATGATCGCGCCGTCGTTGGCGGCGGGCAGGCGCGTGGCGGCCAGGACCATGAGGCCCGTCACTGTGCTTGCGATGAGGAGATTGCGTTTCACCCGATGTCCCGACCCTTGTCTTCCGTGACTAGGCATAAGCGCGGGGCGTGTCGAGCATGGTCGAAAGGGCGGCTAGCCCTCGCGATGATAGGGGTGGCCCGCGAGGATCGAACAGGCGCGCCAGAGCTGTTCCGCCAGCATGGCGCGGGCCATCATATGCGGCCATGTCATCGCACCGAAGGCGATCAGCAGGTCCGCATTGTCCCGGTCCGCGTCATCGAACCCGTCGGCCGCGCCGATCAGGAAGCGACATTCGCGCGTGCCTGCGTCGCGCCAGCCCTCGATCCGGCGGGCGAAGTCGAGGGAGCCGAGTTGCTTGCCCTTTTCGTCCAGCATGACCGTGACGGTGCCGGGGCCGGCGGGGGGCAGCTTGCCTCCCCCACCCTTGCCGGAATTTTCGGGCATTTCGGTGATCTTGTGCGGCATGGTCAGCCGCTTGACATAACGGTCGACCAGGTCGGCTTCGGGCGAGCGCCCGATCTTGCCGCGCGCGATGATGTGGAGGAGCACACCCTACTCCGTTCATGCTGCGTAAGGGCGAAGCCCCGTATCGAGGTATCCGCGTGATCCTTCGATACGCCGCTTCGACTTCGCTCAGCGGCTACTCAGGACGAACGGAGACTCCCTAAAAGTTCAGGCGTTGCCCGCGACCGGGGCGTCGACGAAGCCCCACATCCGTTCCAGATTGTAGAAGCTGCGCACTTCCGGCTTGAACAGATGGACGATCACGTCGCCGGCATCGATCAGTACCCAGTCGGCGACCGGCAGGCCCTCGACACGCGCGGAGCGGCCGGTTTCCTTCTTGATCCGTTCGGCCAAATGCTGGGCGATCGCGGCGACCTGACGCGACGAACGGCCGCTGGCGATCACCATATAATCGGCGATGCTGCTCTTGCCTTCCAAGGGGATCGAGATGGTTTCCTGAGCCTGGTCGTCGTCGAGCGATTGCATGACGAGGGCGTGCAGGGCGGCCACGGATTCAGCGCCAAGCGCGGTGTCGTTGGCAGGGGCGAGGTTAGACAATGATACTCCAATCTAGATGACATACCGGCGCGTGAGCGGATCGCGCACACACGTTGCTTCATATTCGCGATGCCAGAGGGGGTCCGCCTGCCGCAGCAGGGTTGCCGATCTTGGATCAGGGCGAAAGCGCAATAGCACGAGCGCCGGTGGTCTCCAATTCGTCCAGTCTGCACTCTGGCGCGCGGACCGGACGAAGCGCCGCAGCCAGCTCATGGCCGCAGAGCCACGAGAGGCATCATCATAGCCCGGACGGGCGATAACAGCAATGGGCATTTGCCTGGCGATGCCGCGCCAATTGTGCCACTGGCCAAATTGCGCCAGATTATCCGCGCCCATCAGCCAGATGAAGCGGTTTTTGGGGTAGCGGCGGGTGAGCGCGCGGAGCGTATCGACGGTGTAGCGCGTGCGTAGCTGCCGCTCGATCGCGGTGGCGCGAATCGGGGCGCGGCGGGCGATTGTGCGGGCATGGGCGAGGCGGGCGGCGAGCGGGGCCATGCCCTTAGCAGGCTTCAAAGGGTTGCCGGGGGAGACGAGCCACCAGATTTCGTCAAGTTCGAGCGCGTCCCTCGCGAAGAGCGAGATGGCGCGATGGCCGCCATGCGCCGGATTGAAGGAGCCGCCAAGCAGGCCGATGCGTGTCATGGACCTGCCATGCCAGCGCGACGGCAGGGTCGCAATGGGGCCGATCGGCTGATCCGGGTCAGCGGCCGCCAAATGCGGGCTTGTGCGTCCGCCGATAGGGAATCTTGTCCAGTTTCGCCATCAGGTCGGCAAAGGGACTGTCCAACGCGGTCCGGCCATCGCGCGGCGGCGGATCAACCTTTGCCTTGTCCGGGCGCCGCAGCGGGCGGCGCGTCAATAAAGTCTTCCACATGATCATCTCCGACCCGCGATCCTGGTTGAGTCTGGTCGCTTATGGGAAAGAGACGCAGGCGAGCCGTGCTTGTTCCTCTATTTGTTCGTTACGCTGCCGGCAGGGCGCGCGCTTCCTCGGTCTGGGCGTCGCGTGCCAGCACGTCGAGTGGTTCGAGCGTTTCGATCTCTTTGCCGCCGGTTTCGATGTCGAGCTCGCGGAACTTGCGGCCGGTGGACAGGACGCGGGTTTCGAAGCTGCCGATGAAGCTGTTATAGTTGGAGACGGCGCTGTTGAGGCCGGAGCCGAGGCGCTTGAGATGGGTCGCGGCGACGGCGAGGCGCTCATAGAGTTCCTTGCCGAGCTGGCCGACCTGCTGCGCCTGTTCCTGCATTTTGGCCTGACGCCAATGGCCTGCAAGTGTGCGCGCGAGGGGGAGAAAGGTGGCGGGGCCGCAGATGATGACGCGGTTCTTCGCCGCGCGTTCCCACAGGTCCATGTCCGCTTCCAGCGCGGCGGTGACGAAATTGTCGCCGGGCACATACATGATGACGAAGTCGGGCACCTTGTCGAATTGCTCCCAATAGGCCTTGCGCCCCAGCGCGTCGGCGTGGGTGCGCATGGCGCGGGCATGGTCGAGCATATGGGCGTCGCGTAAGCCGGGGTCGACCTGATCGACGGCGTTGAGATAAGCGACGAGCGAGCATTTGACGTCGACCACCATCTGCTGGTCGCCGGGCAGGTTGATGATGAAGTCGGGCCGCATCCGGCCGTCTTCCACCGCGACCGAAACTTCCTCTTTGAAATCAACGAAAGGCGAGAGGCCCGCGGTTTCGATGAGGTTCTTGAACTGCTGTTCGCCCCAGCGACCGCGGGTCTTGGGCGCGGCGCGGAGCGCATTGACCAGCTTGGCGGTTTCCTCCCGCACCTGGCCTTGGCCCAGATGGACCTGCTGCACCGCCTCGCGCAGTTCGGCATAGCTGCCGACGCGGTCCTTTTCGACGCGGGCGAGGCCTTCTTCATAGCGTTTGAGCGTGGTTTCAACGGGGTTGAGCAGGGTCTTGAGCTGCGCTTCGCTCTTTTCGTTTGCCTGGGCGAAGCGCTGGTCGGCGCGGGTCAGGAACTGGGTCTGAGCCGATTCGAGCAGCTTGCCGCCAATCTCGCTGAACTGGGCGGAGAGTTGCTCCTTGGCATCCCGCAGCGCGGCGATCTGCTGTTCGAAGGCCTGGGTGCGGGCCTGGGTGTCGGATTTGAGCGCGGCCAACTCGCGCAGCGCGGCTTCGCGTTCGGCCTGGATGGCGTCGATGCGCTGGGCGGCGGCGGCCTGAATGGATTCCAGCCGTTGATCGGCTGCGACCTGCGCCGATTCGAGGCGGGCGATGCGGGTTTCGGCCTGGGCGACGCGCTCCTTTTCCACCGCCAGTTCGGCGATGGCGCCGTTGCGCTGGGTGGTGGCGAGGTCGAGTCTGGTGGCGAGATCGGCCTTTTCCGCCGCGAGCGGGGCGGTGGACCGGGCGCTGAGCAGCCAGCCGACGGCCAGCCCGATCAGCAACGCGACGAGAATGAAGAGGGCGGCCAGGCTGTCCATGATAATCCTTTGGGAACGAAACAGGAACCTAGCGGGCGAGGGCAGATGCCGCAAGTGTGAGACGACGAGTGCGACAGTTGAATCGCCATAACGATTTTCGATAGTTAGCTAACTATCGAAAATTTCAGGCCGCCTGCGCACTCGGCGCTGCGAAGCGGGCGCGATAGTCGCCGGGCGAGAGGCCGACGAGGCGGTGGAACAGCTTGCGGAAGGCGGCGGCGTCCTCATAGCCGACGCTCCAGGCGATCTGGTCCACGGTGCGGCGGGTAAATTCCAGATGTTCGCGCGCCTTGGCGATGCGCAAATGCTGGACATATTCGATCGGGGTCATGGCGGTCGCCGCCTTGAACCGGCGCTGGAAGGTGCGTTCCTCCATGCCGACCTGCGCCGCCATGTCGCGCACGCTGACGGCCTTGGTCTCGCGGGCGGCGAGCCAGTGTTGCGCCTTCAATATCGGTTCGTCGCCATGGGTCATGCGCGGCATGAAGCGGGCGAAATGCTTCTGTTCGCGCCCGGCGCTGTCGATCAGCAGGAATTTGGCGGTGTCGAGCATGACCGTCGGGCCGAGCAGACGATCGACCAGCCGCAGGCCAAGATCGGTCCAGGCCATCAGGCCGCCGGCGGTGATGATGTCGCCATCGTCGATGACGATGCGGTCGCAATCCAGTTTGACGTCGGGAAAGCGGGTGCGGAACGGATCGGCGAACCACCAGTGGGTCGTCGCCGGGCGGCCGCTGAGCAACCCGGTCGCCGCGAGCAGGAACGCGCCGCCGCAGTTGGAGGCGAGGGTGGTGCCGGCGGCGTGGCGATCCAGCAGCCAGCGGGCATAGGGCGCGGCTTCCTGCGCATCGGGCACGCCCGACAGGCGGCCGGGTACGAGCCAGATGTCGGGCGTGCCGGGATGGCCTTCATGCGTGTCGTGACTGCGAGCGAAGCCTTCATCGGCCTGCATCCGCCAATGGCTGACCCGCAGCATCGGGCCGCCATGCTGGTGCGAAAACTGCCCGGCGATGGCGATCAGGTCGGTCATGCCATGGACCATCGCCTGCTGGCAATCGCGGTAGAGGAGGATGCCGATTTCAGCCCTGGGGGTCTGCGTTGCGTCCATGGGGCAGCCTTTGTCGCAATCGGCCCGCTTAATGTCGGGACCGCCAATCCCGATCCTCCGTCATTGCCCTTAAAACTGCAAGCACAGGGCGAGAGAGACGCCCTTCCAGACACAGAAGGGATATGCATCATGTGCAATTTCGTGACCACCAAGGACGGCACCCGCATCTTTTACAAGGATTGGGGCCCGCGCGATGGCCAGCCGATCGTCTTTTCCCATGGCTGGCCTCTGAGCGCCGACGCCTGGGACGCGCAGATGGTGTTTTTCGCCAATAAGGGCTTCCGCACCATCGCCCATGACCGCCGCAGCCATGGCCGGTCGGATCAGGTGTGGCACAATAACAACATGGACCAATATGCCGACGATCTGGCCGATGTGATCGCGGCGCTGGATTTGCACGATGTCATCCTGGTCGGCCATTCGACCGGCGGCGGCGAAGTCACCCGCTATGTCGGCCGCCATGGCACGAGCCGGGTTGCGAAGCTGGCGCTGATCGGCGCGGTGCCGCCGCTGATGCTCAAGACCGAGGCCAATCCGGGCGGTCTGCCGATCGAAGTGTTCGACGGCATCCGCAAGGGCACGTTCGACAATCGCAGCCAGTTCTTCAAGGATCTGACCATCCCCTTCTACGGCTACAACCGCGCAGGCGCGGTGATCTCCGAGGGCGTGCGCGACGATTTCGTGCGGCAGGGAATGATGGGCGGGTTGAAGGGTCAGCTCGACAGCATCCGCGCCTTTTCCGAGAGCGATTTTCATGCCGACCTGGCCAGGATCGATGTGCCGACTTTGGTGCTGCATGGCGATGACGACCAGATCGTGCCGATCGGCGCGGCCGCCCTCTCCACCGTGAAGATCGTTACGGATGCGGTGCTGATCGTGTATGAAGGGGCCGATCATGGACTGACGGTCACGCATCAGGATCGGTTCAACACCGACCTGCTCGATTTCATCAACGGCTGACACTATCGACCCCGTTCGTTTCGAGCGTGTCGAGAAACGAACGGGAGCCCTTTCAAAGGAGACTTCCCATGACCAACGAAACCATTCTCATCACCGGCGCGTCGGACGGCATTGGCGCGGTCTATGCCGATCGCTTCGCCAAGCGCGGCGCCAATCTGATCCTGGTCGCCCGGCGCGCGGACAAGCTGGAGGCCCTGGCCGCCAGTTTGCGCGAGCAGACCGGCGTTGGCGTCGAGGTGATCGCCGCCGATCTGGCCAAGGCCGACGACCTGGCCCGGATCGAGACGCGGCTGCGCGATGACGACGCCATCACCGGTCTGGTCAACAATGCGGGCATTGCAGGCGAACAGGGCTTCGTCGAAACCGACCCGGATTACCTCACCGGCATGATCGCGCTCAACATCCTGGCAGTGACGCGGCTGTCCCGCGCCATTGCGCCGCGACTGGCGGCGAACGGGGCGGGGACGCTGATCAACATCACGTCGGTCACGGCGCTGATGCCCGACGGCTTCACGGCGGTCTATCCGGCGAGCAAGGCCTATGTCCTGGCCTTTACCGAGGCGTTGCAGGTCGAACTGGGAGCCAAGGGCGTGAAGGTGCAGGCGGTGCTGCCGGGGATCACGCGGACGGCGATCTGGACCGACGCGCAGATCGCCGGCATCCCGGCCGAGATGGTGATGGATGTCGAGGTGATGGTCGACGCGGCGCTGGCCGGGCTGGACATGGGCGAGGCGATCACCATTCCGGCGCTGCCGGACCGGGGCGATCTGGACGCCTATCTCGCCGCGCGGGGGGCGTTGCGGCCGGGCCTGTCGCTCAAGGATGCGGCGGCGCGGTATATGATAAAAGCCTGACCCTATTCGTCATTCCCGCGCAGGCGGGAATCCATCCCCTGACGTTGCACATGGATGCGCTGTTGGGAGATGGATCCCCGCCTTCGCGGGGATGACGGGAAGGGAAGTAATTTTCCCAAGGAGAAACATCATGATCCTCGGTCTTTCCATGCCCGCCTTCATCGCGCTGCACGTCGCGATCAGCCTGGTCGCCATCGTAGCGGGCCTCATCGCCCTGGCCGCACAAGCGAAGGGGCGGTTCTTGCCCGGCACGCAGGCGGTCTTCCTTGGCACGACGCTGCTGACCAGCCTGACCGGCTTCCTCTTTCCCTTTCGCGGCTTCACGCCGGCGATCGGGGTCGGGATCGTCTCGTCTCTGGTGCTGATCGTCGCTTTCGTGGCGCTGTATGGCCTCAAGCTGCGCGGCCGGGCGCGGGCGACCTATGCGGTGAGCGCGACCGCGGCGCTGTGGCTCAATCTGTTCGTGCTGGTGGTGCAGAGCTTCCTCAAGGTGCCGGCGCTCAATGCCTTGGCACCGACCGGGACGGAACCGCCCTTCCTGGCGGCGCAGGGGCTGCTGCTGATCGCAATGCTGATCCTGGGCGCGGCGATCGTGCGTCAGCCGAGCGTCGCGCGGAAGGCAGCGAGCCGTTCGATCGCCTGATCCAGCGTATCGTCGCTCTTGGAAAAGCAGAGGCGGACCAGGTGCGTGATGGACGCATCGGGATAGAAGGCGCTGATCGGGATCGCCGCCACCCCGGCCTCCTCGATGATCCGTTCGCAAAAGGTCACGTCGTCCAGCGCGATGCCTGATGCTGGCAGGTCGATCGACAGGAACCAGGTGGCGCCGCTGGGCTGTACGACATAGCCCGCTGCGGTGAGCCCCGCCGCCAGCCGGTCGCGTGACGCCTGATAGGTGGCGCGCTGGTCGGAGAACCAGGCGTCGGGATAGGCCAGCCCCTGTGCCACCGCCCATTGCAGGCCGGGCGGCGTGGTGAAGGTCAGGAATTGATGGGCGCGCGCCAGCAGCGTGGCGATCGGCGGGGCGGCACACATCCAGCCGACCTTCCACCCGGTGACGGAAAAGATCTTGCCCGCCGACCCGATCTTGACCGTGCGGTCGCGCATCCCCGGAAAGGCGATCAGCGGGCGGTGGGGGATGCCGTCATAGACGGTCTGTTCCCAGACTTCATCGCAGATAGCGATAAGGTCATGGGCGACGCACAGATCGGCGAGCAGCGCCAGTTCCGCGTCGCGCAGGACGATGCCGGTCGGGTTCACCGGGTTGTTCATCAGCAGGATGCGGGTGCGGGGCGTGATCGCTGCGCTCAGCGCTTCGCGCGTGACGCGCCAGTCGGGCGGGGTCAGCGTCACGACCTTCGCCACGCCGCCGACCCGTTCGACCAGCGGCAGATAGGCGTCATAGAGCGGGGCGAGCATCAGCACTTCGTCGCCCGGCTTCACCAGCGCGAGCAGGCTGGCGGCGATCGCCTCGGTCGCGCCGGAGGTGACGATCACCTCCTGCGGGGTCAGGTCCAGCCCTTGGTGCCGGGCATAATGGTCGGCGACCGCAGCGCGCAATTCGGGCAGACCGGCCATCGGCGGATATTGGCTGGACCGGGTAAGCAGCGCATCGGCCGCCGCCTCCAGCACGATGCGCGGGCCGGGGCCTTCGGGAAAACCCTGGCCCAGGTTGATCGCGCCGGTGTCGCGGGCGCGGGCGGACATATGTTCAAAGATGGTGGTCGGCATGTCCCGATAGACGGGATGGCCAAGGGGGCTTTCAGGCATCAGGCACTCCATCAGGATGTGATGGTGGACAGCCGCTGCGGCGGCTTGCGCCGCCGAGTAAATCGGAGGGCCGTCCCCCGGACGGCCATCTTATCCGATTCACTCCCACTCGATTATTCGGGCCTAACCCATCTATTTGATTTAGAACCATAAAAAATATTTTCGCGGAAAAACTACCGTCAGGGAATCTGGCAAAAAGCTACGCTTCGGAAATTTCAGGAT
>JAVBXL010000170.1 GCA_030824575.1 bacterium | reverse complement strand
ATCGGGCCGAAATTGCGCGCGGTCTTGCGATAGACCAGATTGCCCCAGCGATCGCCGCGTGCCGCCTTTATCAGGGCGAAATCGGCGCGGATCGGATATTCGAGGACATGGTGGACGCCGTCTATCTCGCGCGTTTCTTTGCCGTCGGCCAACAGCGTGCCAAAGCCGGTCGGCGTGAAGATGGCGCCCAGGCCGGCCCCTGCCGCCTGGATGCGCGCGGCCAGATTGCCCTGCGGCACGAGTTCCAGCTCGATCTGACCAGCGCGATAAGCCGCGTCGAAATGATGGGAATCCGACTGACGCGGGAAGGAACAGATGATCTTGCGCACCCGCCCCGCCTTGATCAGCGCGGCCACGCCCGTCTCGCCATTGCCCGCATTGTTGTTGATGATCGTCAGGTCGCCGACCTGGCGCGCGATCAGCGCGTCGATCAACTGGTCGGGCATACCGGCCGTGCCGAAGCCGCCGATCATCACCGACGCACCGTCCCCGATGCCATCCACCGCCAGGGCCGCTGTTTCCACGCTTTTGTCGATCACGCTCATCTCCTGATGCTGGCTCCCGTCTTTTCGCAACAGGGGGTTGAGTCAATCGATAATCGGACTATTGTTCGATAATCGGCCACAAAACGGATGCGCACGTGCCTGAATCGACCAGCTATGACAGACCCGGCGATCCCGATTTCATGACGTCGCTGGCGCGCGGTTTGGCGGTGATGAAATGCGTGGCGGAGGCCGAACAGCCGGTCACCATCGCGCAAGCCAGCCGCCGGACCGGCCTGAGCCGCGCGTCGGTGCGACGATGCCTGCACACCCTCTCGCTCCTGGGATATGTCGGACAGGACGAGCGCGGCTATGCGGTTAGGCGGCAGGCGCTTTCGCTGGGCCACCCCTATCTATCGCTCAATGCGCTCGCGGCGCGCGCCCAACCGCTGCTGGACACGTTGCGCGACACTCTGCACGAATCCTGCTCGCTGGGTGTGATGGAGGATGATCAACTTCTCTATGTGTCGCGGGCGGAGGCGACGCGGATCATGTCGATCAACCTGCGGGTTGGCAGCCGGTTGCCGTTGCACGCCACGTCGATGGGCCGGGTGTTGCTGGCCGGGCAGCCCCATGCGGTGCAGGAAGCCTATCTTGCCCGGACGATGCGCGAAAAATTCACCGCAAAGACGATCGTGGACCGCGCCGAACTGCTGATCGAACTCAGCGGGGTCGCCAGCCGGGGCTATGCGGTGGTGGACGAGGAACTGGAGGTCGGTCTGCGCTCCATCGCCGTACCGGTCACTAGCCATGGCAAGGTCGTTGCCGCCTTGAACGTCGGCACGGCAGCCGCGCGCAAAAGCGTGGCCGACCTGCGCGACGTGGTGTTGCCCGCCTTGCAGGAAGCCTCATCGATCTTGTCCGGTTGACAGAGTCAGGTGACGCAGAAAACATCGCTTCTGGTTGAAATCAGGGCGCAACTTCGCAAGCCCAGGACAATGTGAGCCAGCCATTGGCAGAGTTCAGCCGTTTGTAGATAAGCATATAGATTTTTTGGCACTGGTGACTTATCCCGCCAGCTGATCGAATAAGTGATCATGCGCCTGCATTCCATCTATTCCGCAGCAGGCTCAACCAAAGCGCCGATATCAGTGGGTCAGCGGTACTTCAAATCCAGGCCTCGATCCCGCGCCGGCGGGTTCGTACAAATCCCAATACGCGCCATCGAGTATCTGCTCAGTCTAGCCACTCGTGGGGCAAATATAGACCATAACAAAAATATGTGAGCCTCTGAGAATTACGACACGGTCGACCCTTAATATTCCACAAATCAAGCAGAAATTTTCATAAGCTGCACATAAATTGTCTTTATGATCGCTGCTGGTAGCAATCTATCGCGACATGCCGATTATCCACTCATACTTTAGGCTGTAGTGACGATTTAATCATTTGAGCCAAAGCATCATGCTGGCGGGCTTGGCAAAGCCGAGGAAATTGGCGGCAATTTTGTCTTATCGGGTTGCGATGCGTCGCCATTGTTTGAGCTTGGCGAAAAAGCCTTCAATGCCCCAGCGCTGCTTGTAAGCTACGGCTTGTAAGCTACGCGATCATAGGGATCACAGGCGAGTGCCATGTCGTTTTGCCGGCTGGAGCCCAGGATGAAGCGGATCGGCAAGCCTAGAGCATCGACTACGGCATGGATTTTGGTGCCGAACCCGCCTCGGGATCGCCCGAGAGCCTGGGCTTGAGCGACCGCCCCTTTTACCCGTGTCCCGCCAGCTTGGGCCTGAGCACGGATCACGGTCGCATCGATCAACAGCCAGCAGCGCATCGAGAAACCGGCGACCATCACTGCGCGGACCGCGCTTGCCCTTGCGACCACCCGGCACAAACTCCTGTAGTCGCTCCCATTGATCGTTCCTGAGGACCTCGCCTTCCACACCAGCCTCCAAAGGCCAGTGATGAATCAGAAATCGGCAATCATGTGTCACCACAGCCTAGCATCTTCGTCCGGCCCGCTTCTCCGTTGCGCCGCACCCTGCATCGCCCAAGAAAAAACGCGCGAAGCTGGTGAGCTTCGCGCGTTCAGGGTCACGCTTGGGGGAGGAAAGTTCAGCGCGATGCGTATTGGCGGCCCTTGGTGGCGATCGCCCAGCGTTGCGTCGTGGCGCCCGGCGCGCCTTCACGCACGAAACACTGGCCGCTCTTTGCGCGGATGGTCCGGCACGCCGTCATGGCGTCCGACCGGCTGCCAAAGCCGCTGATGGCAAGGCGATAATAGGGCTTGCCCTTGACGGTCGCCTGGCTGGTCAGCACCGGGAATGCGGCGAGCGTGCTGCTACGGCCTGCCATGCTCATCCATTTTTCCTTGGCGATCGCGGCATTGTCATAAGCGCCCAGCTGCACCACCCAGTTGCTGGCGCCATTGGCGACCGGCTTGATGAAGGCGGCCTGCTGCATCCGTGCGACCGGCCCGGCGATGGCTGGCTGCGCCTTGGCGGCGCGGCTCTTGGGCTGAACCGGCTTGGCGTTGCGGTCCTCGATGATGAAATCGCGGGCGGCGACGCGCACAGGTGCGCGGGCGGAGTTGATGACAGGTGCGGGCGCGGCTTCCGCCACTTGCACCGGCGCTTCCGGCTGGGCTTCCGGCACGGGCGCGATGTCCGGCGCGGCCTGCGCCATTTCGGTCGGCGCAGCGGCGGCAGGTGCCAGCGCCAGCGCGACCGGCTGGCCGATATCGCCCTGATCGATCGTCACGCCCATCAGCGCGGCGACGCGCATCGGCGCCAAAGAAGGCTCGGCGATCTGCGCCCAGTCGGAAATGCGCTTGTTCGCGGCCAGCGGCGCCATGTCCATGCCCACGATCATGCGCGCATCCTTCCAGCGACCGGCCAGCGCATAGGCATAAGCCAGATTCTGGCGTGTGCGGACGGTGGCGGACGGGTCATGAATGGCTTCGGAAAGAATACGGACGCCTTCGGACGGATCGCCCGCCATCGCCATCGCCAAACCATAATCGCCCGCCGGCACCGTGGCGGCATTGGCGACCAGCAGGCTGCGCGCGGCGTCGCCACGGCCCTGCGCCACCTGCACCAGCGCCAGGCTGACGATCGTGCTGGCGTCGCTATTGCCCAGCGTCATCGCGTCGCTCAGCGCCGTTTCGGCCGATGCGAAACGTCCGGCCAGCACATAGGCGCGGCCCAAAATCTGGCGGTAGGCGGCGTTTTGCGGGGCGATCTGCACCGCAGCTTCGGCGGCTTCCACCGCCTTGTCTCCGTCCCGGTCGGCCAGCGCCTTTTCCGCGGCGATGGCCAGCTTGCCCGGATCGCCCTTCTGCTGGACGGCCGAAGCCGACGGGCGGAAGGCCGCGCCGGTGCAACCCACCATGGTCGTGGCGACGAGCAAAGAAGACAGCGCCGCCTTTCCGAATGTCGTGCGTTTCATAAAATTACCCACCCTTCATTCACTGGCCGTCGCGCATGTGCGGCAGCTGCTGAGTCAGCCGGTCGATTTCCGGCAGGTCATTGAGAAGATCGTCCAGCGCCTGGGTCACGATCTGCTGGGCCGACCGGCCCGTAATCGCGCAGGCCAGCCGCAGTTTCAGATGTCGTTCAGCGTCGAGGCGCAGCGTAAAGGCCGACTTGCGGTTGCGGGCGACGGCCTGAACAGGCGCCGCCTTCGCGGCCAGCCGCTTGGCCAGAACCTTGCGTTCCGTCACCACCGGCGGGACGGGCACGACCGGAGTCATCGGCGTCAGGCCGATCGGCGCGGCCGGCTCCTCGATCGGTTCGTGCACCGGCTCGACATCGAAACCCATGTCGTTCCAGCCCAGATCATCCTGTTGCCCCAGGTCATCCTGTTGCAACGCCACGCCCGACGGACGGGCAAAGCCTAGCATCGGACGACGCATCGCAGGCTGGGCCGCGCCCTTGCGGGCCAGCAGGCCCGATGTCAGCGAAGCGAGCGGTTTGGGTTCGGCCATGGTCCTGGCTCCCTTACTGGCCGATCACGCGGCGGCCGAAGCCCCCGCTCGATGGACGGCTGGCGATCGTGCCGACGCTGCCCTGGGGCACGGAAAAGACCGTGCGGCGGAAATTCTTCTCCAGCCGGTCCGACACATAGGACCAGAGCGCTTCCACCTCGGCGGCGGAACGACCCTTGGGATCGACTTCCATGACGGTGCGACCGTCGATCATCGATGCCGCAAAATCGGTGCGATGGTGCAGCGTCACCGGTGCGACCGTGCCATGCTGGGATAGGGCGACGGCGGCTTCGGACGTGATCCGCGCCTTGGGCGTCGCGGCATTGACGACGAAGATCAGCGGCTTGCCCGCGCGCTCGCACAGGTCGACGGTTGCGCCCACGGCGCGCAGGTCATGCGGGCTGGGCCGGGTCGGCACGACGATCAGTTCGGCGACCGAAATGACGCTCTGGATCGCCATGGTGATCGCGGGCGGCGTATCGATGACGGCCAGCTTGAACCCCTGCTGGCGCAAAATCTCAAGATCGGCAGCCAGGCGCGCGACCGTGGTCTGGGCGAAAGCGGGAAATTCAGCCTCTCGCTCGTTCCACCAGTCGGCCAGCGACCCTTGCGGATCGATGTCGATCAGCACGACCGGGCCAGCGCCGGCACGTTGCGCCTGCACGGCCAGATGGCCCGACAAGGTGGTCTTGCCCGATCCGCCCTTTTGCGATGCCATTGCCAATATCCGCACGCATACCCCCCGAAAATCCAGTTCCGGGCCGGATTGCCACAGGCGGCGCTAAAATTTGGTTAACTGCCCGCGAAACTTGATGGCCCGGCGACGCCATGGTTAAGCTATTGTCCAGCATCTTGCCGTTGCGCTAACAAGACCTTAACCTTGTTTGGCCAATGCGGTTGCCCATGACGATTTTCGCACTGGAGCCTGTGCATATGAAGCATATCTGGGGAACGGCAGCGCTGGTCGCGATGCTGGGTGTCGCCCTGCCCGCGCTGGCGGATGTAAAGACCGGCGTCGACGCCTGGCAGCAGGGCGATTATGCCAAGGCGATCGCCGAGTGGCGGCCGCTCGCGCAATCGGGCGATCCCGATGCGCAGTTCAACCTGGCCCAGGCCTATAAGCTGGGCCGCGGCGTCCAGCCCGACCTCAACACCGCCATAGACTGGTATCGCAAGGCAGCGGTGCAGGGGCATTTGCGCGCTGAAGATAATCTGGGCCTGTTGATGTTCCAGCAGGGCAACCGCACCGACGCCATGCCCTATCTGCAACGCGCATCGATGCGCGGCGAACCGCGCGCGCAATATATCGTGGGCACCGCCCTGTTCAACGGCGACACGCTGGCCAAGGATTGGGTGCGCGCCTATGCGCTGATGACACGCGCTTCCGCATCCGGCCTGCCGCAGGCATCGACCAGCCTGGAGCAGATGGACAAATATATCCCTGAAGACCAGCGCAAGCAGGGCCTGGCCCTGGCCGCCAGCCTGGAAAAGGGCGACAAGAGCGTAACGCTGGCGCAAGCGGCTCCGCCACCGCCGCGCAGCAACCCGTCGGCCGTTCGCACGACGCAATTGCCGCCTTCCACGCCCAGCCAGCCGACACCAGCGCCCGCGTCGTCCAGGCCTGCGCCCCAACAGGTCGCCGTCGCCAAGCCGAAGCCAGCGCCTGCGCCGGCGCGTCCTGCCGCCACGGCCCCCGTTCCCGCCGCTTCGGGCGGCTGGCGCGTGCAACTCGGCGCATTTGGCGAGGAAGGCCGCGCCCGCGCGCTCTGGAGCCAGCTCAGCCGCAAGGTCAGCGGCCTGTCCGCCTATCAGCCCTATCTGGTGAAGGCCGGCGCAGTCACCCGGCTCCAGGCCGGACCACTCGCCAGCAGCAACGATGCCGCGCGCCTGTGCGGCGCGATCAAAGCCGCGGGCGCGGATTGCATGCCCAAGAAGAATTGAGGGGTCAGGCGCCCCGCGCCTGCTCCACCATCCAGTCGCGAAACTGGGCCAGTGGCCCGGCCCCCAGCACGCCGGTCGGATAGACCAGATAATAGGCCTGCTCGCTCGACAGTGGCCGGGCGAAGGGGATGACCAGCGTGCCCGCCTCCAGTTCCGGCTGGATCAGGAAACTGGGGATCAGCGCCACGCCGCCGCCAGCCGCGCAGGCCTGCGCCAGCATCAGGAAATGTTCATAGGCCGGCCCTGGCACCAGCCCCGACGCATCCACCCCCGCCGCCGTCAGCCAGCGCGTCCATGCCTTGCGCCGCGACGTCTGGCTGAGCAGCGGCGCGTGCAGCAGGTCGGCCGGTTCGCGTAAGGGGTGCGCGGCGAGCCAAGTCGGCGCGCAGACCGGCACCGCTTCTTCGCGGAACAGAAAGTCCATCGCGACGCCGGGCCAATCCGCTGCGACACCGAAATGGACAGCTGCATCGAACTCTTCATGCCCGAAGTCGAAGGGTTGCGAGCGGGCGGCGAAGTCTATCACCAGATCGGGGTGGCGCGCCGTCAGTTGCGGCAGGCGCGGCGCGAGCCAACGCATCCCGAAGCTGGGCAGGGTGGCGACCCGCAGCGCGGTCTGCGACGGCCGCGCCGAGGCTCGGGCCGTCGCACGACGAAGGGCGTCGAGCGCAGGCAGCAGATCATCGGCATAGGCCCGCCCCGCTTCGTTCAGCCGCACCCGTCGGCCGATCCGGTCGAACAGGGGCGTTTGGAGCCAGTCCTCCAGCTGCGCGATCTGCCGGCTGACCGCACTTTGCGTCAGGCCGATTTCCTCGCCCGCCCGCGAAAAGCCACCATGGCGCACAGCCGCCTCGAACGCGGTCAGCGCCTGCATCGGCGGCAAATATTTGCGTGATCCGTTCATTCCAAACTCGCATCAACAGATGACAGGTCGCCATTTTGAATATCCTGCCTATCTTGGCATAAGGGCGTTGTCATCCCGGAGCATTTCATGTCGATTGAGAATATGGGCAGCATAGAGACATTGGTCGTTGCGACCCTGGGCGAAGAGGCGGGTCGCCAGACGCTGGACAGGCTGGCGATCGATCCCGCCCTACTGGCGCAGCGCGGCGACACCGTGTCGCGCGCCACCTTCGCCATGGCGCTGAACGTCGCCCTGTTTGCCGACCTGCTGCGCCGGGTGCCGAGCGGCGACGCCTATGTCACCGACACGTTGGCGCGCGGCGGCAAGGTGGTGTTCGACCATGGCGCGCTGCGCTCGATCCGCTTCCCCAATGGCACGACCGGCGCGCTGCCGGGCGGCGAGGACGCCTTCACCCGCATCTTCCTGCCCTTGGGCTATGCAATGGCGGCCATCTATCCGCTCGACCGGTTGAAGATGACTGGCCGCGCCTACCGCCATATCGACTTTCCCGAAGCCATCCCGCAATTCTTCCTGTCCGAACTGCATGTCGATCGGTTCGACCCGGACTTTGCCGAGGCCGCAGCCCGCGTCTTCGGCACGTCGCGCGATCCGCTGGACGATCGGGCGAAGGCCATATTGGTGCGCTATGAAGCCGGAGAAGCTGTCCAACTCGTTGACGCAATCGCCGCGTTGCCAGTCATCCTCTCCGCCTTCGACCGGCAGCATGACGTGCCTAGTTTCGATGATTATCAGTTGCTTCTTTCCCGCTCCAACGAGGCCGCGTGGATCGCGACGGAGGGTAACGGCTTCAACCATGCCACCGACCGGGTGGCCGATGTCGCCGCCCTCGCCGAGCGGCTCAAAGCGGAAGATCGCCCGATGAAGGCCAAGCTGGAAGTCTCCGCGACCGGGCGGGTCCGCCAGACCGCTTTCCGCGCCGACAGCGTCGAACGGCGTTTCGCCGACGGGGAATTGCGGCAGGTGCCCGGCTCCTTTTATGAATTTATCAGCCGCGATATCGACCCTGCGACGGGCAGGCTCGACCTCGCCTTCGACACCGGCAACGCGACCGGCATCTTCGCGATGACCAGTGCGCAAGAAAGCGCGGCACGGTGAGCATGATGCTTCAGTCCTTCGATCCGGCGTCACGCGAACTGGTCTGGGAGGGCCCGGTCGCGAGCGCCGATGATTGCCACCGCGCCATCGCCACCGCCCATGCCGCCCTGCCCGGCTGGCGCGCCCTGCCGGTGGCCGACCGCATCGCTATCGCCCATCGCTATGCGCAGGTGTTGGGGGAAAGGCGCGCGGCGCTGGCGCAGCTTATTTCCCGCGAAACGGGCAAACTGCTCTGGGAAAGCGACGCGGAAATCGGGTCGATGATCGCCAAGGTCGATGTGTCGATCAAGGCCCATGCCGAACGCACCGGCGAGCGCGCCGCCGACATGCCCTTCGGCCGCGCCGTGCTGCGCCATCGCGGTCATGGCGTGATGGCGGTGCTTGGCCCCTATAATTTCCCCGGCCACCTGCCCAACGGCCATATCGTCCCTGCCCTGATCGCGGGCAATGCGGTGGTGTTCAAGCCCTCGGAGATCACCCCGGCCACCGGCGCCGCCATGGCCGACGCCTGGGCGGCGGCGGGCCTGCCCGATGGGCTGTTGACCGTGGTCCAGGGCGGGCGCGCCACCGGCGAAGCGCTGGTCGCGGGCGACATCGACGGGCTGCTGTTCACCGGATCGGCGGGCGCAGGCGCTGCGCTGCGCCGGGCGTTGGTCGATCGGCCCCATGTCGTCATGGCGCTGGAACTGGGGGGCAATAATCCGCTGGTCGCCTGGGACAGCCCGGAAGCCGCAGCCTCGATCATCGTCAATTCCGCCTTCATCACCACCGGCCAGCGCTGTTCCTGCGCCCGCCGCCTGATCGTGCCGGAAGGCAGGGTCGGCGACGCGATCGTGGAGGCGACCGCTGCGCTTGCCGCGCAACTACCGATCGCGGCATGGAACGAACCGGGCGATGCCTTCATGGGACCGTTGGTGTCGGACCAGGCCGCCGCCGCATCGCACCGGGCCGTCAGCGACCTGATCGCGCGCGGCGCGCGGGTGATCCGCCCCTTTGACGGCGTGCAGGACCGCAGCGCCGCCTTCGTCACCCCTGCCCTGCTCGACATGACCGGCGTCGATGCACCCGATGCGGAGATTTTCGCGCCGGTCCTCACGGTCATCCGCGTGCCCGATTTCGACGCCGCGATCGCCGCCACCAACGCCACCAGCTTCGGCTTGTCCGCTGGCCTCATCTCGCAGGACGAGGCGCTATGGCAGCGGGTTGTCGAGGAAAGCCGCGCCGGCGTGGTCAACCGCAACCGGCCGACCACAGGCGCCGCGGGCAACATGCCCTTTGGCGGCCTAGGCGCGTCAGGCAATCACCGCCCCAGCGCCTATTATGCCGCCGACTATTGCGCCTATCCCATCGCCAGTTTCGAGGCGGAGGGTGTGATAGCGGTGCCCGTCAACGGCGTGAGCGGCTGAGACGGTTGCCCACGCCGTCGGCCGATGGCCGAACGGCGCGGGCATGGGTTCAAAGCCCTAGCCGCGCCCAAAAGTCTGCGGGCGCAATCGCCCCACCCGCCGACTTACGCTCGACGCGGGTCCAGGACGAATGGGGCAGATAGACATGGCTGTCCGTCTTGGCGCGATGGGGCTGGCGGGGGCGCGTGGTTTTGCTAGTCATCGTCTTCTCCTCAAAGCAAGGGAACACGAAACCTGGCGTCGTCGCTTCGGCACCGTGCGCTTTAGCCGTTGGTGACGCGGAGCAAGCTGACATCCTTCAAAAGCCGCGGAGCATGACGCTCGCGACTCTATCTATCGATCTGGTTGAGAAAGTCGAAATAGCTTTGCTTGGGGTGCGGCCAGTCCTGCTTGGCCATCTAATACCAACCTGCATTGATCACAACCCACGCGCCCATTTGCGGCGTCCGATAGTCATGATGCGCCACGGCTGATCGACCAGCTTGTTCCAAGCTTCGCAGCAAAGGTCGATGATGTTGTC
>JAVBXL010000190.1 GCA_030824575.1 bacterium | reverse complement strand
ATGCTAACGCGGAACCCCCTCCCCCTTCATGCGCTTGCCCTATGGAGCAGCAGGGGACGTCCATGACCGAGAAAATCGCGCAGCAGGTGCATGTCGATGCGCCGTGGAAAATTCCGCCACGGGCCTGGTGGGAAATATTGAAGCGCGTCTATGCGTCGCTCGGATCCAATAATGTCGGTCTGCTGGCCGCTGGCGTTGCCTATTATGCCTTTCTCTCGATCGCGCCGATGTTCGCCGCTGTCGTGCTGACCTATGGCCTGTTCGGCGACCCGGCGATGGTCGGGCGGCATATGCAGGCGATCATCGCCGTCGTGCCCACCGACGCCGCCCAACTCATCAACGACCAACTTCTGGGCGTCGTCAGTACCCCCAAGCCCGCGATCGGTTTCGGCCTGCTGACCGCCCTCGCCATCGCCGTCTATGGCGCGACGCGCGCGGCGTCGGCGGTGATGCAATCGCTCAACATCGTCTATGGCCAGCTTGAACGGCGCAATATTTTTGCCTTTTACCGCGTATCGCTCGGAATCACCTGCTCCGCCGTGCTGGTGGTGGTGGCGGGCGTGTTCACGGCAACGGTGATCGGCCTGATCCAGAAATTCCTGACCGATTGGGGACCGGGCGTGCTGTTCGCGATCAAGGCCGCGACCTGGATCTGCGCGGGGTTGCTCGCCAGCGTCATCTTCGGCCTCATCTACCGCTTCGGTCCCAATCGCCAGCAAGCGCAGTGGCAATGGCTGACGGTCGGGTCAGTCACGGCGACCCTGTTCTGGCTGCTTGTGACGCTGGGCGTGTCCTTCTATGTCTCGACCTTCGGCAATTATAACGAGACCTATGGATCATTGGGCGCGGTCGTCGTGCTGCAGCTATGGCTGTTCGTTTCCGCTTACGTCGTCCTGCTCGGCGCGCAGATCAATGCGGAAGCGGAGCGGCAGACCAGCGTCGATACCAGCGTTGCCGCGCCCGTAACGGATGCTGCATAATCCTGCTTGCCCTACCACCCATGCCACGCTAAAGCGCCCTCCTTCGCCGGCACAGGAGTGTAGCTCAGTTGGTAGAGCGTCGGTCTCCAAAACCGAATGCCGTGGGTTCGAGTCCCTCCACTCCTGCCAAGCGCCAAGTCCGCTAAACCTTGTAGTATCAGGGTTTCGCGACTAGGTGCGCAGGCGAACATGTGTCGCGAAGCATGCGGCCGCTTCCCCCGGACGTCCCATAGGACGGGAACGGGAGGGCGGACTGTTGCTTCGCGAATTGGCGTTGGTTTTGAAGATAGAGGCAGGCGATGGCGAAGGTATCCCCCGGCGAATTCGTCAATCAGGTGAAGACCGAAGCGTCGAAGATCGTGTGGCCTACCGGCCGCGAAACGATGATGACCGGCGTAATGGTCGTCATCATGACGACGCTGCTCGGCCTGTTCTTCTTCGGCATCGACACCTTCTTCGGCGCGATCGTCCAGTGGCTGCTGGGCCTTGCGGCGGGTCAGGCTTGAGCATGACAGCCTTGGTTTTTGGGAGTTTGACACGGTAACATGGCGCGCTGGTACATCATCCACGCCTATTCGGGCTTCGAAAACAAGGTCAAGGAATCGATCCTGTCCGAAGCCGAGCGCATGGGCCTGACCCAACTGGTCGAGCAGGTCGAAGTGCCTGTCGAGACGGTGACCGAGGTCAAGCGCGGCAAGAAGGTTCAGGTCGAACGCAAGTTCATGCCCGGCTATGTCCTGGCCAAGCTGGCGATGAACGACGATATCTACCATCTGATCAAAAATACTCCCAAGGTGACGGGTTTCCTGGGATCGATGGGCAAGCCGCAGGCGATCAGCGAAACCGAAGCCGCCCGCTATTTCGGCGCGCGCAAGGAAGCCGAAGCCGCGCCCAAGCACAAGGTCAGCGTCGATTACGAAATCGGCGACAGCGTCAAGGTGCTGGACGGTCCCTTCGCCAGCTTCAACGGCGTGGTCGAGGAACTGGATTTCGAAAAGAACCGGGTCAAGGTGTCGGTGTCGATCTTCGGTCGGGCCACCCCAGTCGAACTGGATTTCGAGCAGGTCGAACTGTCGAAATAAGATACCATTGCTTCGGTTTTCAAAAGGGCCGCCCATCTTCGGATCGGCGGCCCTTTTTGCTTTTTGTCCCTGATGACGATGTTGAAAGATGTTCGCGCAGAGGCGCAGAGAGCACAGAGAAGGCGTCCTTCTCTGCCCTCTTTGCGTCGCTATGCGAACCGACTTACATGCCATAGGGCATTGCGTGGATGACGGCCGCGTCGTCGAGCGCTCCCTTTTCAAGAGACGCGACAGACCCCCTTCCCTTTCGGAACGAACATCGCTATAGGCCCGCGCTTCCGTGCTGCCCTTGGGCGGCCGGATTCTATGCGGGAGGCTGTTTTTGAGGCAGCCGTTTGACCGCTAAACTTGAACCGGGCGTATCTTTGGACGCGCCCAGCTATAGAGTGAGTGACAATGGCCAAGAAGATTACGGGCTATATCAAGCTCCAGGTGCCCGCCGGAGACGCCAAGCCTGCCCCGCCGATAGGCCCAGCCCTGGGTCAGCGCGGCGTGAACATCATGGAATTCTGCAAGGCGTTCAACGCGCAGACCGCCAATGTCGACAAGGGCACGCCCCTGCCGACGATCATCACGGTCTATGCGGATCGCAGCTTCACCTTCACGATGAAGCAGCCGCCTGCCACCTTCCTGATCAAGAAGGCGATCAATCTGAAGTCGGGTTCCAAGGAACCGGGCAAGATCGTCGCTGGCAAGATCACCCGCGCCCAGCTCGCCGAAGTCGCGCAGGCCAAGATGGCCGATCTGAACGCGAACGACATCGACGCTGCAACGAAGATCATCGAAGGCTCCGCTCGCGCGATGGGCCTCGACGTGGTGGAGGGCTAAGACCATGGCAAAGCTGACCAAGAAGGCGAAGGCCCTGGCCACCGCGGTTGACCGCGAAAAGCTGCACGGCGTCAACGAGGCGCTGGGCCTGATCAAGACCCACGCCACCGCCAAGTTCGACGAAAGCGTCGAAATCGCGATCAACCTGGGCGTTGATCCCCGTCACGCCGACCAGATGGTCCGTGGTGTCGTCACCCTGCCCGCCGGCACCGGCAAGGACGTTCGCGTCGCCGTGTTCGCCCGCAACGACAAGGCTCAGCAGGCGCTCGACGCCGGCGCCGACATCGTGGGTGCCGAAGACCTGCTGGAGAGCATCCAGGCCGGCAACATCGATTTCCAGCGCGTGATCGCGACGCCGGACATGATGGGCCTGGTCGGTCGCCTGGGTAAGGTTCTGGGCCCCAAGGGCCTGATGCCGAACCCGAAGCTTGGCACCGTGACGCCGAACGTCGCCGAAGCCGTGAAGGCCGCCAAGGGTGGCCAGATCGAATTCCGCGTCGAAAAGGCCGGCATCATCCACGCTGGCTTGGGCAAGTCGAGCTTCTCGGCCGAAGATCTTCGCCGGAACTTCGATGCCTTCGTCGATGCGATCGTCAAGGCGAAGCCGACCGGTTCGAAGGGCAAATATGTCCGCAAGATCGCCCTGTCGTCTTCGATGGGTCCGGGCGTGAAGGTCGATGTGGCGGAAGTCGCCGCAGTCTGATCTTTATGCTATACTGTTAAGGCAAGCCTCCTTCCTCGGGAACGCGGGAAGGAGGCTTTCTTATTTGGGGAAGCAGTCAATCTGCGCTTCCCTAAGCCGTTCGGGCTGAGCCTGTCGAAGCCTCGTTCTTCTAGAAACAAGAAGCGCGGCCGTTTGGCTACGCCGACCTTCGGGTCGACAGGCTCAGGGCGAACGGAGGTTGGGTTACAACCTAGAGCGATTTCTAATCAGATGGAATCATCTGATGACTCGGAAATCGCGGTAAACGCTCTAGAATCGGGGTGTGTGACCTTGCACCCCGAACATCCGTATTGCGGATGGAAGGCACAGGTCTTGTTGTATCCGTCGGAAGAAGGCGGGTCGCTTTATCCGATGGAAAAACAAGAACATGGCATTTGACACTCTCCACCCCCTGCTCGCCCAGGCGCTGACCACCAAGGGCTATGAAGCGCTGACCCCGGTCCAGTCCGAAGTGACGCAGGAAGAAGCCTTTGGCCGCGACCTGATCGTGTCGGCGCAGACCGGTTCGGGCAAGACCGTCGCATTCGGCCTGGCCATGGCCAGCGAATTGCTGGGCGACGCCGATCGGTTGCCCCCGCCCGCCTGGCCACTGGCGTTGGTGATCGCGCCGACGCGCGAACTGGCGTTGCAGGTCAGCCGCGAGCTGGAATGGCTCTACGCCGGCGCCCGCGCCCGCATCGCCACCTGCGTCGGCGGCATGGACGCCGCCAAGGAACGCCGCGCCCTGGCGCAGGGCGCGCATATCGTGGTCGGCACGCCGGGCCGTCTGCGCGACCATCTGGAGCGTGGCGCGCTCGACCTGTCGGCGCTCAAGACCGCCGTGCTGGACGAAGCCGACGAAATGCTCGACATGGGTTTCCGCGAAGACCTGGAAGGCATTCTCGACGCCACGCCCGATGGCCGCCGCACCCTGCTGTTTTCGGCGACCATGCCCAAGCCGATCGTGCAGTTGGCCCGCCGTTATCAGAAGGACGCCTTCCAGATCACGTCGGCCGCCGGTGAGCGCGGCCATGGCGACATCAGCTATCAGGCGATGACCGTCGCCCCGGCCGATATCGAGAACAGCGTCGTCAATCTGTTGCGCTTTCATGAGGCGGAAACGGCCATGCTGTTCTGCGCCACGCGCGACAATGTCCGCCACCTGCATGCCAGCCTGACCGAGCGTGGCTTTGCCGTCGTGGCGCTGTCGGGCGAGCATAGCCAGAATGAGCGTAACCAGGCGTTGCAGGCGTTGCGCGACAAGCGGGCGCGGGTGTGCGTGGCGACCGACGTCGCGGCGCGCGGCATCGATCTGCCCTCGCTGACCTTGGTGGTCCATGTCGAGCTGCCGCGCGACGCGGAGACGATGCAGCATCGGTCGGGTCGCACCGGTCGCGCGGGTAAGAAGGGGACGGCCGTGCTGATCGTGCCCTATCCGCGTCGCCGCCGCGTCGAATCGATGCTGAAGGGCGCGAAGATCCCGGTCGAATGGACGACCGCGCCGAGCAAGGAAGCGATCGCCCAGCAGGATGGCGAGCGTCTGCGCGCGCAGTTGCTGGCGCCGGTGGAACTGGAAGAGTCCGACTGGGCGCTGGGCGCCGAGTTGCTGGAGGCCAAGAGCGCCAAGGAAATCGCGGCGATGCTGGTGAAGAGCGCCCGATCCGCCATGCCCGCGCCCGAAGAATTGCTGGACGCCAGCGAAGCGCCGGCGCGCCGTGACGGACCGCGTCCGGGCTTTGAGGATACCCAGTGGTTCCGCATGAATATCGGCCGCACCCAGAATGCCGATCCGCGCTGGATACTGCCGCTGATCTGCCGTCGTGGCCATGTGTCGCGCGGCGACATCGGCGCGATCCGCATCACCGCCAGTGAAACGATGTTCGAAATCCCCAAGGCGATTTCGGCCAAGTTCCTGGCGGCTGTGCGTCGTTCGGGCGAGGCGGGTGACGAGGGTGCGGACGTGATGTTCGATCCCGTTGACGGCGCACCCCGCGAGGAAGCGCGGGAAAATCGTCGCCAGCTGCGCCCGTCCAACGACGCCCGCCCCAACCGCAGCGGTCCGCCCCGCGGCGGTCCGGGTGCCGGTTCGCGCGGTGGCGCTGCGCCGCATAGCCCGCGCCCGTTCAAGGGTGCAGGTGCTGGTGGCCCGCGCAAGGGGCCGCCGCGCAGCCGGGGCTAACACCCTTTAAGACAGCTAGGAGCCAACAGGGCCGTCAGTCATTGCATCCCGCATGACCGACGGCCCTTTGCTTATTACCGTCCTGGGCGACCAGTTGACCCCGGACATCGCGTCATTGCGCGCCATGAGCAAGACCGGCGCCGACAAGGCGCGCAGCGTCGTGCTGATGATGGAGGTGGCGGACGAAACCAGCTATGTCCGCCATCACAAGGCCAAGATCGCCTTCATCCTGTCCGCGATGCGCCATCATGCCGATCGGTTGCGCGCGATGGGGTGGACCGTCGATTATGTGACGCTGGACGATCCCGCCAATAGCGGCAGCTTCACCAGCGAAGTCGCCCGCGCCGTGGAGCGGCACAAGCCGGCCGCCATTCACGTCACCGAGGCCGGGGAATGGCGGGTGCAGGCGATGCTGGAGGCGTGGGAGACGCGCTTTGGGCTGCCGGTTGTGATCCATGAGGATGATCGCTTCCTGTGCTCCCATGCGGAGTTCGACACATGGGCGGCGGCGCGCAAGCAGTTGCGGATGGAGTATTTCTATCGCGACATGCGGCGCAAGACCGGCCTGCTGATGACGGCGGAGGGGAAGCCCGAAGGCGGCGAATGGAATTACGACGCGGACAATCGCAAACCAGCGCCGGGGCGCGACTTGCTGATGCCACAGCCGATCCGCATTCGTCCCGATGCGATCACGCAGGATGTGCTGGGAATCGTGGCGGAGCGGTTTGCCGATCATATCGGCAGCCTGGACCATTTCCATTTCGCGGTGACGCATGAGGACGCGATGCGGCAACAGCGGCGCTTTCTGGACGAGGCGCTGCCGCGGTTCGGCGATTATCAGGACGCGATGCTGACGGACGAGCCGTTCCTGTGGCATTCGATCCTGTCGCCCTATATCAATGCCGGGCTGCTCGATCCGCTGGCGCTGTGCCGGGAAGTCGAGGCGCGTTATCAGGCGGGGAAGGTGCCGCTCAATTGCGCGGAAGGGTTCATCCGACAGATCATCGGCTGGCGCGAATATGTGCGCGGCATCTATTGGCATGAGGGGCCGGACTATGCGCGGCGCAACGCGCTGGGGGCCACCCGCCCCCTCCCCGGCTTTTATTGGACCGGCGAGACGGACATGCATTGCATGGCCCAGGCGATCGGCCAGACGATCGACCATGCCTATGCCCATCATATCCAGCGGCTAATGATTACCGGCAATTTCGCGATGCTGGCGGGCATCGACCCGCATCAGGTCCATGTCTGGTATCTGGAAGTCTATGCCGATGCTTATGAATGGGTCGAGCTGCCCAACACGATCGGCATGAGCCAGTTCGCCGATGGCGGCCTGCTGGCGTCGAAACCCTATGCCGCGGGCGGCGCTTACATCAATCGGATGTCGGATTATTGCGGCACATGCCGCTATGACGTGAAGCAGCGGGTCGGCGAGGATGCCTGCCCGTTCAACGCGCTTTACTGGGATTTTCTGGCGCGCAACGAGCCGTTGCTGAGACGCAATGTCCGGCTCGCCATGCCGTACCGCAACTGGGCTAGGATGGACGAGCAGGACCGCGCCGCCACGCGGGAACAGGCGGCGCGGTTCCTGACCACGCTAGACGATTAGACCGCCCCGCAGAGCTTCAGCATCCGGTTGGCCAGTTCGCGTTCGCCCATCACGACATGAGGGACGCCCAGCCCCTGAAGATAATCGACCTCTGCATCGCTGTGCGCGCGGGCGACGACATCCAGATCGGGATTGAGGTGGCGGGCATGTTCGTGGATCGCCCCGCCTTCAAAGCCTTCGGGCACCGCGATCAGCAGGCGGCGCGCCTTGGTCACGCCGGCCGCGTTGAGGTTGCGATCCTCCAGCGCATTGCCGCGCACGACGGACAGGCCGGCCTCCTGCGCCTCATCCGCCTTTTCCGGGTCATCCTCTATCACGATGAAGAGGATGTCGCGCTGTGTGAGGCCGAGCGCGATCAGCTTGCCCACCCGGCCATAGCCGATAAGGATGATGTGGCCGACCGCTGGCCGCGCCGCGGCGACCCGTGCGGCCTCATCGTCCACCTCCTCCTGCTTGCGGTCCCGCACCACCAGCGAAAATAGGATTGGATTGAGGAAGATCGACACGATCGCACCGGCCAGGATCAGATCGCGGGCGTCGGCGGGGAGGACGCCAAGCCCTGCGCCGAGCGAGGCCAGGATGAACGAAAATTCCCCGATCTGCGCCAGGCTGACCGCGATGGTCAGCGCGGTGTCGTTGGGGTAGCGGAACAGGCGAACGATCGCATAAGCGGCGATCGATTTGCCAACGACGATGATCGCGACGGTAGCCAGCAGCGGCAGCGGCTGTTCCCACAGCACGCTGGGGTTGAACAACATGCCCACCGACACGAAGAACAGCACGGCGAAGGCGTCGCGCAGGGGGAGGGTTTCTTCGGTCGCGCGGCGACTCAAGGGGGTTTCGCCCAGGATCATGCCGGCGAAGAAAGCGCCCAGGGCGAACGACACGTCGAACGCATAGGCCGCGCCGAATGCCACGCCCAGCGCGATGGCCAGGACGGCGAGGCGGAACAGTTCGCGCGATCCGGTGTGGACGACCCAGTGCAGCGCCCAGGGGATGACGCGGCGGCCCACTACCAGCATCAGCGCGACGAAGCCCGCGACCTTGAGCAGGGTGCCGACCAGCGGCGCGATGAGCGCAGATGCCCCGGCCCCTGAATCCGCATCGTTCATGACGGCGGCCAGCGCGGGCAGCAGGACGAGCGCGAGGACCATCATCAGATCCTCCACGATCAGCCAGCCGACCGCGATTCGGCCGCGCCGGGTTTCGACCAGATTGGCCCCCTGGAGGGCGCGCAGCAGCACGACGGTACTGGCGACCGAGAGCGCGAGGCCGAACACGATCCCGCCCATCAGAGGCCATCCCATGAGGTGAGACAAGCCCATGCCGAGCAAGGTTGCGACCGCGATCTGCACCAGCGCGCCGGGGACCGCGATATTCTTGACCGACAGAAGATCCTTGAGCGAGAAATGCAGGCCGACGCCGAACATCAGCAGGATGACGCCGATTTCGGCGAGTTCGTTGGCCAGCCCCGCATCGGCGACGAAGCCGGGGGTGAAGGGACCAACGATGATGCCGGCGACGAGATAGCCGACCAGCGGTGAAAGTTTAAGGCGATGGGCGATGGCACCCATGATGAAGGCGACGACAAGGCCGGCGACGATAGTGCCTATGAGGGGCGTGTGATGGGGCATGGATGGCTTTCGATACGCGGCTGCCGACGGCGCGGGTTCAACCGAGCCGCCGGGCAGTCTAACATGATTATTCTACGACGGTCATCATCACCGCGGACAGACCGGCGGCGGCGACGGCGAGGCCGGATATGACGGCGGGCATGAACCACCAGGGCGGACGGCGACGGGTGCGCCGTGCTTTCCTGCGAGCCATGGGATGCTCCTTCTTCCGACGAAAGCCCGCGTGGATGCGCGGGCGGAGAAGCGAATCGTCAGGAAGCGGCGGGCGGCGCGCGGGCGCGACGGGTGCGGGCCGGGGCGTAGGAACGGGGGGTTTGGGAAAAACGAGCCGCAGGGTCGATCGGCCGGACATGCTGGCCGACCAACAGGATGATAGCGACGGCGAGGGCCAGAATCAGGGGTGGCGTGCCGTCGCCATCGGGGCGCGGTGCCGCCACCACAGGCGACACCGCCTGGGTGCGCGCCTTGAGCACGACATCGGTAGTGGCGGGATTGAAGGCCGAGCCGGTCGCGCGGCTGAGGGGTGGCCCAAGCGGCGCCAGCGCGGACAATAAAGTGACCAGAATCAGCGTCCATAAGGCGATAAGGACGGGCAGGCGCAGGGTTGCGCCCTTCCCGTTCCATCCCTGCCCTATGGCGTGCCGCATATAGTCGCTATTCCCTTGTCTGCCGCCAAGATAGGCATGATAAAGCCGGAAAACCACCCCCGTCCTGCGCCGCCATCGGTTGACAGGTGCGAGTCATTCCACTAACGGGCCACATTCCCGCGCGGGTCGGCTAAGGCATCATGTCTTTGGTGAGCTGCGTAAAGCAGATTTGAACGAGAAGAGACAAGCCATGTTCGCTATCGTGCGCACAGGCGGCAAGCAGTATCGCGTCGCCGCCGGAGACAAGATCGTCGTTGAAAAGATGGCTGGCGAAGCCGGCGACCAGGTGACGCTGGGCGATGTCCTGCTGGCCGGCGAAGGCGGCGAACTCAAGGATGTGGGCGGCCTGACCGTCGCAGCCGAGATCATCGCGCAGGCGAAGGGCGAGAAGGTCATCGTCTTCAAGAAGCGTCGCCGCCACAATTATCGCCGCAAGAACGGCCACCGCCAGCGTCACACGATCCTGCGGATCCTGTCGATCGGCGGCGAAAGCAAGAAGGCCGACAAGGCCGCTGCCAAGACCCAAGACGCAGCCCCGGCTGCGGCCGAAGCCTGATCGCTTCGCGCCAGATATTCCAGGAGTTTAGACAATGGCACATAAAAAAGCTGGCGGTTCGTCGCGCAACGGTCGCGATTCTGAGTCGAAGCGCCTTGGCGTGAAGAAGTTCGGCGGTCAGGAAGTGATCGGCGGCAACATTATCATTCGCCAGCGCGGCACGCGCGTCTATCCGGGCCGCAATGTCGGCATCGGCAAGGACCACACGCTGTTCGCGCTGAACGAAGGCCGCGTGGTATTCCACACCGGCAAGCTCGGCCGCAAATATGTGTCGGTCGA
>JAVBXL010000015.1 GCA_030824575.1 bacterium | reverse complement strand
ATCAGCCCACTCGCGTTCGAAGCCAAGGTGGCTTAATGAGATAGGTGACCGGCACAAAACCGTTACAAGTCCAGTGCCGGCCAAAGTGATCTTGGAGGGTGCAAACGGCCTGACCGTGCCAGAAGCTGACCTCGTGCTGCAGCGCCGTGGCATCGCGATGGCACCCGATGTCATCTGCAACGCCAGCGTCGTCGTCTCCTTTCGAGTGGATCCAGGGTTTCTTGAATTTCTTCTGGTCGGAAACGAAAATTCTGACCAGGCTCGACGACATTTTCGCCGGCGCTTTCCTTGCGATTCACAAAGTGGTGGTCACCTCTATATCGACCTTCGCACCGCCGCCTATCTGGTGGCGTGCCGTAGGGCATTGGTCGGCGTGCTAGCGAATAAAGCTGCTCGGCAGGAGCGCGCACGGGCTTATGCTGGAGCGGTGCTGACCAGTTTTTAGGTCATCCCAGTGACGCTGGCACCAAAAAACGGGCTCGGCGGACCGGTTGTCCATCGAGCCCAAGGATGGGTTAGCGTGATCCCTCACATGGAGCAGAGCCCCATGGAGGATGGATCAGAAGATCAGGCGAAAGTTACGCCAAATTGCGGAGGTTAGGCCGCTTGGGCTTGCCGCTTCCCGAATAGATCAGGGCGGCGACCAGCGCCGCGCAGCCTATGCCGCTGGCGGCCCCTGACGGCGCCTTGGATGAAACGTGGCTGCGTTCGTCCAGCGTCGATTGATTTCTCGATGGGACATGGCCGGGTTCGAGGCTCATTGTCGTCTAGGCTCCAACTTCAGGATCGAAAGGCGGTCGAATTCACAGACCGCTCAAATGTTGTCCGGATCGCCGGTCCATGGCGCAGCGTGTCCGAAACCACCGCTCCAACCGCAGACTTGCGCGGCAAACTGCGCGCCATTGAGCATCGCGGCGTCGAGCGGTTGATCCGCCAAGATCGCGCTCAGGAATCCCGAGATGAAGCCATCGCCGGCCCCCAGAGTATCGATGACATTGGCGGGCAAAGCCGGCTGCAGCACACGGCCGCCGGCATTGGCGGCCAAAGCGCCATCCTTGCCGCGCGTCAGCACCACCGCTTCAGGACCGTAGCCCAAACACTCATCAGCGAGAGCATGCGCTGCCTCTTGGCTCAGGTGGGATGCCGACAGGAAGAGGAAGCGCACATGGGGTGCCACCTCACGCAGATAGTCCGCATTCCAACGGTCGGACATATCGAACGACAGGGACTTGGCACTTTTCGAGAGAAATGGGAGAATTTCGTCTACCCCGCTGTAGATGCTGGTGTGGACGTGATCGAACGTCGCCACGTAGGCGAAATCGTCATCCTCCCAGCCATAGTCCGCACGCACGCCCGGGCTGCTTTTGATGAAATGCCGATCGCCGTCCACGTGGCCGATGAACGCGCGGGCATTGGCACCGGGACGGACACGCAACCGCGAGATGTCGATGCCTTCTGCTTCCAGCGCCGTGCGAACGACGCTGCCGCCTTCATCTCCACCAATACAGCCCAGATATCCGCAGAAGGCGCCCAGCCTGGCAGTCATCACCGCAACGTTCAGCGCGTTTCCGCCAGGGTACTGAACCCCAGCGTTGACATAGGTGTCGGCGGTATTGTCGCCGAGACCGAGGATACGGATCATTCCGGGCGCCTCCAATTGCCGATTAGTATTCGGACTTCCACATGTAGCGGCGGGTCGTGAGCGGCTGACCGCGCAGATCGGACAGGTGCTCGGAAAAGCGTTTAAGGGCCGTCTGGATGACGTGGGGTGCAACCAGGCCGCGCATGCTTGGCGCGATGCCCGGCATCTCGAAATCACGGGAATCGAAGATCATGACGCGGCGACCATGCTTTTCGCAGAAGCGCATGACACGCTCCATCAGCGGGCGGCTAGGATCTTCGCCGACGATCAGGATGAACGGCGTGTTTTCGTCGAGGATTTCGAAGGGACCATGGAAGAATTCGGCCGCTTCGATGGGGTAGCTGTGCAGCCACAGCATTTCCATCAGGATGCAGACGCCGAAGTTATACGCGGACATGAAGCCCGGACCGGACGCGACATGATAGATCTTGTCGTCCTGGTAATATTCTTTGGCCAGTTCGAGGCCACGCGCATCGCTGGACTCAGCGGCTTCGCCGATAACAGCCGGCAGAGCGGCGAGCGAGGACAGGAGGTCATCGCCCAGTTCCCAGCCATCCTTGGCCTTCATGAGGCCGCCGATCAGCGCCTGCATGAGCAGGAACAGCGAAATCAGCGATTCCGAATTCTCGCCGACGATGAAGGTCTTGGGCGAGGCCTTCGCGAGCGGGCTTTCGGCCTTCATGGTGAAGGACACGACCTTGCAGGGCTTGTCCTTGAGCCATTCGGCGGCAGCGTTGGTCTCTGGCGTCGTGCCGGACTTGGACGACAACATGACGAGGGTGCGTTCGTCAAGGCGCGGCGGGTTGATCGCCATGAACTCGGACGGGAAATAGCGACGCACTTCGATTGACGGGCTGTAGTGCTCAAGCCAGTAGCTGATGCCCAGCATCGCGCGGTTGCCCGAGCCGTGCGCGACGAAATAGACGCGGTCGATGTCCTTGCCCAGCGATTCACCGAACGCGAATGCCTCCGGCAGCTGTGAAACGGACTGACCGAGGGTTTCAATCACTTGGTCGCGAGTGACGACGGCTGCCATCTAAGAAATCTCCACAATGTTGGAATTAATTTTGGTATACACCAATTCTCCCACTGGCGTCCACCAGTTTTGTTGTGAAGTTTGAGAAATCCACGTATTTAGTCTAAATGGTATATCTCGGGCCTCTGGTAGCCCCCGAGGGAGAAACTGATTGACCCTGATCCAAGAGGACACGTTGTCCGACGACGCGGCCGCGCCGGCGTACAAACAGATAGAAGCCTATCTTGAGGAGCTTCTGGCTGGACCCGATTACGGGCCGGGCGACCGTATTCCGTCGGAACGTGTCCTTGCGGAGCAGCTGGGGCGCAATCGCATGACGGTCCGAAAGGCGATCGAAGGTCTGGTTGGCCGTGGTCTGCTTGAGCGCAACAGCACCAGCGGTACGCGCATCCCCACCCCGCGTGTCACCCGGCCGATGGACGCTTTTGCTCCGCAGGGCTTCCGGCGTATCATTCAGGCTGGCGGGGGAACTCCCGGCAACAAGCTGCTTCACTTCGAACAGGCGCGGGCATCCGCCAAAATTGCAAGCCGCCTGAAGATGGAAGAAGGCGCGGAAATTGTGATCTTCCGCCGGCTTTTCACCGCCAACGAAACGCCTGTCTGCATCGAGACGAGCCACCTTCCGCTGGCGCTCGTGCCTGATCTCGCGGCCGAAGATCTGATGGCCGGGGAATCGCTCTACGACTTGCTTCACGACCGTTATGGCGTCGGCACGATACGCAGTGACCGAGAAATCGGCGTGGCCAAATGCACCGATCTGGAAGCTCGCTTGTTGAACCTCGATGTGGGCACAACCTGTCTGTCGCTGCTCGTCAACGTGAATGACGACAAGGGCCGTCCAATCGAGTTCATGCGCTCGCTCAACCACCCCAAGCTCGTCGTTTTCAAGACGTCGCCCGCCGACATGTCCAAGCCTTCAGCCTGAATCTTTGCCGCTGGAACCGCAATGTGGTGCGAAGGGCGAGGAATTGCTTCCTGCAAAGCGAATTAATTCGCAGCCTAACGCACGCCTTGGTATACACCATTAATCGTGTTGGTGGGCGCTCTCGGGAATAGACCACCGTATGCCCCAGCGCGGTCTTCTCCTTCAGCACGTGGCCAAGACCTCCAAAGTTGGAGGCCTCAATGGCATCATTGACCGACGTGAAATCATCAAAAAAATAGGCGGTGGCTGGGGAGGACCAGCCACCGCCCTGATCGGCGTGCAGTCCGATCAGTTCGTTAATTCTTGTAGTGGGCCTTGAGATAGGCGTCGGAGAATTTGCCGCTCTGACGATCTTCCGTGAGCGCGTCACTGGTCCGCGCGGAAGGGGAACCCAGACCGCCGCCGCCAGGCGTCTGCATGACGATCTGCTGACCCGGCTTTACCGTGATCTTTGGCACCTTGTTCGGTAGCCGCTGCACGGTGCCATCGGCTTCCTTGAGTGCGAAGAAGCCGGTCGCGCCTTCGGTGCCGCCATCCAGACCCCAAGGGTGATGCTCGAAGCGTTCCCCGATGCCACCGAACGTGCATTCGGCGAGCGGCTTGAGAACACGCCGGATGCCACAACCGCCACGGAACTGTCCGGCGCCGCCGGTGTCGTCCGCGATGGCATACTCTTCGACGAGCAGCGGGAAATCCCGCTCGATGGCTTCGATGGGCGAGTTAGCCGTGTTGGTTACGCCAAACTGGACCGCATCCTTGCCGTCCTTTGTGGTTCGTCCGCCCAGACCACCGCCCATCGTCTCGAAGAAGTAATAGGACTTACCGGTACGCGGGTCGGTCCCGTAGACGTAGACGCCGGTATTCGATCCGTTCGACGCTGCGGGCATCTGTCCCGGCAATGCCTGTGCAAGAGCGCCGAGCAGAACGTCACAGACGCGCTGATCGGTCAGCGAGCGGTTGGTGACACCCGCCGGGAAGGTCGGATTGAGAAGACTGCCAAGGGGCGCGACCACATTGATGGCGTCGAACAAGCCATAGTTCACCGAAATTTCGGGATCGAGGATCGATCGGAACACGAACAGGACAGTCGCGATCGTATCGTTGAACGGCGAGTTCATGTTTCCGAGCGCCTGAACCGACGTGCCCTCAAAATCGACGGTCAGCTGGCCGCAGCGCTGGCTGATGCAAACCTTGATCGGCAGGTCCTTGGTACCCATGCCATCATCATCTATGACGTCTTCGAAATAATAGTCGCCTTCAGGGATCGCGGTGAGCGCCTTCTGCATGCGCAGGCGAGTGCGGCTCAGCAGCTCATCGAGCGCGGATTCGGTGAAGTCGCGCCCGAATCGATTGCAGATGTCGATCATCCGAACCGCGCCAAGCTTGGCTGCAGCGACTTGGGCGTTGTAGTCTCCCTTGCGCTCGTCGGCCCCGCGCACGTTCAGCAGAAGAATTTCGAAGATGTCCGAAACCAACTCGCCACGGCGAAACAGGCGGATCAGCGGAATGCGCAGACCTTCCTGATAGATTTCTGTTAAGCCGCCTGCCGAACCGCCGACGCTCGCACCGCCGATGTCGGCATGGTGCGCCGTGCAGGCGCTGAATCCGAACAGCTTGCCTTCATGAAATACCGGCGTGCTGATGCAAATATCCGGCAGATGGGTGCCGGCAGCCACATAAGGGTCATTGCCGACGAACACGTCGCCTTCGTGGATGTCGTCGCCATACTTTTCAAGAAGGACGCGGATCGTGCCGGCAATGCCGCCGACATGGATCGGCAGCGACTGCTGGGACTGAACGATCAGCCGGCCCTTGGCATCGAACAGCGCGGTCGAGTGATCGGCGCGCTCCTTGATGTTGTTTGAGAAAGCGCTTTTGCGAAGCGCGACGAAGGTCTCGTCCGCGACGGAGCGCAAGGCGTTGGAGAGGATTTCCAGCGTGATGGGATCATGCGTTAATTCAGTCATTGCTCTGCCCCAGCGTGATGATCAAGTTACCGAATCCGTCGATGCTCACCTCGTCACCGGGGAAGACGATCGTCGTCGAATCCATTTGATCAACGATCGCAGGCCCATGGAAAACGGTTCCGGGCACGAGATGATTGCGATGATAGATCGGTGTGCGTTCTGGGCCGGACGTGGAGAACGTCACGTCGCGATGGTCGACCGGGGTCGGTGCGCCACTAGCAACCAGTTCCGAAGCACCAGGCCGCTGAACGCCCAGCGAAGCCTTCGCCATCGCGAGGAAGTTCACCGCTTCGACGGGCGCACTCTTGTCGGCGAACCCGTAGGCGCGCTCGTGTGCTTCGAAGAAACGTTCGAGGATAACATTGCTCGACGCCAGGACCGGGTTGCCATCGGCACCGGCCGTACCGACCTCGACCAGCAGCTCGAAATTCTGGCCCCGGAAGCGCAGATCGATCGAATAGGTGATCGACTGGCGCTCGCTCGCGGCCTTCTCCTGCTCGAACCAGACTTTGGACTTTTTAGTCAGTTCCTCGATGACGGCTTCGATAGCCGTCCGGTTGTCGGGGGAGAGCGGCATGAGGCGGCTGATGACGAAGCTCTCCTGGAGATCTGCGTCAGTGAGGCCCTGCGCGCACAGGATACCCGGTGAGGGAGGCACGAGGACAGTTGCCATCCCCAGCGCTGCAGCGACTTCGCGTGCGTGCAGACCGCCGGCACCGCCGAACGGCATCAGCGCGAACTTGCGCGGATCGTGGCCGCGTTCGACTGACAGACTGCGGATTGCCCGCACCATGTTGACCGTCATTATCTGCAGGATGCCGAGGGCCGTTTCCTCCAGCGACTTGTTCATCGGCTCGGCCACGGTGGCGATCGCCTTCTTGGCAAGCTCCAGGTCGAGCGTCATGCCGCCATCGAGCAGCTTGGTCGAAAGGCGTCCAAGCAACACGTTGGCGTCAGAGACTGTCGGCAACTTGCCGCCGCGCTGGTAACATGCAGGCCCGGGGACCGCGCCGGCGCTCTGGGGGCCGACCTTGAACAGGCCGTCGGCAGCGAACCAGGCAATCGAACCACCGCCCGCGCCAACCGTCGTCACATCGACCATCGGCAGCTGTACAGGGAAGCCGTCAACGTCGCGACCTGCCGAGAGTTCGACGCGGTAGTCGCGGATGAGCGCGACGTCCGCGCTGGTCCCGCCGATGTCGATGGTGATGACCTGGGGTGCGTTGGCCGACTTGGCGACCTCGATCGCGCCCACGACGCCTGCGGCAGGACCGGAAAGCGCCATGCGGACCGGGAATGCGCGGGCCATGTCCAGCGACATGAGGCCGCCGCTGGACTGGTTGATGCCAACCTGCGCGCCCGGAATGGTCGTGGAAAGATCGCTGATGAGCGTTTCGATGTAATGCTCAAGGCGCGGCTGCAGGTAGGCGTTCACCACTGTGGTGGTGAAGCGCTCGAACTCGCGGAATTCGGGCTGCACTTCGCTGGAAAGCGATACCGAAACCCCAGGAAGCGCAGCGCGCAGGGCCGCACCGACCTGAGCTTCGTGGTCAGGGTTGACGTAGGAGAACAGGAAGCAGACGGCGACGGCCTGGAGCCCTTCGGCGCGGATCGTCTCGATCAGTGCCGCGAGTTCGTCTTCGGGCACCGGCGACAGAACCTCGCCGGAGTACAGCACGCGCTCGGCCAGTTCGTAACGGCGATGGCGAGGGATGAGGGGCGGCGGCGAATCTATCTCGTGGCTGTCGACTACCGGACGGGTCTGGCGACCGATCTCGATGACATCACGCATGCCCTTGGTCGTGATGAGCGCGCATTCCGCGCCGCGCCGCTGGATGAGGGCGTTCGTTGCGACGGTGCTGCCGTGGCAAAGCCTGGTCACATCCGACAGAGGAATATTGTGGGCTTCGCAGAGCTCTTTGAGACCTGCGATAATTGCTTCAGCCGGGTTGGATGGCGTCGAGGGACGCTTCCACTTGCGCGTGCTGCCTTCGTCTTCGTTGAAAGCGAAGAAGTCGGTGAAGGTGCCGCCGACGTCGACGCCGATGATCCAGCTCACAAAAAGTCCTCCATGATTAAGAAGCGGGGCAGTAGAGGAACCAACTTAGATGCTTGACTCGCTCCCCGCTCTCGCTTGGTTGAATTGGTATATACCGATACGCCGGCAGTCAATCGACCAAATAGCATTTTAATGACGGGGTCATTTGCCAATCAGTGCCCAGCCAAAAAGCGCTGGCGTCTAAAATGCGCTTCGAGATGGCTGGGCTGGCCCATATTCACGCGCAACCACCGGAAGCACGGATAAGCCGATCTTTTCCGGGATGCTGAGAAACTGAGGTTTTTAGGCGATCAAACAGGCCCGACAAGCCGTTTAACCCATCTTATATGGGCCAAATTTAGGTGGATGGTTCGTTTGCCACGGGGCAGTGCCGCGCAATTCAGCTGTACGCTACCGACGATACTTTAGCGGACATCGGTTTGGCCCCACGCCACCTGGTAATCCATTCAGGCGGGCTAGCGAACGCACTGCGTTTCGGTGTTAACAGTAATCCACGCAGAGAAGTGGGGGCACCAAATGAAGCCCAATCAAAAAATTCTCTTGCATTTGGACTATACCATGTCATCCATATGCCACTGCGCTGGTATAGGCGCTCTCGTTTTATGGTAGCAACCAAGAATGATAGCGCGAATCAGGTGCTGAACCGCGATCCGGCCAAGCCGAAAGCGCAGCGGTCGCATTTATGAGGGGGATTCGATGAGGACGATTCGTACGTGCCTGTTGGCTGGTTCCGCGCTTGCTGCGGCCAGCGCGCTTAGCCTGCAGCCAGCTTATGCTCAGAGTGCCCAAGACGCCGGTCAGCCGGCACAGAACGCCGAAACCAACAGCCGCTCGCAGGCCGTCTCGTCCGAGGACATCCTTAAAGAGATCGTCGTGACTGGTCGCAACCGCAAGCTCGCGGGCGGTCTGATGATCATCCAGCGCCAGCCCGAAACGACCAACAGCATCAGCGCGGAAGCGATCGCGCAGAAGATGACGCTGTCTGGTCCCTATCAGCTGGTGGCGACTATGCCGGGCGTCAACACCGGCCAGTCCGACCCCTATCAGATGACGCCGCGTTACGGGCTCTATATCCGCGGCCTGCCAATGAACGAAATCGGTTGGGTTGCCGACGGTGCGCCCATGCTCGATCAGGCGTACAACTTGCCCTATTCGGAAACCTGGGCCGACAACGAGAACATCGCAGGTGTGACGATCCTGCCCGGTTCGACCCGCATCGTGGACCCTGTCCAGACTGCGGTCGCCGGCGAGTTCAGCATGACCATCCGCGATCCCTCCGATGAGGTTGGTGGCCGTGCTTCGTACAGCTATGGTACCTTCAATTCGCACCGGATCTTCGGCGGTATCGACACCGGCGAGATCGGTCAGACCGGCCTCAAGGCTTTCGGCACCATTTCCTACACCCGCGCCGGCGCCTTCGCGCTGCCCAAGGACGCGCACGGAACCCGGCTCCACACCGATTTCAAGGTGGTCAAGGACTGGGGCGGCGATGCCAAGAGCAGCCTTTGGGTGTCGTTCAACAACTGGGATAGCCTGCGCTCGCAGCCCTTCACGCTCGCCCAGTTCCGGGCGAACAAGCAGTCGGGCGACTACTCGGTCGGCAACTATGCCCCGATCTTCAACCCGCTGAGCAACAGCAATAGCTGGTACGGGCACGCCTTCTACGACCGCAAAGATCTGCGCATCGTCTCGAACAATGAGTTCACCCCGGCCGATGGCCTGAAAGTGAGCTTCATTCCCTATTATCGTCGGATTCATTCCAACAGCCAGGGCCCTTCGAGCATCAACCCGAACAACGTCTTCTCGGGCAATCAGCGCCAGACGGTCAGCACCACCGGCCTGTTCCTTCTGCCCAACGGGAATATCCCGGTGAAGTCGAACCTGCTGCAGAAGCAGCACGCCTACGGCTTCAACTCGTATGCCACCTATGAGCTTTCCGACAGCAACGAGCTGCAAGTGGGCTGGTGGCACGACCAGTGGAAGATGGACCAGCTGAACAGCTTCACCCCGATCGCGGTAAACGGCGATGCGGCCGACTGGGGTGGCAATGCTCTGGTTGCGACCAACGGCCAGAAGGTCCGTGGTTCGGATTTCAGCTTCAAGTCGAACATCAACGTCCTGTCCATCCAGGACAAGCAGACGTTCCTCGATGGCAGCCTCATCGTGGAAGTCGGTGCGAAATATTACATGGGCCGTCTCAAGGGGACCAACTACGTTCCGGGCGCGCAGACCGACATGGGCGACCGTTACCGGCGGTTCCTGCCGCGCGGTACGATTTCGTTCGACATCAACGATAACATGCAGGTCTACGGCAACATCGTGAGCGAGATCCGCGTGCCGGTGCCGATCACGACCTATCCGGACACCTACAGCATCTCGAACGGCACTCTGTCCCAGATCGGCCTTTCGACGCTCAAGCCGGAATACTCCCTTGGCGAGGAAATCGGCTATCGCTATCACGATGGTCTGATCACGGCCGATATCGCCTTGTTCAACAAGAAGCTCAAGAACCACACCGTCGTGTCTCTTGCATTCCTGAACGGCGCCGGTGTCAACACCGCCATCAATGCTGGCGGCCTCCAGATGCGAGGTGCAACGGCGGAACTCACGCTGAAGCCGATCCACGGATTCAGCCCGTACGTGAACGCCCAGTACCTCGACACCGAGACGACCAGCAACCTTCAGGTTGGCAGCGACTTCCTGCCAACGAAGGGTCTGGACGGTGTCAACGCACCCAAGTTCACCGCTACCGTGGGCCTCAACTATGACCAGGGTCCGTTCTTCGCGAACGTGCTCTTCCGCCATACCGGCTCGCAGTATTCCACGTTCATGAACGACCAGAAGCTGCAGGGATACGAAACCGTCGATCTTGGTTTCGGCTATCGTTTGCCGGAAGGTATCGTGGGCCAGAACACCATCTTCCGCCTTGCCGTCACCAACGTTGGCAACAAGCCGTACCTGAGCACGTTCTCGTCGGTCACGCCGACGGCAACCACGCGCACGGGCATCAACGGAACCACCATTGCCGGCCGCGCGCCGAGCTACTGGCTGGGTTCGCCGCGCTCGGTCATGGGGACGATCTCGACGCAATTCTAATAACGAATTCTGCGAAGGTTCGCTTCTGATGCAGGGTCGTCGTTGCTCTTTCGAGCGCAATGGCGATCCTGCACATCTGAGAGGCTTCGATGCGAAGTCCTATCGAGTGATTTTCGTGAACCTTGAGATGACCGGCTTCTAGGGATTTTTCGCTGATGCAGCAACCGTCCGACCTCGCCGCCCCCGTGGCGACTAAGCCATCAGGCTATGGCAAGCCCTTGTTTGTCGCGATCCTCGGCAATGTCATCGAATACTATGACGCAACCCTTTACGGGCTTCTGGCGGTATTCCTGTCGAAGGCGTTTTTCGATTTCAGCGATGCGAATTCAGCTCTTCTGGCGACTTACGCCACATTCATCATCGCCTATGCCGTGCGACCCATCGCGGGCGTGCTGCTAGGCCATCTGGCAGACATTCGCGGTCATCGCTTCGTCCTGATGTTGACCATCAACCTCATGACGATCGGCACGGTGGGTATTGGTCTGCTACCGACCTACGCCTCGATCGGCTTCTGGGCGCCTATACTGCTGGTCCTGCTGCGCACGATCCAGGGGATCGGGGCAAGCGCCGAATTCACGGTCGCGACCAGCTACGCGATCGCGCAAGGCCCCAGCGGTCGCAGCCAGTATTTGACTGGCTGGAGCAATGCCGGCGCGAACATCGGGCCGATGCTCGCCTCACTGATCGCGATGCTTCTGGCCTCGACGTTCGGCGATACTTTCCTCACCTCTGGTGGGTGGCGAGTTCCGTTCCTGCTCTCCGCACCGCTAGGCTTGGTCGTATTCTACCTTCGCCGCCAGATGGTTTCTGACGGCATCATCCACAGCCCCTCGCCGGACGTGCGCAAACACGCGCGGGTGCCTCTGTTTGTGGCGCTGCGTGGCCATTGGGGCACCGTGGCGTCGGTCATCGCGATGGGCGCCGGGCAGCGGGTCGGCACGTTCTGCATCCAGGCCTATTTCGTCACGGCGCTGATCCGTCTGGGTTACGGCGGAACGCTGGCGATGATGGTATCGATCGTGCTGTTCGGTATCGGCGTACCGACGTCGGTCTATGGCGGCATTCTGGCCGACAAGTTCGGCGGCCGCCGGACACTGGTCATTTTCTTTGCCCTGTACGCCCTTGCCGCCGTGCCGCTCTTTTACGCCATGGGAGTTTCCGTACCGCTGACGCTGCTGGGGCTGCTGGTGTGTGCGATCCTCAACAATCTCGTCGCGGCTCCGCTCAACGCAGCATATATCATGTCTTTCCCGCGTATGGTGCGCGGTGCAGCATCCGCGCTGAACTTCAACATCGGTTCTGCGATCATCGGCGCGACTGCGCCGCTGACGGCGACCTGGCTGGTCGGACGTACCGGATCTGATACTGCGTTCGGGTGGTACATGGCTGGCCTATGCGTGGTGTCCTGCCTGACAGCGGCGTTCGCGTTTCCCCGTCCTCGCACGGATTGATAGATCGCGGGTGGGCATCCTGCCCACCTTCGTTCCTGCGGCGGCTCTAGGGCTTACATAGCCTGCTCGCCGCTGCTGCCGTTCTTTGGGGGCCTTGGGATCTCCGAGATCACGGGAGGCAAGGTGCAGGAGTATCCGCGCGGTTGGTTGATCTTCCTCTGGGCAGTGGCGACCAGATGCCCACCGTGCTCGAAGCGATCCTGCCCGGGCTCGTGCCCGCCCGATCGACGTCGATGCAAATGGTGCTATTCACCAGCGACGGTTCACTGCACCCAGCCTATCGCTACCTGGCAGCATTGCTCAATCTCTCATGGGCCGTGCTCGGCGACGATGCACAGCAATGGCCCTACAAGATCGAGGAAGTGCTTGCCCGCCTGGACGACGACCCTGAGATTGGATCGGACCCGAGGCTTGCTGAGCTCAGGCGACGGCGCCAGCGCTGAGGGGAAGGCCTTCCCTTGAGCGTGAACTGAACGTCGCCTTCTGAAAGAAGCCGCCGTTCGGCATGTCGCGTACATATGACGGCTTTGTCCTACCTCCCGTCTACCGATGTCGACCCTTTGGGGTCAGTCAACGCCGAAGTTTCGATGCCCAAGCGCGGACTTTCCGCTTTTTCTTAAGGGGCAGGCGCAGATCGGCAGCCGTTTTAATTGTACTGCCCGTTCCTGCGCCTCAAAGTTCACTTGTTACTACACGGAAGGTGTAAATCAGTCAGAGCGAACTCAAGGTACGGCCGAGCATCCTGCGGTGATGCGGACGGGATTGCACCGCGCCATCGCTCCTTCCGGCAGCGTCACCGAAAAGCCTGTGCTCAACGGATCGGGCGCACCGGGATAATAGTCCGTACTAACGGCCTGGGCACCGCTGGCCATGGCCGCCTGTGCCTTGCGATAATCGCCGGTGCGTGCCTCCACTGTATTGGCATCGGTCCGCGTGCGCACGATGACGCCCTGCTTCACCCAAGCGCTGATCTTCGTGCCTTCAACCAGCGGATCCTGCACGATCTGGATCGCGGATTCAGGCTGATCGTCGGCATACCAGCCGAACATCGCCCGCCCCGCAAGAGAGGGATGACCATCGCGATAGACGTTGGACACCGCATCGCGCACGTCGAGCACGATGTAGATGCGGCCACGCGCGGCATCGAGGCTGGGCCAGCCATGGGTCCGCACCGCGTCGCGCAGCGTATTGCTCTTGCCGCGCACATCATCGGGGGTGATGAGCCGCTTGCCCGGCAGGACGGATCGGATTTCGGCATCGAGCGCGTCGAGCAGCCCCTTGTCGTCCAGCCCGATCGGATTGCTGATCCCGGGCTGGTTCGACGGCGTGTCCGCCGCATTGATGGTGATCATGATCGGCAGGTGATCCGGGTGCGCGCGTGACCAGCGGTCGACCTCGGCCAGACATTGTACCAGCGCCGGGCAGGTGCTGAGATAGTCGATATCGGGAATGTGGAACGTCTTGAAACCGGGCTTCAGCATCATCTGGCGGTCGAACCCCGTCTGTTCGCCCGCCTCCCGCGCCCATTGCTCGCCCTTGGGGTCGGCATAACGACCGCCCTGCGGGTCGGCGAAGATGTCGAGTTCAAGCTGGCGAACGCCGGCATCCAGCTGCTGGGTGAGCGGCAGATGATAATAGTCCAGCCCATCGGCGAGCCGGGGTTCGATCGTCCTGATCCTGGCCATGACCGCTGCGGGTATGCGCGCCTTGAAGCTGTTATGCGATCCCACCACCTGGATATCGTTCATGGCCCTGGGGGCCGCCGCGCCGACCAGGGTCAGCGCGGTGGTGGCAAGGGCGATGGCTGGTCCGATACCGCGCATCAGAATTCGGTCCTGATGCCGAACAGGAAGGTGCGGCCATAATATTGGATCTCGTTGAACCGCTCCTTGATGCCATTGTAGGAATAGGCCCTGGCCCCGGCGAGGTTGATCGCCTCCAGGCTGACCAGCGTCTTGGGCAGCACCCGGATGGACAGGTTGCCGTCGAGCGAGCCGAACGGCGCCACATAGGATTCGGTCTGGGTCGTGCTGCCGTTGCCCGACAGATATTCGCCGCGCCATACGTAGGAAAGGCGCGCCGAAATCGGTCCCTTGTCGTAGAAACCGACGAGATTGTAGCTGTCCTTCGACAGGCCGATCAGTTGATCGACGATCGGACGCGCACCGGCGGTATAATTCGATTCGACTTCGGTATGGGTGTAGGACGCCTGGAACCCCAGGCCGTCGAACGGAGCGGGCAGGAAATCGAACACCTGGTTATAGGCCGCCTCGATGCCATAGACCTTGGCCGTGCCGCCATTGACCTGGGTGCTCAGCAGCACCGTGCCACGCCCCGGAATCTCGGTATTGACGTTCTGCGCCGTGATATAATCGTCCATCTTCTTGTAGAAGAGCGCGCCGGTCAGCGACGCATTGGGACGGAAATACCATTCGAGCGAACCATCGAACTGCGTTGCCAGGAACGGCTTAAGGTCCGGGTTGCCGCCGCTCGCGGTCGGCGCGTCGGTCGACACGCTGATCTGTGGCGCGGTCTGTGTCATGTTCGGACGGGTCAGCACCCGGCTGGCCGCCAGGCGGCCGATCAGGCTGGGCGTCAGTTCGGCGCGCAGGTTGAAGCTGGGCAGCCAGTTGTTGAACGTCTTGGGGAAGCTCGCCGGGGTGGGCGTGGTGCCCAGCGTCAGCGTACCGCTCGCCACCTGGTCGGTGTGGACATAGCGCAGGCCGACATTGCCGGTGATGCCGACGCTGCCCAGATCGAAACCATAATCCGCGCGGACATAGCCACCAAAGATCTTTTCCGTGACGACATAGGAAGCGCGCATGTCGCCAGCCGTCAGCGGCGCGTTGGCGATCGTATCGGTGAACAGCGTATCATAGAAGGCGCTGGTGATCGGGACCGCCCAGTTGCGCGGGAAATTGCCCGGAATGTTCGAGAAGGCGTCATCGAAGGGCAGCGCTTCATAGCCGCCCGGCACGACCTGCGAGATCGGCGGGTTGCCGGCGATGTTCACGGTGAAGTCGCGGCGCCAATAGTCGCGCTTGCGCCAATGATATTCGCCACCGGCCTGGATCTTGGTGATGAAGCCGTTGAGATCGCGACCCACATCGAGGCGGGCGTAGGTGTCCCAGTCCTTGCTGTTCTTGGGCGCGATGTTGAAGGGATAATAGATGTAATTGGCCGAATTGGTGACGTCGACCGGCGTGCTGAGCGTCGGCGCGATCTTGTAGCCGCCCGACGCGTCATAGGTCAGCGGCGCGATGATCTGCATGCGGCTGCGCACCGTGCCTTCGGCATAGCTGGGATGGAAGCTATGGGCATAGGACCAGTTGGCATTGGCCGAAACATGCCAGTCGCCCGGATTCCACACCTGCTTCAGGCCGACATTGATCAGGTCGTGGCGGTTGAGGCTATATTCGCGCGAGGCCATGAAGCGGACCTTGTTGATCGTCGCCTTGGTGACCGTATTGCCGTCCAGCGTCACCGACCCCGGCACCAGATAGGTGCCCGGATCATCGGGATAGATGTCAAGGCCAAATTCGTCATATTCGACGTCCAGGCGCGTCAGCGACACGTCCAGCGTGGTTTCCAGTTCGTCCGAGGGGCGCCACTGGGCCGAAATCAGGCCGGACAAGCGCTTGCGGTCCTCGGTTTCGATCGTGGGACGGGTGCGGGTCGGCGTGTAATAGCCGGTCGGCAGATATTCAGCGCCCGCGACCGGATTGGCAGGCTGCACGAATTTGTTCAGGTTCCAGCCCGTATTGTAGAAACGGTCGTTGCGGACTGACTTGGCCCAATATTGGGCGCCGATCAGGATGCCGAACTGATCGTCCTTGGTCTTGAAGCTGGTCAGCACAGTGGCGTTCGGCCGCACCTTGTCGGTCATGCTGGTATAGGTGCCGCGCAGATTGACCGTGGTCTTGTTGCCGATATCGAGCGGGTGGAAGGTCTTGACGTCGATATTGCCGCCCAGCGCGCCTTCGGTCATGTCGGCGGTCGGCGTCTTCACCACGTCGATCTGCGACACAAATTCGGCCGGCAGCATCTCGAAACGGAACTGGCGCCCCTGTGCACCGCCGTTTTCGATGAGATCGTTGATCGCGACGGTGCGGCCGTTGACCAGCGTGCTCTGGAATTGCGGGCCAAGGCCACGAACGCTGACATAAAGGCCTTCGCCGCGCGGACGGGTGATCGCGACACCGGTGACGAGCTGGAGCGCTTCGGCGACATTCTGGGTCGGGAACTTACCGATGTCGGTGGACGCGATGGAATCAACGCCATAGGCGGCCTTGCGCTTCATCTCGGTCGCCGCCGCCAGGCTGCGAGCATAGGTGCCGGTGACGACGATCGCGCCATCGTCCTGCCCATCGACAGGCGCAGCCTGATCGGCGGCGGGCGCAACGGTCTGCGCCCGGACCGGCGACGACAGGATCAGCGCGAAAATGGCAAGCGGTAGCGGCGCGCAAAGCATGCGCAATGAACGTGACATGTGGTTGTTCTCCCCAAGGCTATAAGGCGGACAGGGGGCGGTTAGGCCGTTGCTATTACAATATTGTGGCGCGTATATTTCATCCTGAATTTTCGGCTACTCGATAGGTCCTGACCCAAAATCCTGTCACTGACGACCCTTCACGGACGCTCAACATTCAGCTTTCGCTGCCACGGTGCAGACCGTCCGCTATTTTCTGGGTGTTTTTCTATCCCTCGCTCGGCGCTTCGGCTTTACAGCGACAGGGATATCCGACTGCCGGGTTCGGGCCGGTTCAGTTACGCAAGGGTGCGAGTTCGGGCATCGCAGCCCATTCGAGCCAATGTAGCACCGCCACTAGGCACAATCTGGCACCGACCAGCGGATATTAACGATCGCGCTCCAGAGTTTCTAAACATTTCATGGTCGAAACTACCCGGTATCCGTCAATGGCATCGATGCGCCCGAAGCGGCCAGCGACTCCCTCACCCGCGCGATCGCCATGTCCATCGGCGCGGTTTCGCCCAAGAGAGCGAAACTTCCATTGAGGGCGAAGATGCAATGCCCATGGACGGTGGCCACCAGCGATCGGGCAAGGCGCGGTGCGCGGTCCCGCATCTCAGCCGGCAACACCGCCGCGACCTCGCGCACAACGACATCGGTCAACGCGCCGCGCCGCGCTGCAAACCCTTCCGGCATGACCATGTCGGGCGGCAGGCGATGGTCGTAGATCGCGGTCCACAACGGCATATGCTCTGCCGCAAAGTTGAAATAGCCTTCCACCAGCGCGGCGATCCGGTCGGTCGAAGGCTGGGCCAGCCGGTCTTCGAGATAGGCGGCCCATTGTTCGAAGGTACGGGTATTGATGGCGACGATCAGCCGATCATAGCTGCCGAACACATTATAGAGCGTCCCGACGGCATAGCCGATGCGTTTGGCCACTTCGCGCGCGGAAAAGCGTGCGAAGCCGACTTCCGCCATATGGCGGTGCCCCTCCTCTAGAATCAACGCTTCCAGTTCAGCACGGCTATGGTCGGATCGTCTGCCCATGACGTCACCTGTATGGCTTTAATTGATCACTGTCTAATATTTAAATTGATCACTGTCTAATTAGACGCTATCAGGCGTCGATCAACTGGAGGGTGAGTCATGCTGGTTACGCTGGTTCTGATCGTGCTGGGGGTCGTACTGTTCGACACCCGAAGCCGAATGAAGGCGCTGGAATCTCGCCTCGCCCTGATCGAGACGGATGCTCGGGCCGCGCCGTCCGCTGGCATCTGGCCGTCCAGAACCGCCGCGCATCGCCCCGCTGCCGCCGTGGTACGAAGGGTGCCCGAAACCGAGCCGGAAACGCCCATCCTGCCTATACCGGCAGTCGAGCCGAGACCGGTTGAACCGCCCGAGCCTGTCGCTGCGACCGATTCCCTGCCTGTTGCAGACCCAGGACTGACGCCTTCGCCTGAGACGCAAACGACGCCCCCTGCCCGGCCCGGATTTGCGTTCGAGGATATGTTCGGCCGTCGCCTGCCGATCTGGGCGGGCGGTATCACGCTGGCCGTGACGGGCGTGTTGCTGGTCAAATATTCGATCGACACCGGCCTGCTGTCGCCGGTCATCAGGGTCATGCTGGGCCTGCTCTTCGGTGGCGGACTGATCGCCGCTGCAGAAGGCGCGCTGCGGCAGGAGGACCGGCTACGCGATCCCCGCGTGCGCCAGGCGCTGGCCGGGGCGGGCATCGCGACGCTGTACGCCGCCATCCTAACCGCCGCCAATCTCTATCATCTGATCGGACCCGCGACCGCCTTTGTCGGCTTGGCCGCTGTGACGGCAATCGCGATGGGCCTCTCGCTGCGCTTTGGCGCACCGAGTGCTCTGCTGGGTCTCGTCGGCGGCCTTGCTGCGCCCGCATTGGCAGGATCGAACGAACCCAATGTACCGCTCCTGGCCTGCTATCTTGCGCTTACCATTGGCGGGCTGTGCGCCCTGTCGCGCGCGCAGCGCTGGCTGTGGCTGGGCGTTGGCGCGCTGATCGGCGGCGCAGGCTGGGGCAGCCTGCTGATCCTTAACGGCGCGCTCGACCTTGCCGCGTCGCTTTCGGTCGGCCTGCTGATCCTGGCGTTGGGTATCGGCTTCCCGCTGCTGGCCTTTTCCGGCACTCTCCTGCGCCACGGCAAGGGCGGCATGATAGCGCCGCTTGCCTGCCACGATCTCATAGGTAGTGGGCGATCCCCCCTCGACCGGCCCGGGACAGGCTCCTGCTCGCACGATCAGCGGCACGAGTATGCCGCGTGCCCGGACGGAAGGCAGGATGTTGGTGAGGTCGGGTTGCTTCTTCACGCCGCGCATGTTGGCGGGCGAGACCGAGAGGCAGGCGATGTCGATATGCTTGAGTTCCATGTCTTTCTGCTCCTTCTCTAATAGCGCACCGGCCCCGAAAAGCGGGGTGGGCGGCAAGAGCGCACTGGAAGGCCCGGCAGAGCGGCGGGCTGCATCCGCAGGACCGCAACGAAAGTGGAGGAGCCGGCGGCATGCCGGCTTACCGCCCGGCGCGACGGGCCTAGAGGGTAGCGACGCCCACACCGCTTGGCCGGGACCGGCCGACGCCATCGCCGACAGGCGATGTCCACTTCCTATCCGGCACGGATTTGCGTCAGCGATCGAAACCCGTCAGGGCCGAGACGGTGCAGCCGGCTCGGTGGAGCGAAGCGGAGTAGAGCGCGGTCCGAACGGGGACGCCCAGATAGATGCGACAGCCCGTCAAGCCAGGGTCAGGAGGAAAAAGCAGACGCCCGTTGCCCGAAATCAGGCCTTAAAACCTTTCGCTCGCCCTTGAGGCTATCGAGATAATCGCTCCACCACCGCGCCATTTCAACACGCTCATTCCAGAAGGCACCGCGTGCGTAAGCCGCCCGAACCGAATCTGTGTCCTTGTGCGCAAGCGCGCGTTCGATGGCGTCTGGGTGCCATTTGCCGCTCTCGTTCAACAGGGTGGAGGCCATCGATCGAAACCCATGCGCGGTCATCTCATCGCCGGAATAGCCCAGCCGCCGCAAGGCGGCATTGATCGTATTCTCGGACATGGGATTGGCTGTGCTCCGGATCGAGGGAAAGACATATCTGCCCTGCCCTGTCAGCCCCCTAACCTCCTCGAAGACAGCCAGCGCTTGTGACGATAACGGAACCTGATGTTCGACACGTCCCTTCATCTTCGATGGCGGGATGCGCCACACGGCCTTCACAGCGTCCAACTCGACCCATTCGGCCTTCCGTAGCTCGCCGGGCCGTACGAACAGCAACGCCGAGAGTTGGAGTGCCCAGCGGGTAATCGGTTGTCCTTCATAGCCATCAATTGCCCTGAGCAATTCGCCGGCCTGATCGGGGTCGAGAATGGCGGCGTGGTGCTTGACCTTCGGCGTCGTCAGCGCCCCGCGCAGATCGCGCGTTGGGTCTGCGGGCGCCAGCTGCGACGCCACGGCATAGCGAAAAACCTGTCCGATGAAGTTGAGCGCGCGTTTGGCACTTTCATGCCGGCCCTTCTTCTCGATGGGCCGGAGGGCAAGTAGAATTTCCAGAGGCTGTATTTCAGCAATGGGGCGCTTGCCCAGGACCGGGAAGACAAGCTTGATGAACCAGCGTCGCTTGACCAGTGTCGCCTCGGCAAGCCCTTCGCGCTCCTGCTTCTCCAACAGCATCTCGGCTACCCTGGAAAAGCTGTTCTCGGCGCTGATCCGGGCGGCAGCCTTCGCTTTCTGCTTCTCAAATGTGGGGTCAAGGCCCGCCGCATGCGTTTCGCGGGCCTCATCCCGAAGCTGCCGTGCGCGCTTCAGCGAGATGTCCGGATAAGCGCCCAGAGACAGCAGCTTTTCTATCTTCTTGAACTTGCCCTTGACGTCCAGGCCGTCGATCCGGAACTTCACACGCCACAGTCGACTGCCGCCGAGGCTGACCAGCAGGAACAACCCGCGTTCGTCCGCCACCTTGAACGGCTTGGGCCCAGGCTTCAAAGCCCTGATTTTCGCATCCGAAAGCGCCATTGCGATGTCATCCCATCTGCTACAAATCGCTTCAGGGGGTATCGAGATTCGCGCCTTGGGGTCATACCCCCACAAAAATACCCCCTGCGGGGCACGGATGGGGGTGGACGGCGGCGAACGCACCCGACCGGAAAGAGCAAATTTTTAGCAGATTCCCGCCGTTTTTTCAACCCTGAACGGATGCTGGCGGAGGGGGTACTGGTGCCGCTTACAGGACTCGAACCTGTGACCCCCGCATTACGAATGCGATGCTCTACCAACTGAGCTAAAGCGGCGTTCGGGCGGGCAGATAACAGCGGACGCGGCGAAGGACAAGCGGGCATTTCCCGCTTCTGCCCCTTTTTTCGGCCCACGCCGCACCCGCCTCCTGTCGCCCGATCACGCCCGCCCTGTTTACACGAAATTTACCATCCCGTGCCACTGTCGAGTCTCGGAATAGTATTTTGACCTGAGGTAGGACGATCGGATGGACACTCTGCGGGGGCATGATGCCGCCAATGACGAGGACGATTTCGACTATGCCGGCGATGCGCTGATCGAAACGCCGCCTGCCGTCATTTCCGACGAGCGGCGCATGCAGGTGCGCGCTTATAATTATTGGGCGTCGCTGCTGGGCGATCGCGTCCTGCCCTCGATCGAGGATTTGAATCCCGACCAACTGGAGGATTTCGGGCCGCATGCGGTGCTGCTCGACTTTAGCGTCGGCATGGATAATCCCGCCATCGTCTATCTCGGCACCGCCCTGCGCGCGGAATGTGAAATAGAGGGGACCATCGACTATATCGATGACGTCCCCGCCCGCTCGCTGCTGTCCCGCCTGACGGACCATTATCTGCAGATCATCGCCAATGCCGCGCCGATCGGCTTCGAAGCCGAATTCGTCAACCAGCGCGGCGCAGAGATCATGTATCGCGGCATATTGATGCCCTTCTCCTCCGATGACGAGACGATCGACTTCGTATTCGGCGTCATCAACTGGAAGGAACTGGCCAGCCGCAGCCTGTCCGAAGCGCTGGAACTGGAAGTCGACGAAGCGATGCGCAGCGCGCCCACCACGCGCGACGCCGCGCCGATCTGGGCCGACGGCCCGGCCGCCGATCAGCAGAGCAACAGCCTGGCGTTCGACATCGAGGAGGATGAGGACGACACGCTCGACCTGGCCGGCATGGAATGCCCGACGCAGGACGCCCCGCTCGCCGACTGGCTCGCGCTTGCCCGTGACGGCGCTGCGCGCGTGCGCATCAGCGAAGCGCGCAGCCACGCCGCCCTCTACCGCGCCGTCAGCCTGTCCTACGACTTCGCCCAGGTCGCGCAGGTTCGCCCCGACGACTATGCCGAACTGCTGCACGATTATGGTATCAAGGCGCAGGCGCGCAGCCCCATGACCGCGGTTATCAAACTGGTCTTCGGCGCGACCTATGACAAGACGCGCATTACCGAATATGCCACCGCGCTTGAACATGCGCTGGCTGCCGGCCTCAGCGTCGGATCGCTCGCCGCCTATCTATCCGCTTATGCCGGCGGGTTGAAGGCGCTGGTGCGGGACGAACGGGCGCTGCGCCGGTCGCAGAAGCCGGCCAAGCCCGATCGACGGCAGATCGCCCGCGATACGGTCAAGGCCGCCGCAGCGCTCGATCCGGTCGCAGTCACCACCGATGCGGACGGCCTGGCCGTCGTCATCGCCCGTCGCGAGGCCGACGGCACGCTGGCGATCGTCGCCGCGCTGCCGGAAGATAGCGACCTTAACCAGCGGGTCATCAGTGCCGCCGCGCGCTGACACGGTATCTCCCTCCGCGCCGCGTCCGGCATCCATGGGAAAATGCTGAAAATCGCGTCACATCGACGCTCGACATGCGGTGTCGGCTGGTCGATAGTCGCCCCTGATGACAGGCCCCGCGCCCTCCGCGCGGGCCGCGATGGGTATCGTCATTTAATTTCAAGAGTCAGAAATTTTATTTCCCCCAAGGGTTGAGCCGACTCCCGGCCGGGGGCATATAGGCGCTCCTAAAGCCGAGGAGTCGCATGGCGGCGATCCAGCACCTCCTCCGTTAAGATCGAAGCGGTTAGAACCGCGTTGAGAGGTGAGCGAATGACGGCGCTGGCGGAAGCGAAGAACAAGGACGTTGACAACGGCATCCGTGAGGCACTCGAAGGTGCCCTCAGCCGGGGTGCCCTGCCGGGCGAAAGCGAGGGATTTGACGCGGCCGCACTGGCCGCCGCCGCCGCTTTCCTGGCGCGCACCGCCAATGGCCGCAAGCCGGGCCAGGCCGCGATCATGGTCGAAACGCTGGGCGAAGGCGCCAATGGCCGATTCATGCGCCTTGCCATCGTCAATGACGACATGCCGTTCCTGGTCGATTCGATCGCCAATGCGCTGGCAGCCGCCGACATCACCATCCATCGCCTGTTCCATCCCGTTCTGTCGGTGACGCGCGACGGGGACGGTGCGCTGTCCGCGATATTGGATGACGACACGGCCGGCGCGCGGCGCGAATCCATGATCTATGTCGAAACCGACCGCGCCGACGCAAAGGCGCGCCGCGCCCTCGAAAAGGCGTTGCAGGAGACGCTGGCGGACGTCCGCGCCGCCGTGGTGGACTGGCCCAAGATGCAATCGGCCATGGCCGCAGATGCGGATGCCGTGCCGGACGAGGAAGGCGCGGCGCTGCTGCGCTGGTTCCTGGCCCGACATTTCACCCAGACCGGCCATGAGATGCTGCATCGCGACGGCAGCAGCAGCACGCCGCTCGGCATCTGCACCCGCCATGACAAGCCGCTGATCGCGCCCGCCTCGCTGGAGGCTGCCTTTACCTGGTTCGAGGAAGGCAAGCGCACCCCGCTCATCATCAAGTCCAGCCGCATTTCGCGCGTGCATCGCCTGGTGCTGCTGGATCTGGTCATCATTCCGGTTCGGGAGGGCAAGGAAGTCAAGGCGCTGTCGATCCACGCCGGGATGTGGACCAGCACTGGCCTGTCGGCGACCCCGGACAAGGTGCCGCTGCTCCGCTCGGCGCTCTCGACCCTGATGGACAAATTCGGCTTCGATCCGCTCGGCCATGCCGGCAAGACGCTGGCCCATGCGCTGACCGCCCTGCCGCACGACATCACCATTGGCTTCGACCGCGAAACGCTGGAGCGGCTGGCGCTGACCTTCATGTCGCTGACCGACCGGCCGCGCCCCAAGCTGGCGCTCGCCACCAGCGCGCTCGCCCGCCATCTCTACGCCTTCGTCTGGCTACCGCGCGACGAACTGTCGACTGCCCGCCGCGTGGCGGTGCAGGACATGCTGGCGCAGGCAGCGAACGGCCCGGTGCTCAGCTGGTCGATCGCGCTGGAAGAAGGCGGCCTGGCGCTGCTGCGCATCACGCTCGACCTGCGCGAAGGCGGCGTGGTGCCCGATGACGCCGCGCTCGACCGACAACTCAAGCAGATGGTGCGCGGCTGGGTGCCTGCCGTCGAGGAAGCGCTGGCCGAAACCGAGGAAGGCGGCCGCGCCGCCGCGCTGGCGCAGCGTTTCGCCCCCGGCTTCCCGCTCGCCTATCGCAACGGCGCTGGCCCGGTCGAGGCCGCGATCGACATCCGCCTGCTGCACGGCCTGTCGGGTGACGTCGACAAATCGATCCGCGTCTACCGCAATGCGGAAGACAGCAGCGAACGCTTGCGGCTCAAACTCTATAGCAGCCATACCGTCGCCCTGTCCGAAGTGGTGCCGGTGTTCGAGAATTTCGGTTTCCGCGTGATCGAGGAAATGACCACCGCCATCGATGGCGGCGCGCTCGGCCATGTTCAGCGCTTCGTGCTGGAATTGCCTGCCGGCGGCGATGCGCAGCCTGTCATCGCCCGCGCCGAAATCGTGACCGAAGCGATCGCCCAAGTGCTCGAAGGACGCGCCGAAAACGACCGGTTCAACGAACTGATCGTCACCGCCAGCCTGTCGCCGCGCTCGGTCGTGCTGTTCCGCGCGCTCTACCGCTATCTGCGCCAGACCGGCGTCGCCTACGGCATGGCGACCTTCGCCGAAACGCTGCGCAAGGCGCAGGGCGTGACCGCCAACCTCATCAGTCTGTTCGAAGCGCTGCACGATCCGGCGGCACGGGATGGCGCGGACGACCGCATCGCCCAGGCTCAGGCGGAAATCGAAGCGGGCCTGGAGCAGGTCACCGCAATCGATGAGGACCGCGTGCTGCGCCTGCTGCGCGCCGTCATCACCGCCACGCTACGCACCAATTTCTATGCCCCCGCGGCGCAGGAAGCTTTGGCGTTCAAGCTCGACAGCGTGGCTGTGCCCGGCCTGCCCGCGCCGCTCCCCTGGCGCGAAATCTGGGTCTATTCCCCCCGCGTGGAGGGCATCCACCTGCGCGCTGGCCCGGTCGCCCGTGGTGGCCTGCGCTGGTCCGACCGGCGTGACGACTTCCGCACCGAAGTCCTGGGCCTGATGAAGGCGCAGCGAGTGAAGAACGCCGTGATCGTGCCGACGGGTGCGAAGGGCGGCTTCTATCCCAAGCAATTGCCCAGCCCCCAGGTCGATCGCGACGCCTGGCTGGCGGAAGGCACCGAAAGCTATCGCATCTTTATCCGGTCTTTGCTGTCGATCACGGACAATATCGTGAAGAACAAGGTGAAGCACCCGGCTGACGTCGTTATCCATGATGGCGACGATCCCTATTTCGTGGTCGCCGCCGACAAGGGCACCGCCACCTTCTCCGACATCGCCAACGCGATCGCGCTGGAACGCGACTTCTGGCTGGGCGACGCCTTCGCCAGCGGCGGCTCCAACGGTTACGATCACAAAGCGATGGGCATCACCGCCAAGGGTGCCTGGATTTCGGTCCAGCGCCACTTCGCCGAAATGGGCGTGGACGTGCAGAACGAACCGGTCAGCGTCGTGGGCTGCGGCGACATGTCGGGCGACGTGTTTGGCAACGGCATGTTGCTCAGCAAGGCGATCAAACTGGTCGCCGCGTTCGACCATCGCCATATCTTCTTCGATCCCGCGCCCGATCCGGCAAAAAGCTGGGAGGAGCGCAACCGTATGTTCGCCCTGCCCCGCTCAAGTTGGGATGATTATGACAAGGCGCTCATCTCCAAGGGCGGCGGCGTCTTTTCGCGCAGCCTCAAGCGCATCGCGCTGACGCCGCAAATGCAGGCTGTGCTCGACGTCACCGACGCGGAAATGGAACCGGCCGCGCTGATCTCCGCCATATTGAAGGCGCCGGCCGACCTGCTCTGGTTCGGCGGCATCGGCACCTATGTAAAGGCCGCGGCGCAAAGCCATGGCGACGTCGGCGATCCCGCCAACGACCGCCTGCGCGTCAATGCCGAACAGTTGCGCGTCAAGGTCGTGGGCGAAGGCGCTAACCTCGGCACCACCCAGGCCGGCCGCATCGCATTCTCGCTCCATGGCGGGCGGATCAATACCGACTTCATCGACAATTCGGCCGGCGTGGACTGTTCGGACAACGAAGTGAACATCAAGATCGCCCTGAACAAGGAGATGATCGAGGGTCGGCTTCCCTTCGACAAGCGCAACGCGCTGCTCGAAAGCATGACCGACGCGGTGGGGGAGATCGTGCTGGAGGATAACCGCCTCCAGGCGCTCGGCCTCTCCATCGCCGAAGCGGGCGGCGCAGCCGACCTTGCCTCTTATGTACGCCTGATCGAGACGTTCGAGGAAACCGGGCGGCTCGACCGTCAGGTCGAAGGACTGGCCGCCAACGACCAGTTGCTGCGCCGCGGCCAGGACGGCCAGGGGCTGACCCGCCCCGAATTGGCCGTGCTGCTCTCCACCGCCAAGCTGGCCTTGCAGGACGCGATCGAACATGGCGACCTCGCCAGCGACGATAGCATGACCGGCGAATTGATGGCCGCCTTCCCCGCTGCGATGCAGAAGAAGGAGGCGGATGCCATCGCCGCGCATGCGCTGCGCAAGGAGATCATCGCCACAAAGGTCGCCAACCGCATCGTCAATCGCCTTGGCCTCATCCATCCGTTCGAATTGGCGGAGGAGGAAGGCTGTTCGATGGCCGACCTCGCCAGCGCCTTCCTGATCGCCGAACGGCTCTATGACATTCGCGCGCTCTGGGAGGATATCGACGCGGCGGACATGTCGGAAGGCGCCCGCCTTGCCCTGTTCAGCGACATCGCCGGCGGCATGCGCGCGCAGATCGCGGACATATTGCGCGCCCTGCCGGCTGGGACGCTGCCCGGCGAAGGGCATGACCGCCTGTCCAAGGGCGTCGGCACCCTGGCCGCCCAGGTCGATGACCTGCTGACCAGCGAGGCGCAGCGTCGCACCAACGCCGTCACCGACCGGCTGCTCGGCCTTGGCGCGCCCGAAACGCTGGCGCTGCGCACGGCGGGCCTGTTCAAGCTCGACGGCGCGGTCGGCATCGCCGCGCTCGCCGCGCGCATGGGCGTGGAGGAAGTCGCGCTCACCCGCGCCTTCACCCATCTGGGCGAAGCGGTCGGCATCGACTGGGTGCAGTCCGCCGCCGCGCGCATGGAGCCGACCGATCCGTGGGAAAGGCTGCTCATTTCCGGCGTCGCCCGCGACATGCAGCAGGTCCGGCTCGATTTCCTGGCCCAGGGGAAGGGCAAGGATATCGCCAACCATGTCGAGGACTGGTTGCAGGCCAAGGGTGCCCGTGTCCGCCAGTTCCGCACCCTGGTCCAGCGCGCCAAGGCCGCCGCGACCCCCAATGTCGCAATGCTCGCCGAAATAGCGGGTCAGGCGCGCGGCCTGCTGGGACGGTAAAAAACGGGCGTGTTCCGGCGAAGGCCGGAACCCAGTCCCACCGTCTGATCTGGGTTCCCGCTGCGTGGGAACACGGCATGCTTCAGCCACCAACAGAAGGGCGTCATTCTCGCGAAGAGAATGACGCCCTTTCTGTGTCGCACTGACGCAACCTTTATTGCGGCGTATCGCTCGCCGGCTGAGCGGCATCATCGTCCGCATAGGGATCAGGCAACACGACCTTGGGCGCGTCCTTCTTGCCCGGCGTGCGAAGGGCGTCGCCATAGATGGGCACCACCGGTTCGTCAGACACGCGCCCGTGCAGCGCCTCGATCTCCGCCTTGCGCTGCTTCAGATACAGCGTTTTATAGACGGTATAGGGATCGTCTTCCTTGCGGATCGCCGTGATCGTCTCGTCGAACGCGGCGCGCTCGCCCAACTGGTTCAGGATCGTGGCGGGAATGACATAGGCCGGCTTGAAAAACTTGCCCCCCAGGGCGAAGGGCAGGATCATCTTGTCCGCCGTATCGCCGATGATGTCGCGCAACGTGGTCGGCCCGACGACCGGCAGATACATATACGGCCCCGGCCCCACGCCATAGAAGCCCAGCGTATTGGCGACGCCATTGTCGCGATGGGGCAGGTTGAACGGCTTGCGCTTGGCAACGTCGAACAGGCCGACAAAGCCCAGCGTCGAATTGACGCCAAAGCGCCCGGCCGTCTCGAACGCCTTACCCGGCTTGAACTGCAACAGATAGGCCGCCGCCACGATCGGTTCGCCCAGGTTGGAGAAGAAATTGCGCAGCCCTTTGCGCACCGGGCGCGGCAGGCCCTTGTTATAGGCCCTGGCCACCGGTTCCACGACCGCTTTGTCGACCGACTGCACCGCCTCGAAACTCTTGGCGTTCAGCTGCTCCAGAGGATCGCCCTTGGGCGCGCCCTTGTCGCCGGTGACGACGATATCCTGCGCCGCATCGCCCTGCGGCGCGGGCGATGGAGCAGCGGGGGCCTGCGCCGGGGCGGCGGGCGGGACGGACGGCGCGGCATCCTGCACCGCGCCTGCAACCTCCGCGGCCACGGCCAGTTGCGGCGCGGCGGCTTCCGCCTGCGTCCCGATCATCATCATTCCCGCAGCTACGGCCGGCAATAGCATAGTCATGTCCTAGCAGCAGCCACACGCTCTCCCTCGCGCAGCCATCAAAATCCGTGACATACCGGACATATAATCCGTGTTACATCAGGCATACAGTGCGGCTAGAGGTGGTGGCCATGGCCGTCAATAGCAAGGGCGTGCGGGTGAGCGGCCGGATGGGGCCACTCATCGCAGCCAATCGGCGTGTCCATACATTTTGATACACTTTCCTGCTGCGACTCGTTTGCAACTGCGAGTCGTTCGCGTTATGCGAGGATCATCATAGCGCAGGACATATCCCACCCCATGCACGGAACCGCTCGCATCCAGACGACCCGAAAGAAGAGCGCCAAGGCCTTCTGGATGAAGCAGCTCCATACCTGGCACTGGGTGAGTTCGGCTGTCAGCCTGATCGGCCTGCTGCTCTTCGCCTTTACCGGCATCACCCTCAATCACGCCGCCGATGTCGAAGCATCGCCCCAGACCATCGAAAAAAGCGCCACCCTGCCCGCCGCGCTGCTGAAACAGATCGCGGCCGATGACGCGCCCGACGCGAAGAAGCCCCTGCCAGCGCCCGTCGCGACATGGGTCGAACAATCCGTGGGACAAGCAGGCGTCGGCAATGCCGAATGGTCGGCCGACGAAATCTACCTGGCCCTGCCCCGCCCAGGCGGCGACGGCTGGGTGTCGATCGACCGGCATAGCGGCGCCGTCACCAGCGAAAGCACCAGCCGCGGCTGGATCAGCTATCTCAACGATCTGCACAAGGGCCGCAATGCGGGCGGCGTGTGGAAGTGGTTCATCGACATCTTCTCCATCGCCTGCTTCGTCTTCGCGCTGACCGGCCTGGTCCTGCTCCAGCTTCATGCCAAAAAACGGCCCAGCACCTGGCCGCTGGTCGCGATCGGCCTCGCCTTGCCCGCGCTTCTCGCCATCATCTTCATCCACTAAAGGGAACACACCCATGCAGATCAGCCATCGTCTGGCTCTGACCGGCGTCGCAGCGCTCGGCGCGGCCGGAACCGCCGCCGGAGCCGCACCCGCCGCCGCGCAGACGCTCAATCTCAGCGTCGCCATTCCGCGCTTGTCGGTCGCCGAATATCACCGCCCCTATGTCGCCATCTGGATCGAGAAGGAGGGGGCCACCCCCCGCACCCTGTCGGTCTGGTATGATGTCGACAAGGCGAAGGGCGAAGGCACGAAATGGCTGCGCGACGTGCGCCAATGGTGGCGCGCGTCGGGTCGTGCGCTCAGCTTCCCGGCCAACGGTGTTTCTGGCGCGACCCGCGCGCCGGGCGACCAGAAAATCGCCTTCACTGCCGGCAAAGGCCCGCTGGGCGCGCTCGGCCCCGGCAACTACACATTGATCGTGGAGGCCGCGCGCGAAGTGGGCGGGCGCGAAGTGCTGCGCCTCCCCTTCGCCTGGCCCCCAAAGCCCGGTGCCACCGTCAAGGTTCAGGGCAGCAGCGAATTGGGCGCGATCGCCCTCACCTTCGGCAAGTAACGGGGATTAAACCATGAAAAGCAAATTTCTGATCGCGGGCGCGCTTGCCGCCCTGATGTTCTCCGGCACGGCCCAGGCCCACCGCCAATGGATGCTGCCCTCCTCCACCACCCTGTCGGGCACCGAAAGCTGGGTCACGGTGGACGCCGCCATTTCCAACGATGTCTTCTATTTCGAACATTTCCCGATGGGCACCGACAATATCGTCGTGACCGAACCGGACGGCGCTGTGGGCAAGATCGAGAACGCCGCCAAGGGGCGCTATCGCTCCACCTTCGACGTGCATCTGACCAAGCCCGGCACCTATCGCATCGCCAGCGTTTCGACCGGCGTGATGGGCAGCTATATGCTGAACGGCAAGCAGGAACGACTGCCGCGCGGCACGACCAAGGATAAGCTGGCCAGCGTCATCCCCGCCGGCGCGACCGATGTGCAAACCGCAGAGGCGTCCAACCGCAACGAGATTTTCGTCACGCTGGGCGCGCCGACCGCGAACCTCTTCAAACCCACCGGCAATGGCATTGAGCTTGTCCCTGTCACCCACCCCAACGATCTGGTGTCGGGCGAAGCGGCGACCTTCCAGTTCCTGCTCGACGGCAAGCCCGCCGCTGGCCTGAAAGTCACGGTCATCCCCGGCGGCATCCGTTACCGCGACGCGCTGGGTCAGATGGACCTTGTCGCCGACCAGGATGGCAAGGTCGCCATCACCTGGCCCCAGCCGGGCATGTATTGGTTGAACGCCAGCATCGGCGGCGGTCGTGAAGGCGGCCCCGGTGGTCCGGGCGGCGAAGGTGGCGCGGGTGGTCCCGGCGCTAAGCCAGGCGCGGGCGCTCCGCCCCCCCGTCCGCAGGCCGGCCCGCCGCAGCGCCGTGCCGCCTATATCACCACGCTGGAAGTGCTGGCCCCCTGAACCCGGCCCATCCCTACGGCATCCGAATTGCGATAGCGCCCGGCCTGTCGCCCGACCAATTTGTCGGGCGACAGCGCAGGGGCGCTATCGTCACTTATGGCGGCCCCACCATGGGGACCAGTTGGTCGGCGCAGATCGTCGATCCGCCCGCCCGCTGTGAAAGCGCCATCGAAGCGGTACTGGCCCGCATCATCGACCAGATGAGCAATTGGGAAGCAGGCTCCGCGATCAGCCGCTTCAACCGCGCCGCCATAGGCGCATGGATGCCGCTGCCCGCCGACATGCTGACAGTGCTGCGCGCGGGACTGGACATGGCGCGGCTTTCGGGCGGCGCTTTCGATCCCGCCATCGGCCAACTGGTCGACCAATGGGGCTTCGGCCCCGGCATCGGACCGGCCACCACATCCGTCACCGCCCCCTGGACCCGCATAGAGGTAGAAGGGGATCGCGCGCGGCGCCGCGCCGACGTCGCGCTCGATTTTTCCGGCATCGCCAAGGGGTTCGCCGTCGATGCCGCCGCCGCGCAATTGCGCGCCATGGGCGTCGCCAATTTCCTGATCGAAATCGGTGGCGAGCTGCGCGGCGAGGGCATCAAGCCCGACATCCAGCCTTGGTGGGTCGATGTCGAATCCCCGCCAGACCTCACCATTCCCACGCTCCGCATCGCGCTGTGCGGCTTGTCCGTCGCCACCTCCGGCGACTATCGCCGCTTCCGCATCGCAGATGGCGCGCGCCTGTCCCACAGCATCGACCCCGCGACCGGCGCGCCGATCGCCGCCGGTGTCGCGTCCGTCACCGTCCTGCACGACAGCGCCATGCTGGCCGACGCCTGGGCCACCGCGATCACCGTCCTGGGGCCGGACAAAGGCATGGCGCTGGCCACCCGCCACGATCTCGCCGCCCGCCTCGTACTGCGCACGGACGACGGCGTGCAGGAATATATGACCCCCGCGCTGGCAGCGATGCTGGAGTGACGGCGCTAATCCAGTAACCGAAAATGGTGAATTGCGGTGGATTGCTGCCATTCTTCAATTTCTAACGTCCGTTCGCCCTGAGCCTGTCGAAGGGCTTCTCTTCCTTAAAATGCGAGGGTTTGAAGAAGGAGCAGGGCTTCGACAGGCTCAGCCCGAACGGATGTTGGGGATCTGCAACCGGTCGTTGCCAAGCCATCCCCCCAACTCTCTCCAATGTAGGATTTTCTCTGGTCTATCCTGATCGATGGAGCAGCACCGCCTTCCCCCACGTCGCGCGCATCGCCAGCCGCCCGCATGGCGCGTCCCTGCCGCGCAGGAGACGCATCGGCGTGACCCAGTCGTGCCCCAGATGTCGCGTCGGCGGTACGCAGCGATGGCGTCACAGGGGCTTGGGCAGTACGATTGCCCGAAAAAGCCCGACAACGGTGTAAACTTCGGCGAGACACGATCAGGTGCTCCGCCCATGCCCCACCCGTCAGGCGTCGGCCCAGCGCCGCAGCAAATTATGATAGACGCCGGTCAGGCGGATCACCTGCGCATTGTCGTGGCCCAGCGTTTGCGCAAGCTGCTGTATGCTGCTGTCCAGATCGAACAGGGTTTGGCGCGCGCCATCGTCCCGCACCATCGACTGTATCCAGAAGAAGCTGGCCACCCGCCGCCCGCGCGTCACCGGCTCGACCCGATGCAGCGAGGAGGAGGGATAGAGCACCGCATGACCAGCGGGCAGCTTGACCTGCTGCACCCCGAATTGCGTTTCGATCGTCAGCTCCCCGCCATCATAGGCGTCGGGGTCTTCGAGAAACACGGTGATCGACAGGTCGGACCGCACCCGGAATGTCGTACCCTTGCGGATGCGGATCGCATTGTCGACATGGGTGCCGAACGCCTGCCCGCCGGCATAGCTGTTGAACAGGGGCGGGAAGATGCGCTGCGGCAGCGCGGCGGCGATAAACAGCGGGTTCTGGCCGACGGCATCGAAGACGATCTGCTGCGCTTCCTGCGCGGCGGCGCAATCTTCGGGCAATTGCAGATTGCGCTTGGCCAGCGCGGATTGATGGCCGGATGTGATGTTGCCATCCACCCAGTCGGCGGCGTCGATCACGCTACGAATGGCGGCGACGCCAGCCGCGTCGATCAGGTCGGGTATGGCAATCAGCATGAAACAGTCCGTCCGTCAGGCGGCATCGGCGCGCAGGATAAACGGGATTTCCACCACGCCCCGCACCCGCACCGGCTGTCCGCCACGGATCGTCGGCTTCCAGCGCCAGCCCTTGACTGCATCCCTGGCGGCATTGTCGAGCCGGGCAAAGCCACTGCTCTGGCTGACGGCAATGCTCTCCACCCCGCCATCCAGGGCCAAGGTGATCGCCAGCACCACCGTTCCCTGCTCGCGCTTGCGGCGGCTGTCGACCGGATAGCGGGGCGGCTTGCCCGCGACCATCTGGGTGCCCAGGTCGCCGCCCTGCACCATGCTGGGGGGCGCTGGGCTGGGCGGTGCCGGCGGCGCGGCGACCGATGGGCTTGGCCCCGGCGCGATGACGGTGACCGGCGCGGCCGCCTGCACGGGTTCGGGCGATGTCTGGATCTGCACCGGCGGCACTGGCGTCTGCACGATCGGCGGCGGCGCGACCACCTGCGGCGCGGAAGCCGGCGGCGGTGGGGTTTCCGCTGCGGGCGGCGGTGGGGGCGGCGGCGACAGGTTCACCACCGTCAGCTTGGCCGCCTCCGTCCGCTGCACATGGTTGCGCACCTGGATCAGCGCGCCGATCAGCAGTGCATGGACGACCAGAATGGCGACGATGGCCGGAATGTTCGGACGGGACCGGGCACCATAGCGTCCGGCGGACGACGCCACAGAGGAGGACGGAGACAAGGCAGCAACGGGCATGGGGGCAACGACCTGCTCCAGCGCACCGTCATAATCCTCAATCGGCTGGCTTGCCGCCTGCAACATGCCAGTGCCTCCCTTTGCGTGAGCCTGTGTCGGTTCCGATAGCGCGAAGCCTAATGCGAATCAATTGCGATGTTTGCGGCGCGGCAAGGAACCGGATGCGGACAGGTGGCGAACCAGGGCGGTCCGGCCATATGCCGGGCCTGTGCCGCCCCCCATCCCACCCCCGGCCGCTGGGACCGGGGGTGGTGGACCCATCAGATTTTGTAGTTCAGGCTCAGCACCCAGGACCGGCCTTCGCCGGGATTGGCCCAGCCATTGTTGCGGATGCTGGTATAATATTTCTTGTTGGTGAAGTTCTGCACATTGAGCTGCGCGGTCAGACTTTCCGTGAAGGAATAGGACAGCATCGCCCGATGGATCAGATAGGAATCGGACCGATAGGTCGGGACGATCGCGGTGCTGCCCGCCACCAGCGGGGTCACCAGCGCCCGGTTGGTCAGCAGGAAGCTGCCCTGATAGGTCAGGCCGTAACCGACCTGCAAGCCGAAGGGCAGGGTGTAGGTGGTCCAGATGCTGCCCGAATGTTTGGGCGTATTGGTCAATTCCTGCCCGGCCTGCGGGTCGAGGATGGCCGCATTATTGCCGCAGGCGTTGGTCGTCACGCCATTGACGGTGCGTGGACCGGGGTTGGCGATACAGGCGTCGGACACGCTCTGGATCACCTTGCTGTCCAGATAGGTGTAGTTGGCGAAGATCGACCAGGCATCGGTGATGTTGCCGGTCGCGCCGAGCGTAAGGCCATCGACCCGGTTTTTGCCATCATTGACCGGCAGCGTGCCGATCAGCGGATCGTTGCTGGCGACGCGATAGTTGGTCCGCTCGTTGCGGAACAGCGCCGCGCTCAGTTGCAGCTTCGCGTCGAACAGATCGATCTTGCCGCCGATTTCGTAATTCACGGCTTGCTCCGGCTTCGCTTCGCACGGATCGACGCCGAAATTGGCTGCGGCCGCCAGGCCACAACCCGACCGGACGCTGGTCGCCGTCGGGTTCTTGCTGTTGCCATAGGCTAGGTACAGGCTGGCATTTGGCACCGGCTTGTAGACGAGGCCGATGCGGTAGGAGAAGAGATCGTCGACCGCGACCTGGTTTACGCCGGTCAGGTAACGGCTCGTCTGACCGGCCGGGATCGGCAGCGCGGACGGCGTGATCGTGTCGGCGCGGAACACCGCCTTGTTATGTTCGTACCGCACGCCGCCATTCAGTTCGAGTTGCTCGGCCAGCTTGACCGCGGCAAAGGCATAGGCCGCGACATTGTTCAGCACGCTATCCTGATAGGCGGTCTGGGTCTGGTTGATCGGACCGGTATAGATGGCATTGGGGTTGGAGATGCTGATCGGGTCCAGCGTCGGGTTGGGCGTCGCGCCGCCCGCATTGCGGAAGATGTTGCCGCTGCTCAGCGTGTAATCCTCATGCAGCGCCGACGTGCCGAGCACCAGCTTGTGGCCGCCGGGGATGGAGAAGGTCAGGTCGAGCTGGTTATAGAGCGACTGGTTTTCCGAGAAGCGATAGGTGCCGCGCGGGCCACCGGGATAATAGGTGTTGGCCAACTGACCAGCCGCGCAAGCGACGCCCGTCTGGGTCGTGCCATCGGCCAGGCAGTAGGTGCCGCCCTGCGGCGGATTGACCACCAGATTCTGTTCGACCCGCTGCCAGCGAGCAAGGTCGCGGATGGTCAGCAGGTCGCTGAACTGATGTTCGAAGATCATCGTCGCCAGATCGACCGTCTGGTCCTGACGATCGACATTCTTGTAACCATAATAGCCGCTATAGGGGACACCCGGCAGCGGGCCGTCATAGACCGCGTTTTTATAATAGGGCACGCCATAGAGCGGCGTATTCTCGTCTTCCTGATGGGAGAAGAGCAGCGTCATGGTGGTCGGGCCGTCGCCGCCGAACTTGATCGAAGGCGCCACGCCCCAACGCTTATAATGGTCGACGTCGCGCGCCGGCACGTCATTTTCATGGTACATGGCGTTGAGGCGCACGGCCACGAAGTCCGACAGCTTGACGTTGCTGTCGATGGTCGCGCGATAATAATCGTCGGTGCCGATGCCCGCGGTCAACAGTGTCTCGTCATAGCCCTTGGGGCGCTTGGTCACCAAGTTGATGGTGCCGCCGATCGATCCCGATCCGCTGAATACGGAATTCGCGCCGTTGATGACCTCGATCTGCTCCAGGTTGAACGGGTCGGTGCGGCTATATTGGGCGCTGTCGCGCACGCCGTCGATGGTGATGTCGGTGTTCGCGCTCTGGCCACGCAGGTTGATGCTGTCGCCATAGCCGCCGCCGCCTTCGCCCGCGCCAAAGGTGATGCCCGGTACGGTCGCCAGCACGTCGCGCAAGGTCAGCAGATTCTGTTTGGAAATGGTCTGGTTGCCAACCACTGTGATCGTCTGCGGCGTGTCGAGCAGGCGGCGGGTATATTTGGGCGATTCCGCCTTTTCCACCTTGATCGTCGATTCGTCGATCGCCGTATCGGTGACGGTCATGCCGCCCAGGCGCGGGCCGCGTTCAGCGTCTTGCGCACCGGCGCCCGTTGCAAAAGCCATGGCACCGACGCAGCCCAGCGCCAGAAAGGATGGAATATTTCCAGACTTCGACATGTTCACAGATCCCCTTTTAGTCGTTGGGGGCCTGCTATTGAGAGTCCTTCTCAGAGTCAACGCTATTGCGAATAATTCTTATCACTGTCGCAAGATTGCTCGGCGAACAGCCAGGACCGGATAGCGCTGGCCAGATTGGGCGGATGCGACACGGCCAGTCGCGCCGCGTCGATGCGCGCGACCAGCGCGTTGATCGGAAGATTTTGCTGCAAGGCGTGGGCGCGCAAGGCGTCCCAAAAGATCGGTTCCAGGCTGATCGCCGTCTGATGGCCGGCAATTGTCACGCTCCGCTTGACCGGCGGAGCGAAGGGCGACCCTTCCGGCTTGTTCGAGCCATCGTCAGGGTCGCCCATCGTCATCAATACATGTGCTGGCCGCCGTTGATCGACAAGGTGCTGCCAGTCACAAAGCCCCCTTCCTCGCTGCAGAAAAAGGCGACGCCGCGCGCGATTTCACTGGCCTGGCCCAGACGGCCGACCGGAATCTTGGCAACGATCTTCTCCAGCACCGCGGCGGGGACCGCGGCGACCATGTCGGTGTCGATATAGCCGGGCGCGATCGCGTTGACGGTGATGCCGGACTTTGCGCCCTCCTGCGCCAGCGCCTTGGTGAAACCATGGATGCCGGACTTGGCGGCGGCATAATTGACCTGGCCATATTGCCCGGCCTGGCCATTGATCGAACCGATGTTGACGATGCGGCCCCAGCCGCGTTCCCGCATCCCGCCAAAAGTCGCCTTGGACATGTTGAAGCAACCGCCAAGGTTAATGCGCATCACCTCGTTCCAATCGTCGAAGCTCATCTTGGCGAGCACGCCGTCGCGGGTGATGCCAGCATTGTTGACGACGATGTCGATCGGGCCCAGCGCCTGCGCCACCGCAGCGCAACCGTCGAGGCAGGCCTGGTGATCGCCGACGTCCCATTTGAAGGTCGCGATGCCGGTCTTGTCGGTGAAGGCCTTCGCCTTCTCCTCATTGCCACCATAGTTGGCGGCGACGGTATAGCCCATTTCCTGCAATGCCAGACTGATCGCCTCGCCTATGCCTCGCGTTCCGCCGGTCACGATCGCTACTCTCGACATATGCGTATCCTCTTCCTGCAACGGGTCAGTTGATCCAACCCGAAAGTTCGCGGCTCACAAGCCTCTGGTACAAAGTGATAGCTTCCGTCGATGCGTTTAGACAGGGCAAAAGGGCAAATTTCTCGCCACCTTGGGCCAAAAAAACATCTTTCGCACGCAGGGCGATTTCCTCTAGGGTTTCAAGGCAATCCGCCGAGAATCCTGGCGTGACTACAGCAATATTGCGGACACCTTCTTTCACCAATTTGGCGAGCGTCGCTTCGGTTTCCGGTTCGAGCCATTTGGCGCGGCCGAACCGCGACTGGAAGCTCATATGGACAGGTAGCGGGGGGTTTTTAAGAGACAGCGCTTCACGCAGCAGACGGACGGTCTTGACCGACTGGCAATGATAGGGATCGCCCAGATGCAGCGTGCGTTCGGGCATGCCGTGGAAACTGGCCAGCAGCGCGTCGGGCACGAAGTCTAGCGCCGCAACATGCCGGTCGATCGACGCCTTGAGTGCGGCGATATAGGCCGGATCGTCATGATAGGGCGGCAGGGTGCGGATCGCGGGCTGCCAGCGCATTGCAGCCAGCGCGGCGAAGGCGGCGTCATTGGCGGTTGCGGTGGTGGCGGCGCTATATTGCGGATAGAGCGGCGCGAGCAGGATACGCTCGCAACCCCGCGCCTTCATCGCCACCAGCTTTTCCGCAATGGAGGGATTGCCGTAGCGCATCGCCCATTCGACGACCACCCCTTCCCCCATCGCCTGTTGCAGGGCGTGAGCCGCAGCGCGGGTATGGACCGCGAGCGGCGACCCCTCCGCCGTCCATACCTGCTGATAGGCATGGGCGGATTTCTTCGGACGGGTGGTCAGGATCACCCCGCGCAGGATCGGCTGCCAGAGCAATTGCGGGATTTCCACCACGCGCCGGTCGGACAGAAATTCCGCCAGATAACGGCGCACCGATTTTGGATCGGGCGCGTCTGGCGTACCCAGATTGATGAGGAGGACGCCCACTTTGGGCGTGGGGATGGCGGGATGATTGGCGGGCTGGTTCATGCGGCTCCCACTAGCGGCAGGCTGCGCATGCGCTGACCTGTCCATGTGTACAGGGCGTTGGCGATGGCGGGGGCGACGAGCGGGGCAACCAGATCGCTGACGCCAGCGGGATCGGCAGTGCTGCGCATCAGTTCCACCGTGACTTCGCCGATGTCGGCGAGGCGCGGCAGGTTCATGCGGCCGAGAATAGCGCGGGTGGGCAGGCCGCGTTCATAGGGGACGGAGGCACCCATGGCATAGGCCAGACCATAGACCAGCCCGCTTTCGATCTGCTGGCGGGCGATGTCGGGATTGACCTGATCGCCCGCATCGACCGCAGCGACGATGCGGCTGACGCTCAGCTTGTCGCCGTTCATCGCCGCTTCGACCATGATCGCGGCATAGGTACCGTCCATCATATGGGCCGCAATCCCTTGCCCGCTGCCCGCTATGCCGCCTTGCCAGCCGCCCATCGACGCCGCGGTCGAGAGGCAATGGGCGAGGCGCGGATTGCCGCCGAGCATCTGGATACGGAAGGACATGGCCTCAATCCCCGACAGATGCGCCAGTTCATCGATGAAACTCTCAGTGAAGAAAGCCCCGTATAGATGCGCATTGCCGCGCATGAAGCCGAGCGGCAGGCCCACATCGGTCGGGAAATGATCGACCGCCCAGTGGGGAATGGCATAGGGCGGCACCATGCCGGCGACGGCCAGCCGGGTCGCCTTGTCCGCCGCATCCGCTGCCGCGGCGTGCGGCAATGCGCCGTCGGCGATCCGCGCCCATGTCTGCGTCAGCGCGCAGGGTGCGGCGACCTTCGCCAGCCAGCCCTCGATCGCGCCGTTGCGGCCGAGCTTGGCCGCCATGCGGGCATGGGCGGGGGCGCTGGGTCGATCCTGCACCACATCCTCCAGCCGCGACCAGAGCAGTTGCACCGGCCGCCCCATGTCGCGCGCCAGCAAAGCCGCCTGCACGCCTGCGTCCCAGTCCATCGCCCGCCCGAACGACCCGCCGGCATGGAGCGGATAGAGCGTCACCGTCCGTTCCGGCAGGCCCAGCGCATCAGCGATCGCCACGCGGGCCAGGCCCGGCGCCTGCGTCGCCATCCAGATTTCCGCGCCGGCATCGGTGACGCGGGCGGTGGCGCACAGGGACTCTAACGCCAGATGCAACCCGGCATCGACCTGATATTCGCTGGCGAGGATGGTCGCCCCCTCGAACACCGGGCCAAGATCGCCCTGGGCGTAGAGGCGGCGGCCAGCCGAACCCGAAAATGCCTCCTCCAATGCGTCGTCTATGCCACCGCTGCTGACCGGCACGCCGCGCAGGGTGAAGACCGGATCGGCCAGGTCGAGCGCCTTGTTCGCGGCCCACCAGTTGCTGGCGACTGCGGCCACCCAGCGTTCCTGCCGCACGAGCTTGAGGAGGCCGATAACGCTGCCAGCGGCGCGTTCGTCCAGTCCGGCCAGCATGGCGTCGCCGATCGGCCCCTGCCGGATCGAGGCATAGACCATGTCGGGCAGACGAATGTCGGCAGTGAAATTATGGCTGCCGTCGATCTTGGACGGCGTATCGAGGCGCGGCAGATCCTGCCCCGACAGGCGACCATCCTGTCCCTGGCGATAGGGCAGTATATCGGGCAGGTCGAACCGGGCGGCATCGGCGACCACATCGCCGATCTTCATACGGTGGGCACCACCATCGGAGATGATGCCTTCCTGAATGTCGCAGCTTTCCCAGGGAATGGCCCAGCGCGCCGCCGCCGCCTTGCACAACAGCACGCGCGCTGCCGCACCAGCATCGCGATAGGCGTCGCGGAACATCGGGACGGACGTGCCGCCGCCGGTCAGCATCAGCGCGCCGCGCGTCGCATATTGGCCGATCGCCCAGTCGCCGGCATCGCCCAGCAATCGCGTCCAGTCGCTCGCCAGCCATTCGCGTGCCAGCAGCGTGTTGGCGTAGAGCGGGCTGATCGGCGCGCTCTGCACCGCCACCGTGCGCCAGTCCGCGCCCAGTTCGTCGGCCAATATCTGCGGCAGGATGGTGGTAACGCCCTGCCCCATTTCAGTCTGCGGCACGACGACAATGATCTGGCCAGATGCGTCGATCTTCAGGAAGGCGTTGACGATGGTTTCGCCGGGACCGGCATTGAGATTAGGCTGGTAGCTGCGCGGCCAGACGCCCCAAGCGACCAGCAAGCCTGCCGCTGCGCCGCCGCCGACCAGCAGCGTGCGCCGGTTGATGCCCTGATATTTACCGGATTGCTTCCGCGGGTTTCGCGCCATGCCTTGCCTGATAGAGGCCCAGGCCTGCCCTGCCTAGGGCTATTCGGATAGGATCGGCGGAACGCCTAGCCGCGGAATGTCGATCGCGGGACAACGGTCCATCACCACCCTCAACCCGGCCGCTTCGGCGCGGGCGGCCGCCGCTTCGTTGACGACGCCCAGCTGCATCCATACCGCCTTGGCCCCGGCGGCGATAGCGTCGTCCACAGCCTCCCCCGCGGCTTCGCTGCGGCGGAAAATGTCCACCATGTCGATCGGCACGCCGATGTCGGACAATCGCCCCCAGACAAATTCGCCATGGACATGTTCGCCCGCAATCTGCGGATTGACCGGCAGGACGCGATAGCCATGGCTCTGGAGGAACTTCATGACGCCGTAGCTGGGGCGGTCCGGGCGATCGGAAATGCCGACCAGCGCGATCGTGCGGGTTTCGGACAGCAACGCGGCGATGTCCTGCGGGGCGGTAAGCGGCATGGCGTATTTCCTTTGCGACCGAGATGGGGAGGACGCAGGCGAACGCAAGACGTTCCTTTCATCGCGTCCCCGATATAAGGATCAGGCCATGTTCGATATCCGCCCCGACAACCTGACCGATCCGCAGACGCGCGCGCTGCTGGCGCTCCACCTGGCCGGGATGCAGGCTGACAGCCCACCCGACGCCGTGTTCGCGCTTGACCTGTCAGGCTTGCAAACCGCCGATATCAGCGTGTGGACCTTATGGGACGGCGCGGCGGTCGCCGGGGTCGGCGCGCTGCGGACGCTGTCGGCCGATCAGGGGGAGATCAAGTCGATGCGGACCCATCCCGACCATCTGCGCAAGGGCGTGGCCGGCGCGCTGCTGCGGCACATCGTCACGGTCGCGCGCGACCACGGCATGGCGCGGCTGAGCCTGGAAACCGGTTGCGGCGCCGCCTTCGAACCCGCGCTGGCGCTGTATCGCGCCCATGGCTTCATCGACGGCGACGCATTCGGCGATTATGAACCGAACGGTTTCAGCCAGTATCTGCACCTGATGCTGTAATCAGGCTGATGCCTTGAGCCAGTCGGCGACCTTGCGCGCAATGGCGTGGAAGGCATCGGCATGAACGCCCTCGCCGGCCGCCGGCGGATCGCCTGCGTCGGAGCGGCTGCGGATGTCTATCGCCAGCGGGATACGGCCCAGGAAGGGCATGGACAGGTCGCCCGCTTTGCTTTCCGCCCCGCCATGGCCGAAGGGATCGGACAGTTCGCCGCAATGCGGGCAGGCATAACCAGCCATATTCTCGACCAGCCCGACCATCGGGACACCGGCCTGATGGAACAGGCTGACCGCGCGGGTAGCGTCGATCAGCGCCAGATCCTGCGGCGTGGACACGATCACAGCACCAGCGGGCTTGTGCTTCTGCACCATGGTCAACTGAATGTCGCCGGTGCCAGGTGGCATGTCGACCACCAGCAATTCGGTGTCGCCCCATTCTGCGTCGATCAGCTGCGTAAGTGCATTGCCCACCATCGGTCCGCGCCAGGCCAACGCCTTGCCCGGTTCCACCAGATGCGCCATCGACAGCATCGGGATGCCCAGCGTGCCGGTGACCGGGATCAGCTTCTTGTCGCGGGCCTGGGGCTTTTGATCCTCGCTCCCCATCAGCCGTGCCTGCGACGGACCGTAGATATCGGCGTCGACCAGCCCGACCTTCAGCCCCAGCCGGTGCAGCGCGACGGCGAGATTGGCCGACAAGGTCGATTTGCCCACCCCGCCCTTGCCCGACGCAACGGCCAGGATGCGCAGCGGCGCTTTGGGGGGGAGTGTCGGGGCGGCCACAGCTTCTTCGGGCTTACGCTCCGCGGTCATGGCGATGCGGACGTCGGCGACGCCGGGCACGGTCAGCGCGCCTTCGCGGATAGCGGCGGTCAGCCCTTCGCGCCGGTCGGGGTCCAGTCCGCCTACGTCGAGGGCGATGGTCATCACCCCTTCCTTGAGCCGCGGCGCGCTGGCGCGGCCATCGGTAAGGGCGGTCAGACGGGCGGTGAAATCGGCAAGATCGGTCATGGCGATGCCCTGTAGGAAATAATCGAGGGCATTTGCACTGTTTTTCGGCGAAGAGCCTTCCTATAGAAGGTGGCATGAGAAGAATGTTCGGGTGGATGCCCGCGATCGCAGCGATGGTCCAAGGCCCCTGGGGCGGCAAGAATGACGGACCCGAAGGGGACGGACAGAAGGGTGGCGGCGACGGCGGCCCTCGCAACCCGTGGACCCAGCCGGGCAGACCGTCCGGCGGCCAGAAGGGGCCATCGGCCATCGAAGAACTGCTGCGTCGCGGCCGCGAAAGCTTCGGTCAGGGCGGCGGCGGCAATGGCGGTGGCTTTGGCGGGCTTCCCCCGCGCGCGTCGGGCAAGGCGCTCTGGCCCATCGCCATCGCCCTGGTAGTGATATTGTGGCTGGTCCTGACCAGTTTCCATCGCGTCGGCCCGCAGGAGCGCGGCGTCGTCACCCTGCTCGGCAAATATAGCCGGACCCTGACGCCGGGCATCAGCCTGACCCTGCCCGCCCCGTTCGAAGCGGTGGCCACGGTCGATGTCGAGGAAATCCGCACCATCGATGTCGGCTCCGCCAGCGCGGAGAGCGAAAATCTGGTGCTGACCGGCGATCAGAATATCATCGACCTCGCTTATTCGGTGCGCTGGAACATCCGCAATCCAGAACTCTATCTGTTCCAGCTATCGGACCCGGACGCCAGCGTGCGCGAGGTCGCCGAAAGCGCGATGCGCGCCGTGCTCGCCAGCGTCAGCCTGGACGATGCGCTGGGCGCCGGACGCACCGCGATCGAACAACAGGTCGAATTGCGGATGCAGGAGATATTGGACGGCTATAAGTCGGGCATTCGCATCCAGGGCGTCGCGATCAAGCAGGCCGACCCGCCGGCTGCCGTCAACGACGCGTTCAAGGCGGTGTCAGCCGCACAACAGACGGCGCAGACCTACCTCAATCAGGCGCGGGCCGCCGCACAGCAGGTCACCGCCAAGGCGCAGGGTGAGGCCGCGGCCTTCGACAAGGTCTATGAGCAATATAGACTGTCGCCCGACGTGACCCGCCGCCGCATGTATTATGAAACCATGGAGAGCGTGCTGTCGAACGTCGACAAGACCATCGTCGAGGGAGGCAATGTGACGCCCTATCTTCCGCTGCCCGAAATCAAGCGCCGTGCGCAGGCGACCCCTGCCCCAGACGCCCCCAGCACGGGAGGCCAGTGATGCCCGGAATCTTCCGCCATCCCGTCGCCCTTGCACTGATACTGCTTGCGCTGCTGATCATGATCGGCAGCACCGTGGCGATCGTGCCCGAAACCAAGCAGGGCGTGGTCGTCCGTTTCGGCGATCCAAAGGCGATCATCAACCGCTATCGCCCCAACGAAAGTTTCGGCAACACCGGGGCCGGCATCATCTGGCGCTGGCCGTTCGTCGACCAGATCGTCTGGATCGACAAGCGTGTCCTGTCGGTCGAGATGGAGCGTCAGCAGGTGCTGTCGACCGACCAGTTGCGCCTGCAGGTCGATGCCTTCGCCCGCTATCGCATCGTCGATCCGCTGCGCATGTACATCGCGGCGGGCAATGAGGAGCGCGTGGGCGAAGCACTCCGCCCGATCCTGGGTTCCGCGCTGCGCAACGAACTGGGCAAGCGGCCTTTCGCCGCGCTGCTCAGCCCCGAACGCGGCCAGGTGATGCAGAATATCGAGGCGGGGCTGGACCGGGTCGCGCGCCAATATGGCGCGGAGATCGTGGACGTGCGGATCAAGCGCGCCGACCTGCCCGACGGCACGCCGCTGGAAAGCGCCTTCAATCGTATGAGCACGGCCCGGAAACAGGAAGCGCTGACGATCGAAGCGCAAGGCGCCAAGCAGGCGCAGATCATCCGCGCGGAAGCCGACGCCAACGCCGCGCGCATCTATGCCGAAAGCTTCGGCAAAGACCCCTCCTTCTACGATTTCTATCGGGGGATGCAGAGCTATCGCTACACCTTCGCGCCCGATCGGCCGGGCCAGACCAATATCATCCTGTCGCCGGACAATGAATTCCTGCGGCAATTTCAGGGACGACGTTAAACTTTCGTCATGATGTCCACGGGGATCATTACGGAACCAGCGTCATTCAATGAGGGTTAAGGCAAGGCGGAGCATCTGAAGGCTTCCTAAAAGTCCCGCCTTCCTTACCCCTGAAGCTTTGAAGAGGACCGTCACGAGTGCGTTACGCTTATGCCATCACCGGCGCCCTGCTGCTCGGCGGCACCGCCATCGCGGTCACGACCAGTTCCAATGTCGGGGCGCAGACCGCGCAGAATGAAGGCCTGACGGCAGCAGCCCCCGCGGGCGCGCCGGCCAGCCTCGCCGACATGGTCGAGAAGCTGCAACCCGCCGTCGTCAATATCTCCACCAAGCAGCGGGTGAAGGTGCAGAACCCCTTCGCCGGCACGCCTTTTGGCGAATTGTTCGGCCAGGGCCAGCAGGGCGGCGCGCAGCCGCAGACGCGCCAGGCCCAGTCGCTGGGATCGGGCTTCCTGATCTCCGCCGACGGCTATATCGTCACCAACAACCATGTGGTGTCGGCTGGTGCAGAGGGCGCGAGCGTCGATTCAATCACCGTTACGATGACCGACAAGCAGGAATTTCCCGCCAAGCTGATCGGCCGCGATGCCGCGACCGACCTGGCGGTGCTGAAGATCGAGTCGCCCAGGCCGCTGCCCTTCGTCAAGTTCGGCGACAGCACGAAGGCGCGCGTGGGCGACTGGGTCGTCGCGATCGGCAACCCTTTCGCCCTGTCGGGCACGGTGACGGCGGGCATCATCTCCGCCCTGCACCGCAATACCGGCGGCACGTCGGGCTATGACAAGTTCATCCAGACCGATGCGTCGATCAACCAGGGCAACTCCGGTGGCCCGATGTTCGACATGCGCGGCAATGTCATCGGCATCAACAGCCAGATCCTGTCGCCGTCGGGCGGCAATGTCGGCATCGGCTTCGCCATCCCGTCCGAACAGGCGGCGCCGATCGTTGATACGCTGCGTAAGGGTCAGGCGATCAAGCGCGGCTATCTGGGCGTGCAGATCAGCCCGCTGGGTGAAGACCTGGCCGATTCGCTTGGCCTTGCCAAGAATCGCGGCGAGTTCGTGCAGGGTGTCGAACCGGGCAAGGGCGCTGAAAAGGCCGGGATCAAGGCGGGCGACGTGATCGTCAGCGTTGCCGGCCAGGAAGTGACCGCGGATCAGAATCTCTCCTCGATCGTCGCCAATCAGGATATTGGCGCGCGCGTGCCGATCGTCCTGATCCGTAACGGCCAGCGTCAAACGGTCACCGCCATCGTCGGGGAGCGCCCGTCCGAAGACGAACTGAACAACTTTGCTCAGCCGCAAGGCGACGAGGATTTCAGCCAGCAGGACCAGAATCCGGGTCAGGCGACCCAACAGGCGCTGGGCATTTCGGCGATCCCGCTGACGCCCGGCATCATCCGCCAGTTGGGCATCGCCGCCGATACGAAGGGCGTGGTCATCACCGCTGTCGACGGATCGACCGATGCGGGCACCAAGGGCCTGCGTCGCGGCGACGTGATCATCAGCGCCAACAACCGGCCGATCGCAAGCCAGGCGGAACTGGACGCGCAGGCGAAGGCCGTCGCAGCCCAGGGTCGCGCAGCCATCCTGTTGCAGGTGCTGCGTCGCGGCCAGCCTGCCATCTTCCTGCCGATCCGCCTGCGCGACAAGTAAGCGGCACTTGCCGATGGCGGCCGGCTCGTTAGAGTTGGGATAGCCAATTCAAACCCGTTCGGGCCGGACCTGTTGACATTGTTCGACAGGTCCGGGGCGAGCGGGTTTTCTTTTTCGGGGATTTCAGATGAGCGACGGTATCTTCATCGGGTTTGGCGCACCGGACAAGGACGGGGGCGTTCCGCAGATGCTGAACCTGCGCCGCGCGAACCGCCATGGATTGATCGCAGGCGCCACCGGCACCGGCAAGACCGTCACCCTGCAAGGAATCGCCGAAAGCTTTTCCGCGCTCGGCGTGCCGGTGTTCATGGCCGATGTGAAGGGCGACCTGGCCGGCATTGCCATGGCCGGATCGCCCACCGCCAAAAATGCCGACAAGCTGGTGGCGCGCGCTGCCGAAGTGGGCATCGCCGATTACAGCTATGCCGACAATCCGGCCATCTTCTGGGATCTGTATGGGCAGCAGGGCCATCCGATCCGCACCACCGTCAGCGAAATGGGGCCGTTGCTGCTCGCGCGCCTGATGGGCCTCAACGAAACGCAGGAAGGCGTGCTGACCATCGCCTTCAAATATGCAGACGAGGAAGGACTGCTGCTGCTCGACCTGGGCGATTTGCAGGCGATGCTGGCCTATTGCGCGGAAAATGCCGACACGCTGTCCGCCCGTTACGGCAATGTCACCAAAGCCAGCGTCGGCGCGATCCAGCGGCAGTTGCTGCAACTGGAATCCCAGGGCGGCGATCATTTCTTCGGCGAACCGGCGCTCGACATCCATGACATGTTGCAGGTGGACGAGAAGGGGCGCGGCTATGTCAACGTGCTGGCCGCCGACAAGCTCATGCAGAGCCCGAAACTCTACGCGACATTCCTGCTATGGCTGCTGTCCGAACTGTTCGAGACGCTCCCCGAAGTAGGCGACCCGGACAAACCCAAGCTGGTCTTCTTCTTCGACGAGGCGCATCTGCTGTTCGACGACGCGCCCAAGGCGCTGACCGACAAGATCGAACAGGTGGTGCGCCTGATCCGATCCAAGGGCGTGGGCGTCTATTTCGTCACGCAGAACCCGATTGACATTCCCGAAGATGTGGCGGGGCAACTGGGCAACCGGGTACAGCACGCCCTGCGCGCCTTCACCCCGCGCGACCAGCGGGCGATCAAGGCCGCAGCGGAAACCTTCCGCATCAATCCCGATCTGGACGTTGAGACGGCGATCACGCAGTTGAAGGTCGGCGAAGCGCTGGTGTCGTTGTTGCAGGAGGATGGGTCGCCCGGAATCGTGCAGCGCACGCTGATCGCCCCGCCACGATCACGGCTGGGGCCGCTCGATGCCAAGGAACGGGCGATCATCCAGTCGATCTCCCCGGTCGCGGGCAAATATGACGATGCGGTCGATCGGGAATCGGCCGAAGAGATATTGGCGGCGCGCGGGCAGGCCGCCGCGGCGGCGGCACAGGCGCAAAAGGCGCAGGCGGAAGCCGACAAGACCGCTGCCGCTCAGGCCAAGGTAGAGGCTAAGCAGCGCGAGGCGGAATTGAAGGAGCAGGCCCGGCGCGCGACGGTGGAGGCGCGGGAAGCAGCCAAGCCCAGCGCGATCGACAAGGCGATCCAGTCGGCCACGCGGGCGGCGGGATCTTCGGTCGGCCGGCAGGTCGCCAACGAACTGGGCCGCGCGGTATTCGGCGGATCGAGCCGCAGGTCCTCTTCCGGCGGGATCGCGGGCAAGCTGGTGCGCGGCATATTGGGAAGCCTGTTCAAATAGGCTATGATGATGCGCCGGCTGGGAGGCGGCGCGCCATGCAAAAGACAGCGAGTTGGACAATAGTAGCGCTGGTCGCGGCCAGTCCGCTCCACGCCCAGACGATCGATCCGCATCAGGTGATCGGCGCTGCGATCGCCAGCGACATCGCGCGCGATCGGCAGGCCGAACGCGACGCCCGGCGCGCGCCTTATGCCTCGCCCGGCTATGGCCCGATCGCATCGGCCGCCGCCGCGCGCGACGCATGCGCGGCCAAGGCGCTCTACCAGGCCGGTCCCGACGGCAAGCTGATCGGCCGCCCCCGCGCCAGCACCATGGCGACCGGGTGGGAGGTGGAGGGCGAGATCGGCTTTGCCGATGGCGGCACCGTGCCTTTCGTCTGTTCCGTGCGTAACGGATCGGTCAGCGGCGTGCTGTTGAAGCGCTGATCGGCCGTATGGGGCGGGCAGGATGGATCGCCGCCCTCCCCGCTCATAGGTCGTAAAGCAAATCTTGTTGCATGGTGGGTCGCGCGCCTGTTGCTTCGGCAACATAAGCGCCGCTAAAGCCGTCGCCATGACGGCTGCCCCCTCCCCCCGCCACCCCCTGCATTTCAGCAATTTCCGCGCCTATCTGGTGGGGCGGCTCTGTGCCGTGCTGGCGCAATATGGCATGATGATCATATTGGGGTGGCAAGCCTATAATATCGCGCGCGAGACGATGACGACGTCGGGGGCCGCAGCGCAACTGGGCCTGATCGGCCTGGCGCAATTCCTGCCGCTTTTCTTTCTGACTCCCGTCACTGGCTGGGTCGCGGACCATTATGACCGGCGGTGGATTTCCCGAATCACACTCGCGCTCTTGGCGATCGCGGCAGGATTGCTGGCCTTTGCGACCTATGAGGGCTGGGTCAGCCTGCCATTGATCTTGGGCATCGCCGTCATTGTCGGCACGGCGCGCGCCTTCAATGGTCCCGCTTATGGCGCGCTTGCCCCTAATCTGGTGCCGCCCGCGGTCCTGCCCAATGCCATCGCGATTTCCAGCGTCGTGTGGCAGGCCGGATCGATCGCCGGGCCGGCGCTGGGCGGCTATGCCTATGCAGCCACGCCTTGGGGCGCCTATGCGCTGGCGTCGGCGCTGTTTGGGGTGGCGCTGGGCGCCATGATGCTGATCGGCCCCGTGCCGCAACCGCCGCGCGACACCAGCCGCCATCCCATCCGCCAGATGATCGACGGCTTCGCCTATGTCCGGGGGAACCGGCTGGTGCTCGCGACGATCACGCTGGACCTCTTCGCGGTGCTGCTGGCGGGCGCAACCGCGCTGCTGCCGGTCTATGCCCGCGACATATTGCATGTTGGGTCGGCGGGCCTGGGCCATCTGGCCGCCGCGCCGGGCATCGGCGCCGGGCTGACGGCGCTGTGGTTCTCCTTCCGCCCGATGAAGACCAATGTCGGGGTCAAGATGCTGGGATCGGTCATGCTGTTCGGCCTCGCGACGATCGCCTTCGGCTGCACCGCTTTCCTGCCGCGCAGCATCGCGATCGAGGTGGGCATCGCGGCGCTGGTTGTGCTGGGCAGCGCGGACATGGTGTCGGTGTTCGTGCGCCAGTCGCTGGTGCAGTTGCACACGCCCGATGCTATGCGCGGGCGCGTGTCCAGCCTGTCGCAGCTCACCATTTCCGCCTCCAACGAACTGGGCGAGGCAGAATCCGGCTTTCTCGCCGCGCTGGTCGGCCCGGTCGCGGCGGTGATCGGCGGCGGCGTTGGTGCTATCCTTATCACCCTTTATTGGGCGCGACTCTTTCCCGAATTGCGCCTTGCACGAAGCTTCGATCCACCCGACATCGGGCGAGAAGAGAACAGCCAGGAGAAAACCCCATGAAAGCTGCCACTATTCTCGAAACCATCGGCAACACGCCGCATGTCCGCATCAACCGGCTGTTCGGGGATGCAGAAGTGTGGATCAAGTCGGAACGATCCAACCCCGGCGGGTCTATCAAGGATCGTATCGCGCTGGCCATGATCGAGGCGGCGGAGGCCAGCGGCGAACTCCAGCCCGGCGGTACGATCATCGAGCCGACGTCGGGCAATACCGGCGTCGGCCTGGCCATGGTCGCGGCGGTGAAGGGTTACAAGCTGGTGCTGGTCATGCCTGAAAGCATGTCCATCGAGCGCCGCCGCCTGATGCTGGCTTATGGCGCCAGTTTCGACCTGACCCCGCGCGAGAACGGGATGAAGGGCGCGATCGAACGCGCGCTGGAACTGGTGTCGCAGACGCCAGGCAGCTGGATGCCGCAGCAGTTCGAAAATCCCGCCAATATCGACGTGCATGTCCGCACCACGGCGCAGGAAATCCTGGCCGATTTCGCCGATGCGCCGATCGATGCGCTGATTACCGGCGTGGGCACCGGCGGCCACATCACCGGCGTCGCCGAGGTGCTGAAAAAGGCATGGCCCGCAATCAAGATCTTTGCCGTCGAGCCGACCCTGTCCCCGGTCATCAGCGGCGGTCAGCCCGGCCCGCACCCGATCCAGGGCATTGGCGCAGGCTTCATCCCGGCGAACCTGCATACCCAGTTGCTGGACGGCGTGATCCAGGTCGATCCGGCCGATGCCAAAGACTATGCCCGCCGCTCCGCAAGCGAGGAAGGGATGCTGGTCGGCATTTCTTCGGGCGGCACGCTAGCGGCAATCGCGCAGAAGCTGAAGGAACTCCCTGCAGGCAGCCGGGTTCTGGGCTTCAACTATGATACCGGCGAACGCTATCTGTCGGTCCCCGATTTCCTGCCCGAATAAGGTGTTAACGGCAGGCCCGGCATGACCGAATCATCTCCCTCGGCCCGGCCGCATCCTTTGATGTGGCTGGTCTGGGCGCTTCTGTTCGCCGGCCTGCCTGCATTGGTCGCCGCCTGGGACACGCGGGCGTCTTCGGAAGCGGGGGCGCGCCGCATGGCCGTGGTGGAAGCCGCACGGATGAGACGGCCGGCCACGCCCCCGCCGCCGGTCGAGCCGGTCCAGGTCTTCGCGCTGGAGCGGGACCAGGCGGTCGCGTTCAATGCGACCATTCCCTTTTCGCGCGATCCCAACCCCGCCGCCCGGCCTTTCCTCTTCGCCGGGTCCGAAACAGACCTCGCCCGCGCGACCGACTGTCTGGCGGCGGCCGAAATCTTCGAGGCGGGTGACGATGCCGTGGGCGAACAGGCGGTGGCGCAGGTGGTGCTGAACCGGGTGCGGCATCCTGCCTTCCCCAAGACGGTGTGCGGCGTAGTGTTCCAGGGGCAGGAACGGCGTACCGGATGCCAGTTCACCTTCAGTTGCGACGGGGCGCTGGCCCGCACGCCCAGCGAAGCCGCTTGGGGCCGCGCGCGCGACATCGCCCGCGCCGCGCTGGCGGGCAAGGTCTACACGCCGGTCGGCTACGCGACCCATTATCATACCGACTGGGTCGTGCCCTATTGGAGCAGCAGCCTGGACAAGATCGGGGCGGTCGGCACGCACCTGTTCTTCCGCTGGCGCGGCTGGTGGGGCACGCCTCCCGCCTTTCGCCGGACCATTGACACAGGAGAACCGCTGATCGGCCAGCTAGCGCGTCTGTCACCCGCGCATCAGGGCGGATCGGGCATGCTGTCGCTACCGCAACCGGTGATGACCGCCGAAGCCGCGGCCGCGTTGGCTGCGCGGCCTCAACAATCCATCGAAATGGGCATGCTGGGCAAGACGATCGCAGGCGTGCGCCTGATTTCCATCATCGGCGGCCAAAGTTTTCTGGTCGAATTGCCAAGGGGCAGCGCCGCCGACAGTTGGCCGGCGACGGCGCGGACCTTTTGCGCCGGGCGCGGCCAATGCCGCATCATGGGATGGGTGGTGGGCAGTGCGCCCAAGGAATTGCCGCTATCCCTGACCGATCTCACCACCATGCGTTTTTCCTACATCCACGATGCGGCGACAGGATTGCAACGCGCCCTGTGGAATTGCACCCAAACGCCCCGCGTCGCCAAGAGAGAATGCATGCGCCAGCGCGTGCCGACCTTGGCCATTCCCTCTCCCACCGATCCCGGGTTGAGCGGTGTGCGGCGTAAGGAGCGGTTTGAGACGGTGAAGATCGCGCCGCCTGCTGCGCCATTGAATGCAGCAGCTGGCGCCACATCCAATGCGACTGGCGACGCGACGCCTTGAACACTGCCTTCACCCCTTCACAAATCGCCAGCGGGCGTCTATATGGCTGGCAATCCGGTCGTCCCATGCGCTGCGCGTAGGGGGATGGGCCGTCCCCCGGATCGCTCGGGGTCCAGCTTCGAATTGCGCGCGAAGCTGGCGGAATTGGGCGACTTCTGACGGGTCATCAGGTGCTGACAGTGCGGATCGGACAGTCCCGGCCCGCACTTTTTTGCGTGGAATGGCGGGTGCGAATCGCCCTCTATTCCATCGCGCATGGACTGAGTTTTCGCTGGGATGCGGAAAAACGCGACGAATGAAGGCAAGGACAACGCATGGCGACCAAAGCTCTCCCCCCGATCAGCAACACCGGCGCGAAGAAGCGCATCAGGAAGGTGTTCGGCGACATCCACGAAGTGGTGCAGATGCCGAACCTGATCGAGGTCCAGCGGGAGAGCTATGAACAGTTCCTCCGTTCGAACCCCGCCATCGGCTATGTGTCGGGCCTGGAAAAGACGCTGCGCAGCGTGTTCCCGATCCGCGATTTCGCCGGCACCGCCGAAATGGACTTCGTCCATTACGAGTTGGAAGACCCGAAATATGACGTCGAGGAATGCCGTCAGCGCGGCATCACCTATGCGGCGCCGATGCGCGTTACCCTGCGCCTGATCGTGTTCGAAGTGGATCAGGACACCGAAACCCGTTCGGTTTTGGACATCAAGGAGCAGGACGTCTACATGGGCGACATGCCCCTGATGACGGGCAACGGCACCTTCATCGTCAACGGCACCGAGCGCGTCATCGTCAGCCAGATGCACCGTTCGCCGGGCGTCCTGTTCGACCATGACCGTGGCAAGACCCACTCGTCGGGCAAATATCTGTTCGCCGCGCGCGTCATTCCCTATCGTGGTTCGTGGCTCGATTTCGAATTCGACGCCAAGGACATCGTCAACGTCCGTATCGACCGCAAGCGCAAGCTGCCGGTCACGGCGCTGCTGTTCGCGCTGGGCCTGACGCCCGAGGATATCCTGGGCGAATTCTACAACAAGGTGACCTATGTCCGCGGCGAAGGCGGCTGGGTCATCCCCTATCTCGCCGAAGCCTGGCGCGGCCTGAAGCCTGCGTTCGACATCGTGGACGCTAAGACAGGCGAAGCCATCTTCCCTGCTGGCACCAAGATTTCGCCGCGCGCCGCCAACAAGGCGGAAAAGGACGGCCTGGAAACGCTGCTGATCCCGACCGAGGAAGTCTATGGCCGCTACAGCGCCTATGACCTCATCAATGAGAGCACCGGCGAAATCTACATCGAGGCCGGCGACGAAGTCAGCCCTGAGAATCTGGAAAAGCTGGACAAGGCGGGCATCGACCGTCTCGAACTGCTCGACATCGACCATGTCGGCACCGGCCCCTGGATTCGTAATACGCTCAAGGCTGACAAGGCCGAAGACCGCGACCAGGCGCTGAGCGACATCTACCGCGTCATGCGCCCCGGTGAACCGCCGACGAAGGAAACCGCCGAAGCCCTGTTCGCCGGCCTGTTTTTCGATCCCGAGCGCTACGACCTCTCGGCCGTTGGCCGCGTGAAGCTGAACATGCGTCTCGACCTGGACGCCGAAGACACGGTTACCACCCTGCGCGTCGAGGACATTCTGGCCGTCGTCAAGGAACTGGTGAACCTGAAGGACGGCAAGGGCGAAATCGACGATATCGATAACCTCGGCAACCGTCGTGTCCGTTCGGTTGGCGAATTGCTGGAGAACCAGTATCGCGTCGGGCTGCTGCGCATGGAACGCGCTGTCAAGGAGCGTATGTCGAGCGTCGATGTATCGACCGTGATGCCCAACGACCTGATCAACGCCAAGCCTGCCGTGGCCGCCGTGCGTGAATTCTTCGGCAGCTCGCAGCTGTCGCAGTTCATGGATCAGACCAACCCGCTGTCGGAAGTCACCCACAAGCGCCGCGTGTCGGCGCTTGGTCCGGGCGGTCTTACCCGTGAGCGCGCAGGCTTCGAAGTCCGCGACGTTCACCCGACCCATTATGGCCGTATCTGCCCGATCGAAACGCCGGAAGGCCCGAACATCGGTCTGATCAACAGCCTCGCGACCTTCAGCCGCGTCAACAAATACGGCTTCATCGAAACGCCGTACCGCAAGGTCGTGGACAACAAGGTCACCGACGACGTCGTGTACCTGTCGGCAATGGAAGAGGCCAAGCACACGATCGCGCAGGCCAACGCTGAAGTGAATGCCGACGGTCATTTCGTCGAGGATCTGATCTCCTCACGCGAAGCCGGCGAATTCCTGATGGCGCCGCGCGACCACATCACCCTGATGGACGTCAGCCCCAAGCAGTTGGTGTCCGTCGCCGCATCGCTCATTCCGTTCCTGGAAAATGATGACGCCAACCGCGCCCTCATGGGATCGAACATGCAGCGTCAGGCGGTGCCTTTGGTTCAGGCCGAAGCGCCTTTCGTGGGCACCGGCATGGAAGGCACGGTCGCCCGTGACTCCGGCGCGGCCGTCGCATCCAAGCGGGCGGGTATCGTCGATCAGGTCGATGCGACCCGTATTGTCATCCGTGCTACCGGCGACATCGAAGCCGGTCAGTCGGGCGTCGACATCTACACGCTTCAGAAGTTCCAGCGGTCGAACCAGGACACCTGCATCAACCAGCGTCCGCTGGTGCAGGTCGGCGACCTGATCGAAGCCGGCGACGTCATCGCCGATGGCCCGTCGACCGAGTTTGGCGAGTTGGCGCTGGGCCGGAACACGCTCGTCGCGTTCATGCCCTGGAACGGCTACAACTACGAAGACTCCATCCTGATCTCCGAGCGGATCGTGAAGGACGACGTCTTCACCTCGATCCATATCGAGGAGTTCGAGGTCATGGCCCGCGACACCAAGCTGGGGCCAGAGGACATCACCCGCGACATTCCCAATGTCGGTGAAGAAGCGCTGCGCAACCTCGACGAGGCGGGCATCGTGTACATCGGCGCGGAAGTGGAGCCGGGCGACATCCTGGTCGGCAAGATCACCCCTAAGGGTGAATCGCCGATGACCCCGGAAGAAAAGCTGCTCCGCGCGATCTTCGGTGAAAAGGCGTCCGACGTGCGCGACACGTCGCTGCGCCTGCCGCCGGGCGTTGCCGGTACGGTCGTTGAAGTGCGCGTGTTCAACCGCCACGGCATCGACAAGGACGAGCGCGCCATGGCGATCGAGCGGGAGGAAATCGACCGCCTCGCCAAGGATCGCGAGGACGAACGCGCCATCCTCAACCGGGCGACCTTCAACCGTCTGCACGAAATGCTGCTGACCCAGACGGCGTCTGCGGCACCAAAGGGCGTCAAGAAGGGCGTCGTGATCGACGAGGCCCTGCTGGCCGAAGTCGAGCGTCACGAATGGTGGAAGTTCGCGGTCGAGGACGACAGCCGCCAGGCCCAGATCGAAGCGATCAAGGGCCAGTATGACGAAGCGGTCAAGTCGATCGTCGACAAGTTCGAGGATCGCGTCGACAAGCTGCAGCGTGGCGACGAGCTGCCGCCGGGCGTGCTCAAGATGGTCAAGGTGTTCGTCGCGGTGAAGCGCAAGCTGCAGCCGGGCGACAAGATGGCTGGCCGTCACGGGAACAAGGGCGTCATTTCGCGCATCCTGCCCGTGGAGGACATGCCGTTCCTGGAAGACGGCACCCATGTCGATATCGTGCTGAACCCGCTGGGCGTGCCATCGCGCATGAACGTCGGGCAGATCTTCGAAACGCATCTGGGCTGGGCCGCCCGTGGCCTTGGCCAGCAGCTCAAACATGCGCTGGAAGACTGGCGTGAAGCCAATCCGAACCCGTCGGCGGGCGACATGCCCGACGCGGTCAAGGACCGGCTGCTGACCTCTTATGGTCCGCGCTATGCCGAACAGATCGAGGCGCGCTCGCCAGAGCAGATCATCGATCTGGCCGAACATCTCCAGCGGGGTATCCCGATGGCGACGCCGGTGTTTGACGGTGCGCGTGAAGCAGACGTGTCGGCGATGCTGTCGCTGGCCGGCCTTGCCACTTCGGGCCAGTCTGACCTGTATGACGGCCGCACTGGCGATCGGTTCGACCGCAAGGTGACCGTCGGCATCATCTACATGTTGAAGCTGCATCACTTGGTCGACGACAAGATCCATGCCCGCTCGATTGGGCCGTACAGCCTCGTCACGCAGCAGCCGCTGGGTGGTAAGGCGCAGTTCGGTGGCCAACGCTTCGGTGAAATGGAGGTTTGGGCGCTCCAGGCCTATGGCGCGGCCTATACGTTGCAGGAAATGCTGACGGTGAAGTCGGACGACGTGGTCGGCCGCACCAAGGTCTATGAGGCGATCGTCAAGGGTGACGACACGTTCGAGGCCGGCATTCCCGAGAGCTTCAACGTGCTGGTCAAGGAAATGCGCTCGCTGGGCCTCAACGTCGAACTCGCGACGGCCGATCCGGTCGTTGACGAAGACGGCGTCGCGCTGGCGGCGGAATAAGGATGGGGGCGCGGCCTTTGGCAGCGCCCCTCCCCTGCTTCGCCCGGAAATTTACCCTCTAGAGGGACTAAAAATATGAATGAACTGACCAACTTCGCGAACCCGGTCGTCAAGGCTGAGACTTTCGACCAGATCCAGATCGGCCTTGCCTCGCCAGAGCGCATCCGGTCCTGGTCCTTCGGCGAGATCAAGAAGCCCGAAACCATCAACTATCGCACGTTCAAGCCTGAGCGTGACGGCCTGTTCTGCGCGCGCATCTTCGGTCCGATCAAGGATTATGAGTGCCTGTGCGGCAAGTATAAGCGCATGAAGTATAAGGGCATCGTCTGCGAAAAGTGCGGTGTCGAAGTCACGGTGAGCAAGGTGCGCCGCGAGCGCATGGGCCATATCGAACTGGCCGCCCCGGTCGCGCATATCTGGTTCCTGAAGTCGCTGCCCTCGCGCATCGGCCTGCTGCTCGACATGCAACTCAAGCAGCTTGAGCGCGTACTGTATTTCGAAAGCTATATCGTCATCGAGCCGGGCCTGACCAGCCTCGACAAATATCAGCTGCTGAACGAAGACGAACTGCTCGACGCGCAGGACCAGTATGGCGAAGACGCCTTCTCCGCCGGCATCGGCGCGGAAGCGGTCAAGCAGATGCTGATGGACCTCGACCTGGAAGGCGAAAAGCAGATCCTGCTGGACGAGCTGGCCGTCACCAAGTCGGAACTCAAGCCCAAGAAGATCATCAAGCGCCTGAAAGTCGTCGAATCCTTCCTGGAATCGGGCAACCGCCCCGAATGGATGATCCTGGACGTCGTACCGGTCATTCCGCCAGAACTGCGCCCGCTGGTGCCGCTGGACGGCGGTCGTTTCGCGACGTCGGATCTGAACGACCTGTATCGTCGCGTCATCAACCGCAACAACCGTTTGAAGCGCCTGATGGAACTACGCGCGCCGGACATCATCGTCCGCAACGAAAAGCGCATGCTGCAGGAAGCGGTCGACGCGCTGTTCGACAATGGCCGTCGTGGCCGCGTCATCACCGGCGCGAACAAGCGTCCGCTCAAGTCGCTGTCCGACATGCTCAAGGGCAAGCAGGGCCGCTTCCGCCAGAACCTTCTGGGCAAGCGCGTCGACTATTCGGGTCGTTCGGTCATTGTGACCGGGCCGGAATTGAAGCTGCATCAGTGCGGCCTGCCCAAGAAGATGGCGCTCGAACTGTTCAAGCCGTTCATCTACGCCCGCCTGGACGCCAAGGGTCTGTCCATGACCCTTAAGCAGGCCAAGAAGTGGGTCGAAAAGGAACGCAAGGAAGTCTGGGATATCCTGGACGAGGTGATCCGCGAGCATCCCGTGATGCTCAACCGCGCGCCGACGTTGCACCGTCTGGGTATCCAGGCGTTCGAGCCCGTGCTGATCGAGGGCAAGGCGATCCAGCTTCACCCGCTGGTCTGCTCGGCCTTCAACGCCGACTTTGACGGCGACCAGATGGCCGTTCACGTTCCGCTGAGCTTGGAAGCCCAGCTGGAAGCGCGCGTGTTGATGATGTCGACCAACAACATCCTGTCGCCCGCGAACGGCAAGCCGATCATCGTGCCGTCGCAGGACATGGTGCTGGGCATCTATTATCTGTCGATGGAGCGCGAAGGCGAGCCGGGCGAAGGCATGCTGCTGTCCGACATGTCGGAAGTCCATCAGGCGCTGTTCGCCAAGGCGGTGACCCTGCACAGCAAGATCATCAGCCGCGTGCCGCAGACCGATGAAGCGGGCAACAGCTACCTCAAGCGGTATGAAACGACGCCGGGTCGCATGTTGCTGGGCGAATGCCTGCCGCAGAACCACAAGGTTCCGTTCGACGTCGTCAACCGCCTGCTGACCAAGAAGGACGTCGGCGACGTGATCGATGAGGTTTATCGTCACACCGGCCAGAAGGACACGGTGCTGTTCGCCGACGCCATCATGGCGCTGGGCTTCAAGCATGCGTTCCAGGCGGGCATTTCGTTCGGCAAGGACGACATGGTCATTCCTGATTCGAAGGAAGGCACCGTCGCCGAAACCAAGGCGCTGGTGGCCGACTATGAGCAGCAATATCAGGACGGCCTGATCACCCAGCAGGAAAAGTACAACAAGGTGATCGACGCCTGGAGCCGTTGCGGCGACCAGGTCGCGAACGCCATGATGGACGAGATCAAGGCCCAGCCCAAGGATCCCGCAACCGGTCGCCTCGCGCAGATCAACTCGATCTACATGATGGCACATTCCGGTGCGCGTGGTTCGCAGGCACAGATGAAGCAGCTGGCCGGTATGCGCGGCCTGATGGCCAAGCCGTCGGGCGAGATCATCGAAACGCCGATCATCTCGAACTTCAAGGAAGGCCTGACCGTCCTTGAATATTTCAACTCCACCCACGGCGCGCGTAAGGGCCTGGCGGATACGGCGCTCAAGACGGCGAACTCGGGTTACCTGACCCGCCGTCTGGTCGATGTGTCGCAGGATTGCACCATCGTCGAGGAAGATTGCGGCACCGAAAAGGCGCTGGAGATGAAGGCGATCGTCCAGGGCGGTTCCGTCATCGCCTCGCTGGGCGAACGCATCCTGGGCCGCACCACGGCGCAGGACATTGTCGACAGCAAGGATGGCAGCATCGTCATCCCGATCGGCACCCTGCTGGACGAACCGATGATCGCCCAGATCGAAGCGATCGGCACCCAGGCCGTGAAGATCCGCTCACCCCTGATCTGCGAAAGCAAGATGGGCGTTTGCGGCAAATGCTACGGCCGTGACCTCGCTCGCGGTACGCCAGTGAATATCGGTGAAGCGGTTGGCGTCATCGCGGCGCAGTCCATCGGTGAACCGGGCACGCAGCTGACCATGCGTACCTTCCACATCGGCGGCGCGGCGAACTTCAACGAAACGTCGAACCTGGAATCGATGGCGGACGGCACGATCGAACTGCGTGACATGCCGACCATCACCGACAAGCTCGGCCGTCGCCTGTCGCTCGCCCGTAACGGCGAGATCGCAATCATCGACAGCGAAGGTCGCGAGCGCGAAACCCATCGCCTGCCTTATGGCGCCACCATCCTGTTTGCAGATGGCGACACCGTGAAGAAGGGCGAGCGTTTCGCCGAGTGGGATCCGTTCACCATGCCGGTGATCACGGAAAAGCCGGGTATCGTGAAATATGTCGACCTGATCGACAGCAAGACGCTGACCGAGCAGACCGACGAAGCCACCGGCATCGCCCAGCGCGTCGTGACGGAACATCGTGGTGCCGCCCGCACCAAGGAAGACCTTCGCCCGCGCCTCACCCTGCTGGACGACCAGTCCGGTGAAGCCGCTCGCTACATGCTGGCGGTAGGTGCGACCCTGTCGGTCGATGACGGCGCTCAGGTGCAGGCCGGTGACGTGCTGGCGCGTGTCAGCCGCGAAGCGGCCAAGACCCGCGACATCACCGGTGGTCTGCCGCGCGTTGCCGAACTGTTCGAAGCCCGCAAGCCCAAGGACAATGCGATCATTGCCAAGGTATCGGGCCGCGTCCAGTTCCTGAAGGATTACAAGGCGAAGCGTAAGATCGCCATCAATCCCGAAGATGGCGGCGAGCCGGTCGAATATCTGATCCCCAAGAGCAAGGTGATCGACGTTCAGGAAGGCGATTTCGTCAAGCGCGGCGACAATCTGATCGGCGGTTCGCCCGATCCGCACGACATTCTGGAAGTGCTGGGTATCGAGCCGCTGGCCGAATATCTGGTCGCCGAAATCCAGGAAGTCTATCGCTTGCAGGGTGTGAAGATCAACGACAAGCACATCGAAACGATCGTTCGTCAGATGCTGCAAAAGGTCGAGATCATCGAGTCCGGCGACACCACCCTGTTGGTGGGCGAGCAGATCGACCGCGAGGAAATGGACGAGATCAACGCCAAGCTCCAGCCGGGCTTCGCGTTCGCTGCTGGCAAGCCGGTGCTGCTCGGCATCACTAAGGCGTCGCTGCAAACCCGCAGCTTCATCTCGGCGGCGTCCTTCCAGGAAACCACCCGCGTCCTCACGGAAGCGGCGGTCCAGGGCAAGAAGGACACGCTGGTCGGCCTGAAGGAAAATGTCATCGTCGGCCGCCTGATCCCGGCGGGCACCGGTGCGGGCATGAACCGGCTTCGTGTGGCGGCTTCCAGCCGCGATGCTGCGCTGCGAGCCGCGTTGCGCGCTACCAGCCAGGTGGACCTGATCGCGCCCAAGTCGGCCGCTGCTGAACGTGCAGCCGAACTGGCACAGGGTCCGGAAGCGGCGATCGGTAATGATCCATTGGCCGCTGTCGAAGGCGAAACCCACGGCACCGACGCAGATGCGGGCGATTACCTGCTGAAGAGCGACGGCGAATAAGCCCTTTGAAAGCATGGGAGCCGCTTCCTATATGGATGTTGGCTCCCATGCCCTTCGCTCCCGCAAGGGAGAGAAGCTTATGCCCGCCGGATGCATCATGCGCCCGGCGGGCTTTCTTTTTGTGGGGAAAATTCGGACAGCCGACTGTCAAAAAGTAAGTCGATCCGTTTCACAAAGCCCTTGACCATAGCCAGAACCGCGCTTATTTGCGGCCTCCCAAGCGCGGCGCGCTAGGGATTGATGCCCGATCCTCTAATGGTAAGAGAGCGGACTCTGACTCCGTCAATCAAGGTTCGAGTCCTTGTCGGGCATCCAAATATACCCACCTAAATAGCTTATCTGCCGCTAACCTGAAAACGCGGCCTCATGCCGTGGGCGTGGCTCGCGACACTGTCGCAGGCCGACAGGCGCGGCTCATGCCCGCAATATCTCCGATATCAAACCAGCGTGCGCGCCACCGCTTCGGCGACCTTGATACCGTCGATCGCGGCGGACAGGATGCCGCCGGCATAGCCTGCACCCTCGCCTGCCGGGTAGAGGCCCACCACATTGAGGCTCTGAAAATCCTGGCCGCGGGTGATGCGGATGGGGGAGGATGTGCGCGTTTCCACGCCCGTCATCACCGCGTCGGGATGATCATAATGGGCGATCTGGCGGCCGAAAGCGGGCAGCGCTTCGTGGAAGGCCTCGATCACATAGTCGGGCAGGCAGCGCGCCAGGTCGGTGGGGGTCACGCCCGGCTTGTAGGAGGGCACGACATCGCCCAACTGGGTCGAGGGGCGGCGGGCAAGGAAGTCGCCGACCGTCTGGCCGGGCGCCCAATAGGAGGCGCCGCCCGCGACATAGGCCATCGATTCCCAATGGCGCTGCAGGTCGATCCCGGCCAGCGGCCCGTCAGGATAGTCGCGCGCTGGATCGATGCCGACGACCAGGCCGGAATTGGCGTTGAATTCCGCGCGGCTATATTGGCTCATGCCGTTGGTGACGACGCGCCCTTCTTCCGAGGTGGCGGCAACGACGCGGCCACCCGGACACATGCAGAAGCTGTAAACGGTGCGGCCATTGGCGCAGTGATGGGCCAGGCTGTAGGAAGCCGCGCCCAGATCGGGATGGCCGGCGCATTGGCCATAGCGGGCCCGATCGACCCAGCTTTGCGGATGTTCGATCCGCACGCCGATCGAAAAGGGCTTGGGTTCGATATGGACGCCGCGGCCGTGCAGCATCTCGAACGTGGGCCGGGCGCTATGGCCGACGGCCAGCACGACATGGTCGGTATCGATCACGCTGCCGTCGTGGAGGACGAGGCCGCGCAGGCGTTGCTCGCCCTCGCCCGTGCGTTCCAGCACCAGATCGTCGACGCGATGCTGCCAGCGATATTCGCCGCCCAGCGCCTCGATCTGGCGGCGCATCGATTCGACCATGGTGACGAGGCGGAAGGTGCCGATATGGGGATGCGCTTCCCAGAGGATGTCGTCGGGCGCGCCGGCGGCGACGAATTCCTCCAGCACCTTGCGGCCCAGGAAGCGCGGGTCTTTGACGCGGCAATAGAGCTTGCCGTCGGAGAAGGTGCCCGCGCCGCCCTCGCCGAACTGGACGTTGCTGTCGGGGTTCAATTCGGCGCGGCGCCACAGGCCCCAGGTGTCCTCGGTCCGTTCGCGCACCACCTTGCCGCGATCAAGGATGATCGGGCGGAAACCCATCTGCGCCAGGATCACGCCCGCGAACAGGCCGCATGGCCCCGCGCCGATCACGACCGGGCGCTTGCCCTGCCAGCCGTCGGGGGCATGGGTGACGAATGTATAGCGGGTGTCGGGCGTCGGGCGGACGTCATGATCGTTGGCGAAGCGGGCCAGCACGGCGGCTTCGTCCACCACATCGACGTCGAGCGTATAGACCAGCAGGATCGCGCTGCGGCGGCGGGCGTCGTTGCCGCGCCGCACCAGGCTGTGGCCGCGCAGTTCATGCGGCTCCAGGCCCAGGCGGTCGCAGATGGCGGCGGGCATCGCCTCGGCCGGATGGTCGAGGGGCAATTTCAGGCCGGACAAGCGGATCATGCGATCGCCCATAGTGCGTCAGGACCGGAAAAGAAATGGCGGTCAGGCCCTTGGCATCCGCCAGGCCAGTCCTTCCCCCGCCAGCGCAACCAGCATCGACAGGCCGGTGAGCGGGAAGAGGATGCCAAGCCCCAGCATCAGCGCGGCGACCATGCGCCGGGCGGCGGGCGTGGACAGCGGCGGCGGTTGCAGCCGGCCATGCTTGCGCCGCTTCCACCACAGGATCGGCGCGGTGACGCACAGCGCCAGCAGGCAAAGGCAGCCCGCCAGCATCAGCAGCCGGTTGACCTCCCCATATTGCTGGCCCTGATGGGTGGCGATGCCCCATTCGACCGCCTTGGCGCCCGGACCGAACATGCGCCAGTCGATATCCTGCACCACCGCGCCGCTGGCCGCGTCGATGGTGAGGGCGCGGGCATCGTCGGCGCGCTGGACCAGGGTCGCGATCAGATAGGGCGCGCCGGGGGTGGCGGGCAGGATGATCTGATAGCCGCGCGCCAGGCCATGACGGGCAGCGATGCGCGCGACCGCGTCCGGGCCGATGTCGCCGGGTGCGCCCGCCGCGCCGCCGCCTTCGCGCAGGGTCCAGGGCAGCGCGTCCCTGGCCGGGGCGGCCCAGGGGATGACCGCCATTTTCGGGCGGCCCCAGTCGTTCGCGGCGACGATCGATCGAAGCCCGCCGCCCCAGACATCGGTCCAGGGCATTCCGGTGACGGCCAGGAACAGGATGACGCCCGCCGACAGGAAGCCCAGCGTGCCATGCAGGTCGCGCCAGAATAGCCGACCCCCGGCCCGGCCCCGGATCGCCAGGGCCGGCTGGCCGCGTCGGGGCCAGCGCAGATAGAGGCCGGTGACGCACAGGATGATCGCCCAGCCCGCCACCACCTCCACCAGCCGGTTGCCGACCGGGCCGGTCAGCGCCAGGCTGTGCAGGTCCTTGATCGTCTTCATGACGCCCCCGCCCTGCATCGTGCCCAGGATGCGACCATCGAACGCGTCAACGAAATGGACAGTTGAAACGCCATCCGCACTCTTGGTCGTGACCCGCCAACTTTCCGCCCGATCAGCCGGAATCAGCAGTTGGGTGACCGGATCGCCTGACGATCGTTCCGATATCGTAATGATTTGCGATGGCGGTAAGGCCCGCGCATCTGGCGGCGCTGTGATCCGCACCGGGTAAAGCAAAGCCTCCACCTCCGGTTTGTAGAGATACAGCGCGCCGGTCACCGCCATCAGCGCCAATATCGGCAGGACGATCAGTCCGGCATAGAAATGCCAGCGCCACATCGCCCGATAGAAAGCCCGTTCTTCCATCGTCCGCCTCCCGTCAGAAACGCGCACGGACGCCGGCATAGAATGCACGGCGTTCGATAGGATAGAAGGCGACACTGCCTTCGTCTGCGGCGGTGGCGGCATTGTCAGGCGTATAGCGGACGAGCGCGCTGATATCGCCGATCGCACGCTTCTTCGTCAGGTTGCGGGCGTCGAGGAACAGGGTGACGCCATCGCGTAGCTCCGCCTGCGCGTTCAGGTTCAGCATCGCATAGCCGCCTACCCGCTTGGTATTCGCGTAATCGACCCAGGCGCCCTGCGGCAGCCATTCGACCGCCGGCGAGATCGACAGGCGGTCCGTGCCCAGTTTCAGTTCCGCGCGATAGACATGGCGCGGGATCACCGGCAAGCGATTGTCCCCGAACTGGATGTCGTCGCGGAAACGGAAGTCGCTATATTGATAGACCTGCCGCAACGTCGCCCAGGGCGTCACGGTCAGGTCGAGGCCGGCCTCCAGCCCCTGATGCCGGGTGCGGTCGGCGTTGAAGGTGGCGGCCGGAATGGTGCCCGCGACAACGCTATATTGCAGCATCTCGCCGCGTATGTCGGCGCGATAAAGGCTGATGTCCCAGGCGGCGGGACCGGCCCGGCCGCGTGTGCCGATCTCCGCCGTCCAAGCCTTTTGCAGGCCGACGGGGGTGAAGCCGGGGACGCCGCCCGCCGGGGTCTGGCTGAGTTCGCCAAAGCCGGGCATTTCGACCGAGCGGCTATAATTGGCGTAGAGTTGGATGGCTTCGAGCGGCTGGTAGAGCAGGCCGATCTTGGGCGCGAAGGCTTCGAAATCCGCCTCCCCACTGCGCGCGGGGGCGACGCGATTGTCGATCTTGCGCTCGCCGTGGCTGTAGAGGCCGCCGGCGATCAGCCAGAGATGGGCGACCGGCGCGATCCGCGCTTCGCCATAGCTGTTGATTGTCTGCGCCTTTTGCCGGACATTGGCGGTGATCGCGCCGCTGCGACCGCCGATATTGACGAACTGGCGCGCCTGCACCTCGCCGAAGCGGGCTTGGCTGCCCAGTGTGAGTTCGACCGGCATCCCGCCCAGATCGCCTGCGAGATCGAGGCTGGCGAAGACGCCCCGGTCCTCCGACTTCTGGTCGATCACCTGGAAGATCGGGTGAAAAAGCTGTTTGGCGTTGTAGAACAGACCAAAGGCCAGGCTGCCCTGCCCCAGATCGATGGTGGTGCGGTTCTGGAGCCGGAACGAATCGATGTCGCGCGCCTGATCGCCAACGACATTGCCCTTGCGCGGGTTATTCAGCACATCCTTTTCGCTGAGCGCCCCGGCCAGCTTCTGACGGATCGTCTGGGCGCTGGCATAGAAGCGGGTTTCGATCCGGTCGCTCAGCTTCACGCCCACATTGCCGTTGAAGCGCAGCGCCTTGCGGTCGCCATGGACGCGGTCGCTGTCGGATCGGTCGGCGGTGATCGCAGCATAGGCGTCGCCATGATCGTCAGTATAGCCATAGGCGATCTTGCCGCGCAGCGTGTCGAAGCTGCCGCCATCGATGCGGACTTCCGCGCCGGGCGTGCTGCGGCCGGTCGGGGTGACCGCGTTGATCGCCCCGCCCAGGGTGGAGCCGCCATAGCGCAGGGCATTGCCGCCACGATAGACTTCGAGATGTTGGAAGACCTGCGGGTCGAGTTCCTGGAAATCGCCATTATCGTCGGCCAGGTTGATCGGAATGCCATCCTGCAAGAGGGTCAGTCCGCGCATGTGGAAGCCGCGAGAAAGCCCCGATCCGCGAATCGATATCCGCACCTCCTGCCCGAAACGGGGCTGGCTATAGACGCCGGGCGAAAAGGCGAGCGCGTCGCGCAGCGAGACGGCGAGCTTGTTTTCAAATTCATCGGCCGCGACGACATCGACGCCGCCGGGTGTGCGCTGGACGCGGGCGGCGGCGGCCTCGATGACAGGACTCGCGGTGACGATGATGGCACTCTGCTCGACCTCCTCGGCTAAGGCGGGAACGGCGGACAAGGCAAGGATGAGCGCACACAGCGGCAGGCTGCGCGTGGCGTGGGTGTGACGCATGGAACGACTTTCTGAAAATAGGGATTCGCGATCGCGCTCATCGAATCTGCGTGTTCCCGCCTCCACGGGACCACGTCATCCTGACCGGCGAGCGCGCGTTGGAAATCAGAAAGTCTTGGGCGGCCCCGATGATGGCGGCGGCGGCGCGGCGAGGCGCGCGATAACGCCCGTCTTGAGCGCGAAGGCGATCGGGCCGAAGGCGATCTGCCAGGCCGGGAGCAACAGGTCGGCGACGATGAGTGGCGGTACGACCGGCTGGACCGAGGCGGCGAAGGGGCAATGTTGCTGGCCGGTCATGCCATCGTCCGGCTGGCCGTGCTTGCCGGGTGCTTCCCCGCGCGGGACCACGACATTGACCGCGCCCTGCCCGGTGCAAAGCGTGACGATGACGCCCCTTTCCGTGCGCACCGGCATGAAGCCGGTCGGGGCCAGCAGTTGGATGGCGAGGACGAGCAAAGCCAGTGCGGTCAACAGCCCGCGCGCCCTCTCCGATTGTCTGATCGCCCCCATCATCGCGCTTCCCTAGCGTCGACGGGGCGTTCTGTCATCCGGTCAAAAGGTCCAACCTGTCCCTTCACTCACCTTGACGTAAACGTAAAGCTTGATTACATCCTGTCTCATGAACACGCGCAGCAGCATCGCCGGCATCGAACTGCCCGACCATAGCGAACGGCAGAGCTACAGCATCACCGACCTGTCCGAAGAGTTTGGTGTGACCGCGCGCGCGCTGCGCTTTTATGAGGATGAGGGGCTGATCTCGCCGGAACGGCAGGGCCTTTCCCGCATCTATTCGCGCCGCGACCGCGCCCGGCTGGCCTGGATTTTGCGCGGCAAGCGCGTGGGTTTCAGCCTGGTCGAGATTCGCGAGATGATCGACCTTTATGATGCGGACGAAGAGCATGAAGCCCAACGTCGCGTCACCGTGGACAAGTGCAAGGCGCGCATCGACCTCCTGACCCGGCAGAAGGAGGATATAGACGCCGCCATTGCCGAACTGGACGCCTTCGTCGCCACCATCGAACAGCGTTAATTCCCTACCCTACCCATAAAAATATCGCAGGAGAAGATCATGCCCAGCTATGCCGCCCCCGTTCGCGACACCCGTTTCGTGCTGGACCATGTGGTCGGGCTGGAGCGCTATGCCAACCTGCCCGGCTTCGAAAACGCCACCCCCGACCTGGTCGACGCGATCCTGACCGAAGGCGGCAAGATGGCGGCCGAGGTGCTGTTCCCGCTGAACGCGGTCGGCGACAAGGAAGGCTGCACCCGGCACCCCGACGGCAGCGTGACGACGCCGACCGGCTTCAAGGCAGCGTTCGACCAGTTCGTCGCGGGCGGTTGGACCACCATCCACGGCCCGGCGGAATTCGGCGGCCAGGGCTTGCCCAGCGTGCTGGCGACGGCGGTCGACGAATATGTGCTGTCGGCCAACCAGGCGTTTGAAATGTATCACGGCCTGACGGCCGGCGCGGTTGCGGCGCTGATCGCCAAGGGCAGCGCCGAATTGCAGCAGCGCTATATTCCAAAGATGGTGTCAGGCGAATGGACCGGCACGATGAACCTGACTGAACCGCATTGTGGCACGGACCTGGGCCTTATCAAGAGCAAGGCGGTGCCGCAGGCAGACGGCAGCTACTCCATCACCGGCACCAAGATCTTCATTTCGGCGGGCGAACATGACCTGTCGGAAAATATCATCCACCTCGTCCTGGCCAAGACGCCCGACGCGCCCGAAGGCAGCAAGGGCATTTCGCTGTTCGTGGTGCCCAAATATTTCGTCGGCGACGACGGGTCGGTGGGCGATCGCAATGCGGTGTCGTGCGGGTCGATCGAACATAAGATGGGCATTCACGGCAATGCGACGTGCGTCATGAATTATGACGGCGCGACCGGATGGATCGTGGGCGAGGAGAATAAGGGTCTGGCCGCGATGTTCATCATGATGAACGCGGCGCGGCTGGGCGTGGGGCTACAGGGGCTAGGCCAGGCGGAAATCGCGTTCCAGAACGCCGTTCATTATGCCCGCGATCGCCGCCAGGGCCGCGCGCTGACTGGTCCCAAGGAACCGAACGAGAAGGCCGACACGCTGTTCGTCCATCCCGATGTGCGCCGGATGCTGATGGAGGCCAAGGCGATTACCGAAGGCCTGCGCGCCTTCATCCTGTGGGGCGCGTTGCAGGTGGACCTTTCGCATCATGCCGCCACGGAAGAAGAGCGCCAGACCGCCGACGACCTCATCAGCCTGCTGACCCCGGTCATCAAGGGATACGGCACTGACAAGGGCTTCGACGTCGCGGTCGCCTGCCAGCAGGTGTTCGGCGGTCATGGCTATATCTGGGAAAATGGCGTGGAACAGTATGTGCGCGACGCCCGCATCGCCCAGATCTACGAAGGCACCAATGGCGTGCAGGCGATGGATCTGGTCGGTCGCAAGCTGCCGATGAACGGCGGGCGGGCGCTCCAGGCCTTCCTGAAGATCGTGGCGGACGAAGTGGCCGACGCCAAGGGGCATGAGAAGCTGAGCGGCTTTGCCGAGGCGCTGGAAAAGGCGAGCGCCCAATTGGGCGCGGCGACCATGTGGCTGATGCAGAACGCGATGAAGAACCCCGACCATGCCGGGGCCGGCGCGCATCACTATATGCATATCATGGGGATCGTGGCGACCGGCCTGATGTGGCTGCGCATGAGCAAGGCGGCGGTGACGCTGTTGGAAGCGGGCGAAGGGGACGCGAAGTTTCTGGAAGCCAAGCTGGTGACGGCGCGCTTCTATGCAGAGCGGATCATGCCCGATGCAGGGTCGCTGCGTCGCAAGATCGAGGGCGGGGCCGACGCGCTAATGGCGCTGGACCCGGACATGTTCTTGGCGGCCTGATCCGACGACCGGCGTCATGCGAAAGAAGGGCGGCCTGTGCGGTCGCCCTTTTTGCGTTAGGCCGCGAGTGGCAGCTGTTCTTCGACCGGGGTCGGCGTCACGTCGTCCTTGATTGGCGTCTGCGCCTTGGCGAGGCCGGCGATATAGCGTTCGGCGGTGACGACGTCACGGCGATAGGCGAAATAGAGCGAGATCAGGGAAAACATCGTAGAGCCTCGATAGATGGATTTTGCTGCGTTGCAGCATCGAGGGTCATCTGGGCTTTTGCGCGTGGTTTCGCAAATGCAATGCGGGTCGAGGCGATTGCAGTTAGCGTAAGTCGGCGTTGTGGATCGGTCTGGTAGCTACCAAAGGTGGACGCTCACCAGATAGGTTGCATAACCGGCAAACTGCTGTGCCACTACCGTCACCCCAGCGAAGGCTGGGGCTCATGCGAAGGTGCGCAGCGGTGAACTTGGCACTTACTCAAACGTATCCCGCCGTCGCCTGGGACCCCAGCCTTCGCTGGGGTGACAGGATTTTTTCGTCGCCTTCCGCGTTAAGGCTGGCGCAAAGCAAATAGTCCGCAATCCATCCACTCACCCCGCCCTTCCCGTGCAGCAACGATCCCTAGCCATCGCTCCCCACCCTCGTTAGCATCTGCCCATGCCAACCCCCGACATCGCCGCGCCGTCGTCGCCCTCATCCGCCCGAACCCTCGGCCTGGCCGCCTGCATCGCGCTGGTTATGGGCAATATGATCGGATCAGGCGTGTTCCTGTTGCCCGCCGCGCTGGCGCCGTTCGGATGGGACGCGGTGGCGGGGTGGGTGTTCACCATCGCCGGGTCGCTGGTGCTGGCCTTCGTCATCGCGCGGCTGACCGTCGCCATGCCCGACGCCAGCGCATCGCAGATGATCGCGCGCGCCTATGGGCCGCTCGCCGGCTTTGCGATCGGCTGGATATACTGGCTGTCGATCATCATCACCAACGTCACCATCGCGGTGGCGGCGACCGCGAACTTGAGCAGCGTGCTGCCGATACTGGCGAAACCGGGCGCGGGCGCGCTGCTGTCGATCGCCTTCCTGTGGGCGATGACGGGCATCAACCTGATCGGCGCGCGCGCGGCGGGCATGACGCAGATCGCTACCACCGGCATCAAGCTGATCCCCATCATCGTGGTCATGGTGTTGCTGGTGCTGATCCTGGGCAGCGGCGAAGCGCAGGTTGTACCCTTCCCCGCGCAAGGACTGACCGGTGCGGGGATCACCGCCTCTGCGGCGTTGACGTTATGGGCGCTGCTGGGCTTCGAATCCGCCAGCGTCGCTGCCGACAAGGTGCGCGATCCCGCGCGCACCATCCCGCGCGCGACGCTGATCGGGACGGCGGCGACGGGGCTGATCTACCTGCTGGTCTGTTCAGGCATAGCGCTCACGCTCCCCGCGGCGGAAACCCAGACCGGGTCGCCTTTCGCCGCGTTCGTCAGCCATTACTGGTCAGCCGGACCGGCGCGCTATATCGCGATCTTCGTGGTGGTGAGCTGCCTGGGCGCGCTCAACGGCTGGACATTGTTGCAGGGGGAAGTGCCGCTGGCGATGGCGCGGGCGGGCGAATTGCCGCGCTGGCTGGCGGGCACCAACGCCAAGGGGACGCCGGTGCGCGGGCTGATCCTGTCCACGATATTGGCCAGCCTTTTGCTGGTCGCCAATAGCTTGCAGGGGCTGGTGGCGCTGTTCACGGCGATGGCACTGCTGGCGACATCGGCGACGCTATGGCTCTATGTCGGATGCGCGCTGGCGAGCCTGCGTTTCCGGCTGGCAGTTCCGGCGGCGGCGATCGGGCTGGGCTATGCGCTGTGGACGCTGTGGGGCGCGGGGCTGGTGGCCAGCGGGTCCAGCATCCTGCTGATGGCGGCCGGCCTGCCCTTCTACTGGTGGGCGCGGCGGGGGCGGAGCAAGGCGACCGGTTGAATATGTGGTTCCCCGGCGAAG
>JAVBXL010000044.1 GCA_030824575.1 bacterium | reverse complement strand
GGGCTTCTGCCCCACACCAACCGCCACCAGCGCGCCAGGCCCCTCCGCCCCGGTCGAACATTGCGCAATGTGGCGATAGCCGGTCGTTCCATCCGCCGCGCGCCCCGCCTCTATCTGCCAGCCGATCACGCGCAAGCAATGGACGGAGGAGGGACGGAACAGGATGTCGGGCGCGACGGGCGGCAGGGCCGGGAACGCCACGGCGGGAAGACCCGGATTGGCGGCGGCCAGCGCCAACGCCTGTTCCTTTTCCGCGCGGCGCTGGAACTGCCAGATACCTAGGCCGATCATCGTCAGCACCGCCAGTGCGACGATGATGGTAGGGATGATGGGGATGCGGGCAGGGCGAGGCTGATCGGTCATGACACGTCCTTGATAGCGGTCGAAGAGCCAAAAGAAAACGGCCGGAGCATCGCTCCGGCCGTCTTGTTGTCAGTGACTGACGGTCGTTCAGCCGCCGTGGATCGGCGCGCCCCAGCCGCCCCAGACATAGATGGCGACGAAGAGGAACAGCCACACCACGTCGACAAAATGCCAGTACCAGGCAGCCGCTTCGAAACCGAAATGCTGGCGCGGGGTGAAGTGGCCCTTATAGGCGCGGACCAGGTTGACGGTCAGGAAGATGGTGCCGACCAAAACGTGGAAGCCATGGAAGCCGGTCGCCATGTAGAAGGCCGAGCTGTAGGGATTGCCGCCGAAATCAAACGGGGCGTGCATATATTCATAGGCCTGCACGCAGGAGAAGATCGCGCCCAGGATGATGGTGCACCACAGACCCTTGATCATGCCGTCGCGATCGCCATGGATCAGCGCATGATGCGACCAAGTGATCGTCGTGCCCGAACAGAGCAGGATCAGCGTGTTGAGCAGCGGCAGTTCGAACGCATTCATGACCTCCACGCCCTTGGACGGGAACAGCCCTTCGATCGGCGCGAGCGCGCTGGGGAAGAGCGAGAAGTCGAAAAAGGCCCAGAACCAACCGACGAAGAACATGACTTCGGACGCGATGAACAGGATCATGCCGTAACGCAGATGCAACTGCACCACCGGCGTATGGTCGCCGGCATGGGCTTCGGTGATCACATTGGCCCACCAACTGTAGAAGGTGAACAGCAGGCCGGCCATGCCGAGCAGGAAGACCCAGCCGCCGCCGGCCGGCAGCGCGTCGGGATGCATCCACATGATCGCGCCAAACGCCATGACCAGCGAAGACATGGAGCCGAAGAGCGGCCAGATGCTGGGCGGAAGGATATGATAATCGTGGTTCTTGGCGCCTGCCATCGTCTCTTCCCTGTTCGCGGTTCGCGTTATCTGATGCTTGCCTTAGCTTGGCTTCTTGTCCTGCTCAACAGGGTAGAAGGTATAGCTCAAGGTAATTTGCTGCGTGTCCTTGTTGTCGCTGTCCTGCAAAATCTTGGGATCGACAAAATAGAGCACCGGCATGCGGACTTCCTGGCCGGGCTGTAGCGTTTGCTGGGTGAAGCAGAAACACTGGATCTTGGTGAAATAGGCGCCCGCCTGGGTCGGCGTGACGTTGAAGCTGGCCGTGCCGGTCACCGGCTTGTCCGACATGTTCTTGGCGATGAAGATCGCCATGTCCTTGCGCCCGATCGTGACCGTATCGGTCCGATGTTCGGGATAGAATTGCCACGGCATGCCGGGCTGGACGTTGGAATCGAAACGGATCGACATGGTGTGGCCGGTCGCTTGCCGCACCTGCACATTGGGGTCGGCGCGCATGGTCGTGCCGCCAAAGCCGGTCTGTTCGCAGAAGATGCGGTAGAGCGGGACCGAGGCGAAGCCCAGCCCCAGCATCGCCAGGCCCACGGTCGCCATGGCAACCAGCGTCCGCCGGTTGCGGCGACCTAGATCGAACGGGGACGGCGGCAGGCTGGCCATCAGTTGCCGCCCATCTTGGCGATGGTGATGCCGTAGAAGAGCAGCACGAGTGCGCCCAGCAGCAGGCCCATCACCAGCGCGCGGGACTTCTGACGCGCCCGGACCTTCTCATTCTCGTCCGGCGTCATGCGAGCACCCAGCGGTCGACGACCACCGCCCCGAACAGCAGGAAGAGATAGAGGATCGAATATTTGAACAACCGTCGTTCGGGCTGCATCCGCGTTGGATCGCTTTCGCGGCGGCGATAGACCTGGAAAGCGAAGAAGGCGAAGAACGCGGTGCCGAGCAGCGCGGTGACGCCATAGACGAGGCCGGTCAGTTGCAGCAGCACCGGCGCCATCGCGGCGACCGCCATGATCGCGGTATAGGCCCAGATCTGACGGCGGGTGACGACCTCGCCCGATACGACGGGGAGCATCGGGATGCCGGCGGCGGCATAATCGGTCTTCACGAACAGCGCGAGCGCCCAGAAATGCGGCGGCGTCCAGAAGAAGATCAGCATGAACAGCGCGACCGGCAGGGCGCTGATGTCGCCCGTTACCGCCGCCCAGCCGATCACCGGGGGGAAGGCCCCGGCCGCGCCGCCGATGACGATATTCTGCGCCGTCCGGGGCTTTAGCCAGATGGTGTAAATGAAGACGTAGAAGAGGATCGAGACGGCCAGCACCACAGCGGCGAGCCAGTTGGTCGCCATGCCCAGCAGGATCACCGAGAAGAAGGAGAGGCCCACGCCGAAATGCAGCGCCGATTGCCGGTCCATCCGGCCCGCGGGCAGCGGGCGGTTGGCGGTGCGCTTCATCTTCGCGTCGATGTCGGCTTCATACCATTGGTTGAGCGCCGCGGCGGCCCCCGCGCCGATGGCGATGCACAATATCGCGGTGAAGGCGAGGATCGGGTGGATATGCCCCGGCGCCACGAGCAGGCCGCACAGGCCGGTGAACACGACCAGCGTCATCACGCGCGGCTTGGTCAGCGCGACGAAATCGCGCCAGTGGGCAGGAAGAAGGGCTTGGTCGAAAGTCACGCTTGTCATGTCATGTTCCGGCCCCGTCGCGATCCATCACGGCGCACGGAGCAAAATGCCATCGGGGCGAACCCGAACGGTCCGCCCCGACTTTGTCAGTCGATCATGCCATCAATGATGGCCATTGTCGTCGATCACCGGCAGGGTTTCGAACTGGTGGTAGGGCGGCGGGCTGGACAGGGTCCATTCCAGCGTCGTCGCGCCTTCGCCCCACGGATTGCCGACCGCCTTCTTGCCGGCCGCGAGCGACCAGATCAGGTTGACGAAGAAGATCAGCATGCCGACGGCCATGATCTCATAGCCATGGCTGGCCAGTTCGTTCCACTTTTCGAACGCGGCCGGATAGTCGGGATAGCGACGCGGCATGCCCGACAGGCCCAGGAAGTGCATCGGGAAGAACAGGAGGTTCACGCCGACGAAGAACACCCAGAAATGCAGATGGCCGAGAAACTCGTTGTACATCTTGCCCGACATTTTCGGGAACCAGTAATAGAAGCCCGCGAACAGGCCGAACACCGCGCCCAGCGACAGGACATAGTGGAAATGTGCGACGACATAATAGGTGTCGTGCAGCACGTCGTCGACGCCGCCATTGGCCAGCACGACGCCGGTGACGCCGCCCACGGTGAAGAGGAAGATGAAGCCCAGCGCCCACATCATCGGGGTTTTATAGGTCATGGAACCGCCCCACATGGTCGCGATCCACGAGAAGATCTTGATGCCGGTGGGCACCGCGATGACCATGGTTGCGGCGGTGAAATACATCTTCACATTCACCGACATGCCGGTGGTGAACATGTGGTGCGCCCACACGACGAAACCGACCACGCCAATCGCGACCATGGCATAGGCCATGCCGAGATAGCCGAAGACGGGCTTGCGGCTGAAGGTCGAGATGATCTGGCTGACGATGCCGAAGCCGGGCAAGATCATGATATAGACTTCGGGGTGGCCGAAGAACCAGAAGAGATGCTGGTAGAGTTCAGGATCGCCGCCACCGGCCGCATCGTAGAAAGTCGTGCCGAAGTTACGATCGGTCAGCAGCATGGTGATCGCGGCGGCCAGGACCGGCAGCGCCAGCAGCAGCAGGAAGGCGGTGACCAGCACCGACCAGACGAACAGCGGCATCTTGTGCAGGGTCATGCCCGGCGCACGCATGTTGAGGATGGTGGTGATGAAGTTGATCGCGCCCAGGATCGAGCTGGCGCCTGCAAGGTGCAGGCCAAGGATCGCCATATCGACGGCCGGACCCGCAGACCCGCTGGTCGAGAGCGGCGCATAGACCGTCCAGCCGGTGCCCGCACCATTGCCGGTGCCGCCGGGAACGAAGGTGGAGCCGAGCAGCAGGGCGAAAGCGGGAATGAGCAGCCAGAAGCTGACATTGTTCATCCGCGGGAACGCCATGTCCGGCGCGCCGATCATGATCGGCACGAACCAGTTGCCGAAACCGCCGATCATCGCGGGCATCACCATGAAGAAGACCATGATGAGGCCATGGGCGGTGATCAGCACGTTCCACAGATGATAGGCCTGGTCCATGGTTGCTGCCGGGCCGTCCATCATCATGGCCCAGGTGTGGAGATACTGGATGCCCGGATGGGCCAGTTCGGCGCGCATCAGGCCCGAAATGCCGCCACCGATGATGCCCGCGACGATCGCGAAGATCAGGTAGAGGGTGCCGATGTCCTTGTGGTTGGTGGACATGAACCAGCGCTGGAAGAAGGCTGGCTTGTGATCGGCGTCGTGATGATCGTGGGCGTGGTCGCCGTAATGATCTGCGGTGATGGTGGTCATGGCGTGTCGGCCTTTACATCAAAGCTTTTCGGCGGGAGCGGCGGCGGGAGCCGCTGCTTGCGCGGTGGCGGCGGCAGCGCCCGCAGGCTTGCCGCCCTGCGAGAGCACCCACTGGTCGAACTGGGCGGGCGGCAGCGCTTCGATCGCGATCGGCATGAAGCCGTGGCGGGCGCCGCAAAGCTCGGAACACTGGCCGTAATAGACGCCCGGCTTCTCAATGGTGAAGCTTTTTTCATTCAGGCGACCCGGCACTGCGTCCATCTTCACCCAGAGCGAAGGCACGGCGAAGGAATGGATGACGTCGGCGCCGGTGATGATCAGCTTGATCGGGCGGCCGGCGGGCAGGACCAGACGATTGTCGGGCGCGAGCAGATAAGGCTCGCCATTGGCCTTCGCCTTGTCTTCCGGCAGCATGTTGGAGACAAATTCGGGGATGCCGTTGTCGGGATATTCATAGCCCCAATACCATTGATATCCGGTCACCTTGACGACGACGGCATCCTTGGGCGCGGGCTTATACTGGTCGGCGAGCAGGCCGATGGAGGGCACCGCGACGACCAGCAGAATCACGACCGGCAGCACGGTCCAGATCACTTCGATCATCGTGTTGTGCGCGGTCTTCGACGGGATCGGGTTGGCGCTGCGGCGGAATTTCCACATCGCATAGAGCATCAGGATCAGGACGAAGATGGAGATCGCGAAGATCAACGGGATCAGCATCACGTCATGCAGCCAGCGCGCGGTGTGGCCGGTCGAGGTGAACTGTTCCTGCAGGGTATATTCACCCGGCTTGGGCATGCCGATACCCTCGGTCGGCTTCATCCGCGGCGGTGCAGCCACCGTGGCGGCGGGCGCAGCTTCAGCGGCCGGCGCAGCAGCGTTGGCCGATTCGGCCGGCGCGGCGGCATTGTCCGCAGCCGGTGCGGCAGCGACGGCATTGTCCTGCGCCAGCGCATGTCCGTTCAGCCCAAGCGCTGGCGCAAAGGCCAACAACCCGGCGAGAACGAGCGATTTCACCTTTTTCATAGCGTCTTCTTACCCCGTAACCCCTTGGCGCCGCTGCAACGAAGACGCGCGTCAAGCGCATGATCCTCGTCCGGTCGGTTCTGCCGCGGCTTATAGGCATGGTTTCCCCGTGCCTCAAGCACGCAGGAGCAGATTTTCTTCGCTGTTGCAACGCTCCCCTTGGCCGCCTATTTCGCTGGTCGGCGCACAGGGGCGCAATCATGGCGCGCCACAGGGGCGTCGTGCTGACGGATTGGCGGGCCGCGCGCACAGGCGCGAGACCGCCCGACATGGGTATATGACGGCATGACAGATGAGGAAGTATTGGCGGAATTCCGGGCGGCGGGGGCGCTGCTCGAAGGACATTTCATCCTGTCGTCGGGGCGCCGCAGCGCCAACTACCTGCAATGCGCGCGCGTGTTGATGAACGCCGAACGGGCTGGCAAGCTGGCCCGCGCCACGGTGCAGAAATTACCGCGCGAAGTGCGACAGGAGATTGATCTGGTCGTGTCGCCGGCGATGGGCGGGTTGATCATCGGCCATGAAGTCGGCCGTGCGCTGGACAAGGATGCGGTGTTTCTGGAGCGGCCCGAGGGCGTGTTCGAGTTGCGCCGCGGCTTTGCGATCACGCCGGGGCAGAAAGTGCTGATGGTCGAGGACGTCGTCACCACTGGCCTGTCGTCGCGCCAGGCGATCGAGGCGGTGGAGGCGGAAGGCGGCATCGTCGTCGCCGAAGTCGCGCTGGTCGACCGGTCGGCCGGCGAAGTGGACCTGGGCGTCCCCTTCTACCCGCTCGTCTCCATCAATTTCCCGGTCTATGATGCAGATGCGGTGCCGCCCGAACTGGCGGCGATCCCCGCGATCAAGCCCGGCAGCCGGAAGCTATAAGCCTTATGACCACGCCCCTGCGCCTTGGCGTCAATATCGACCATGTGGCGACCATCCGCAACGCGCGCGGGGGCGAGCATCCCGATCCGGTCAAGGCCGCGCTGCTGGCGGTGAAGGCCGGGGCGGACGGCATTACCGCCCATCTGCGGGAAGACAGGCGGCATATCCGCGACGCGGATGTCGCCACGCTGATGGCGGCGCTGACCGTGCCGCTGAACCTGGAGATGGCGGCCACGCAGGAGATGCTGGACATCGCACTGCGTTACAAGCCGCACGCCGCCTGCATCGTGCCGGAAAAGCGCGAGGAGCGCACGACCGAGGGCGGGCTGGATACCGCGGGGCAGTTTGACGTGCTGAAACCCGTCGTCGCTGCGCTGGCCGATGCGGGGATTCGCGTCAGCCTGTTCATCGAGGCGGACGCGCGCCAAATCGACGCGGCGATCCGGCTGGGCGCGCCGGTGGTGGAATTTCACACCGGCGCCTATGCGCATCTGAGCGGCGAAGCGCGCGCGGCCGAACTGCGCAAGATATCCGACGCGGCGGCGCTGGCGGCCAAGAACGGGATCGAACCCCATGCCGGGCACGGTCTGACCTTCGACAATGTCGCCCCGATCGCCGCCATCCCGCAAGTCGCCGAACTCAATATCGGCCATTTCCTGATCGGCGAGGCGATCTTCGGCGGGCTGGAAGGCAGCATTAGGGAGATGCGGCGGCAGATGGATTTGGCGCGGTGACGACCGTCCGAACGACCCAGCCGATACTCTTTTGGGTGCTCTTTTCGGTTCACTGGGTCGTCCTAGCCTATTTGGCTGTCGGCGTGTTGATTGGCTTCATTATGGCAATGTCAGCCACTTTTCTGCTTCCTGCCCTCTGGCAGGTCGCCGGATTGGCATTGGCTCACGAACGAAAGCGCGCGATGTTGATAGGACAAGCCAACATTGTACTTATAATCCTTAGCGCCGTTGATGTTTGTGCCGTCGGGATTTTGATATGATCATCGGCCTTGGCTCTGACCTCTGCAATATCGAGCGCATCCAGAACTCGCTCGACCGCTTCGGGCAGCGGTTCGAGAGCCGCGTCTTCACCGATGTCGAGCAGGCCAAGGGCAACCGCCGCCCCTTCACCAAGGCGGGGACGCTGGCCAAGCGCTTCGCCGCCAAGGAGGCCTTTTCCAAGGCGGTCGGCACGGGGTTCAAGGCGGGCGTGTTCATGAAGGATATCGGCGTGGTCAACGCCCCGTCCGGCGCGCCGACGCTCAAGCTGACCGGCGGCGCGCTCGCGCGGCTGGAATCGATCGTGCCGGCCGGGCATAAGCCGGTTGTTCATTTGACGCTCACCGACGATCACCCATGGGCGCAGGCCTTCGTCATCATCGAAGCCCTGCCCCTGTGAGCGACAATGTGAGTGACACTCCCCCTAGCGAAAGCCAGCCCGTGACGGCCATCGACCTGCCCGAAGAGACGATTGCGCCACAGGGGGACGACGCGCAGCGATCCCCGGTCAACTGGTGGCAGGAACTCAAAAGCATCGTCCTGCTGATCCTGGCGGTGCTGGCCTTCCACAGCTTCGTCGCCAAGCCCTTCTACATTCCCAGCGAATCGATGATGCCGGTGCTGCTGACCGGCGACCGGCTGGTGGTCAGCAAATTCCCCTATGGCTGGTCCTATGTCTCGCCCAGCTTCCACCCCCTGCCCTTCCTGAAGGGGCGGGTGCTGGGCCGCCTGCCCGACCGTGGCGACATCGTCATCGTCAGCCCGCAGAACCGGCGCGAGGATTATATCAAGCGCGTGATCGGCCTGCCCGGCGACATCATCGAAGTGCGCGGCGGCCAGGTGATCCTGAACGGCGTGGCGGTGAAGCAGAAGATGCTGAAACCCATGCGGCTGGCGGTGGACGGCAACGCGCCGTGCCCGCCGCTCCAATTCCCCGGCGCATTGGTGACGGGCAAGGATGGCAAGGACTATTGCGAGTTGCCGGTGCGGCAGGAAATCCTGCCCAACGGCAAGACCTATGTCACGATCGACATGGGGCCGAGCGCGCTGGATTGGTATGGGCCGGTGCGCGTGCCCGCCGACCATGTCTTCCTGATGGGCGACAATCGCGACAACAGCGCCGACAGCCGCGCGCCGCTGGAGGAAAACGGCCTGGGCGGGCCGGTGCCGTGGGAAGCGATTGGCGGCCGGGCAGAGTTTATCACCTTCAGCCTGGATGGCGACGCGACCTGGAATCCGCTCAGCTGGGTCCATGCGCTGCGCAGCGGCCGGGCCGGGAACAGCCTGCGTCCGAAAAGCGTTGCACCCCCGCAATGATTTGAAAGGGGCATAGGGTTTTGAGCGACACGCAGGCATTTCATGTCGAAGAACCCGGTCCCAGCGAAGTCCGCAGCCCGCTCGTCAGCCATGAACTGAAGCGCGCCGGCGTCTGGTTCGCGCTGGCCATAGCGGTGGCGCTGGTCGTATTGCTGGCGCAGCCGCTGATGCTGATCATGGGCGCGCTGGTGCTGGCGACGATGATGGACGGCGGCACCCGCCTGCTGGGCCGCATCCTGCCGATATCGCGCGGCTGGCGGCTGACGATCGTGCTGCTGGGCGCGGTCGCGTTCATGGCCTATACCTTCTACTTGACCGGATCGAGCCTGGCGGCGCAGGCGCAGGCGATGCGCACCATCGTCGAGGCGCAGGTGATGCGCATCGGCGGCTGGATGCAGCAACTGGGCATCAGCGCGACGCCGTCCGACCTGAAAGGCCTGGCGGGCCAGGCGATGAGTTCGATGGGCCGGGTGACCGCCGCGGTCGGCACCGCGGTCGGCGCGATCACCAGCGGCGTGATGATGCTGGTGCTGGCGATCTTCATCGCGGTCGAACCCAAATTATATGAGCGCGGCGTCGCCTGGATGCTGCCGATCGAAAAGCGCGCCCATTTCTATCGCGTCGCCGACAAGATGGGCTGGACGCTGCGCCGGTTGATGTTCGGGCGGCTGATCGGCATGGCGGTGGAGGGTGTGGGCACATGGCTGCTGCTGTGGGCCGGCGGCGTGCCGATGGCGGGGCTGCTGGGCATATTGACCGGCCTGTTCGCCTTCCTGCCCAATATCGGGTCGATCATATCGGGCGTGCTCATCATCCTGGTCGGCTTTTCGGGCGGGACCGATACCGGCCTCTATGCCTTTGGCGTCTATATGGTAGTGCAGATCATCGACGGTTACCTGATCGTGCCGATGGTGGCCAAACGCGCCACCGACCTGGCCCCGGCGCTGGTGCTGGCGGCGCAGATATTGTTCGGCGCGCTGTTCGGCATCATGGGGCTGTTCCTGGCCGATCCGATCGTGGCGATGATCAAAGTCTATCTGGAGGAACGGTCCAAGGCGATGAAGCAGCAGAATCCGGCGCTGGTCGTACCGACGCCTGCGGCCTGACGACGCAGGGAACGGGATGGCCTGTTTCGCGGTTGGGATTATGATAGGCTCATAAAATTAGAGAGGATGCCATCATGACCGTTCCGTTGGACAAACAGAAGAAACTGCATTTCGACCTGAGCAATGTCGGCCTGCGCGCCCATGCGACCGCGGCGGGGCTGCTGCAACTGTGCCAGGAATTGCGCCGGGCCGGGGTGCTGGACGAACCCGCGATCGAACGGATCAAGGACGCGATCGCCTGCGACATTGAGGTATCCGCGTCCCGATCGGTCGCCACGGCAGCCTATCGCCGCGACATCAAGGCGCGACTCGACAAGCTGTTCGCCGGGGAAGAGAAGGTCGGCAGCGCCGATGCGCTCGCCTTTGGCCTAAGCGTCGAGGATGACAGCCCCTGCCAAGGTCACGCCTGAACCGGGCATGAAAAAAGGGGCCGTGGTGATCGGCCCCTTTTTCACGATTCGGTCTGGCTTAACTGTGTTGGCTATCTCATTCATTCGGCCGCCAGCAGCGCTTCGGCGCTTTGCAGGTTGACCGACACCAGTCGGCTGACGCCGCGTTCCACCATCGTCACGCCGAACAGGCGATGCATCCGCGCCATGCTGACGGCATTATGGGTGACGATCAGGTAGCGGGTATTGGTTTGCGCCACCATCGCGTCGAGCAGGTCGCAGAAACGCTCGACATTGGCGTCGTCCAGCGGCGCATCGACCTCGTCCAGTACGCAGATCGGCGCAGGATTGGTCAGGAACAGGCCGAAAATCAGCGCCACGGCGGTCAGCGCCTGTTCCCCGCCCGACAACAGGGTCAGCGCCGCCAGCTTCTTGCCCGGCGGCTGGGCCATGATTTCCAGCCCGGCCTCCAGCGGATCGTCGCTGTCGATCAGTTCCAGATGCGCCTGGCCGCCGTTGAAGAGCGTGGTGAAGAGGCGGCGGAAATGGCCGTCCACCGCTTCGAATGCGGCAAGCAGGCGCTGTCGCCCTTCGCGGTTCAAACTGCCGATCGATCCGCGCAGGCGATGGATCGCCTGGGTCAGTTCCTCGCTTTCGGCGCGGCTCTTCGCCTGCGCAGCCTCCATCTCCTCCAGTTCTTGGCGCGCGACGAGGTTGACCGGGCCGATCCGTTCGCGTTCGGTATGGAAACGGTCATGATCGGCCAGTTCGGTCTGGGCCAGTCGCACGTCGGCGCTGGCGAAACCCAGTTTTTCAGGCAGTAGCGGGGGCGGACATTCGAACCGCTCGCCCGACAGGCGGTTGGTTTCGACCCGCCGTTCGTCGGCGGCCTCGGCGCGAGCGACCGCGGTAGCGCGGGCTTCGCGGGCGGCGGCGAGCGCCTCTCCCGCCTGGGCGGCGCGGCCTTCGGCGGTGCGCAGCGCGGCTTCCGCCTCCAGCTCGGCGCGGCGCGCCTGATCGGCGGCGTCGGTCAGCGCCGATCCCCGATCGCTGAGCGCGGCGATCGCGTCGGCCAGCGATTCGGGCTGGCCCTCGATCGTCCCACGCTCGGTCCCGATCTCTTCGGCGCGGGCGACCATGGCGGCGATGCGCTTGGCTGCTTCGCCGGCGCGGGCGCGCCAGCCCTTGATCTCCGCATCGGCCGCCGCCTGCCTCTCGCGGTCGCTGGACAGAGCGCGGTCGGCGTGCGCCTGATCGGCCTGCAAATGGATGACGGCGGCGCGGGCCTTGTCGCTGGCCTGCGACAACGCGGCGACCAGCGCGCGCGTCTCTGCGCCGTCCGGCAAGGCGGCGCGGCCGGCCTGCGCCTCCTCATGCTCGCCCTGCGCGGCGGCGCGGTCGCGCTGCGCCTCACTCAATCGTTCCTCTATCCCTTCGCGCCGCCCGGCGAGCCGTTCGAGCGCAGTCGTCGCCTCGTCCGCCGCGCGGAGCGCGGCGCGCAGGCGTTGGTCGGCTTGGGACAGGGCGGTGCGGCCCTGGCCCAGCGCCTGGGCGGCGGCCTGTTCGCCCGCCTTGGCCGCATCCTGCGCGGCGGCGGCGTTGTCGACATCGGTCTGGAGCGCGGGGCGGACCGTGGCGATCGCGTCCAGCCGGTTGAGGCGGATCAGCCGTTCGGCCGCGGCCGCGCCGCCTTCCAGCGCGACATAGCCGTCCCAGCGGCGCAACTGGCCATCTAGCGTGACCAGACGCTGGCCGACGGCGAGTGGCTGGCCCTCATCACGGTCCGTCACTGCGATCTGGGCCAGACGGCGGGCCAGTTCGGCAGGCGCGGTGACATGGGCGGACAAGGGTATTGCCCCGGCGGGCAGAGCGGGATCGCCGGGCAGCGTATCGGCGCCGGCCCAGCGGCGCTTGCCGTCCGCCCCCACCGGCGCCTCCAGATCGTCGCCCAGCGCGGCGGCGAGCGCACGTTCATAGCCGGGCGCGGCTTTTAGCCGATCGAGCGCGCGCAACCGGTTGCCTGCGCCGCTATCGACGGCCCGTTTCAGCGCCGCCGCCTCGCTATCAAGCGCGGCAAGGGCGGCGCGGGCGGCGGACAGGGCGGCCTCCGCCACGGCGCGCGCCTCGGCGGCGGACTGGCGGGCGGTGTCGGCGGTCTGGATCGTGGTTTCGGCGGCGTCGCGATCGGCCTTCGCTTTGTCCTGATCGGCCAGTGCCGCCGCGCGTTGCGCCTCCAGCGGGGTTGCGTCCGGCAGGGCGGCGGCTTCGGCGGCGAGGCGCATCACCTCTCGCTCCGCCCGGTCGAGGCGGGTGCGCGCGGCGGCCAGCGCCGCTTCGGCGACGCGCAGTTCGGCCTGTTCGGCCGCCTGCGTCGCCATCGCCCGCGCAAGGTCCAGTTCGGCGTCGCGCGCAGCATCCTCCGCCGCGGCGATGCGGGCGGCAAAGGCCGGGCGCAGCTTGTCCGTCTCCACGATGCGCGCCTTGAGCGTGGCGATTTCGGCGGTCAGTCGCGCGATTGCATCGGCGGCGTCATTGGCGAGCGTGCCTTCACGCGCGCGATCCTCCTCCAGCCGGGACGCCTGCTGGGCAAGGTCAGCAAGGCGGCGGACCACGGCATCGCGCTCGGTGCGCAGCGCGGCGAGGCGATGGCCCGCCTCATTGGCCTCGTCGCGCGCGCTTTGGGCGGCGGCGCGGCGATCGGCCAGCGTGGCGATAGCGGCCTTGGCATAAGCGGCGGCGGCAAGCTGCCCCTCCTGCGCGGCGGCGACGGCGGCGTCCGCCTGCCTCGCTTCGGCGCGGGCGGCTTCGGCGCTCGCATTGGCTTCGCGCCAGCGGGCGAAGAGCGTGCGGCCTTCGGCGACGCGAATCTGGTCGGACAGGCGGATATAGCGTTCGGCGGCGCGGGCCTGCCGACGCAGCGCATTGGCGCGCGCATCCATGTCCAGCAGGATTTCGTCCAGCCGGGCGAGGTTGGCCTCCGCCGCGCGCAATTTCTGTTCGGCATCCTTGCGCCGGACATGCAGCCCGGCGATGCCCGCAGCTTCCTCCAGCATGGCGCGCCGTTCCTGCGGGCGGGCGGCGATGACGGCGGCGATGCGGCCCTGGCTGACCAGCGCGGGGCTATGCGGGCCGGTGGCGGCGTCGGCGAAGACCAGCGACACATCCTTGGCCCGCACGTCGCGGCCATTGGCGCGATAGGCGCTGCCGGCGCCGCGCTCGATCCGGCGAGTGACCTCCAGTTCGCCGTCCGAGCCGACATCGACGGCGTTGAACAGTTCGCCCTGTTCCTGGATGGTCAGCAGCGAGACTTCGGCAAAGTCGCGCTGCGGGCGGGTGGCGGTGCCGGCGAAGATCACATCCTCCATGCCGCCGCCGCGCATGGATTTGGCGCTGGATTCGCCCATGACCCAGCGGATCGCCTCCAGCAGGTTGGACTTGCCGCAGCCATTGGGGCCGACGATGCCGGTCAGGCCCGGTTCGATCCGCAGCTCGGTTGCATCGACGAAGCTTTTGAAGCCGGAAAGTTTGAGGCGTTTTATCTGCATGACGTCATGCCGGGGCAGCGCGCCGCCCCGGCTTTCCTAAGCGTCGATGTCAGCCCCCGCTGGTCCAATCAGAGGCCCGCTTCCTTGAGCTTTGGCTGGAGCGAAGCCCAGTTGGCGACATTGTCGACCAGCACGCCGTTGATGAGGAAGCTGGGCGTGCCCTGGATCTGATATTGGCTGTTGGCCGCCTCCACGCCCTTGGCCAGCCGTTCGGCGGCTCCCGTGTCGGCCAGGCATTGCTTGGCCTGATCGGCGGCAATGCCGCGCTGCTGGGCATATTCGACCAGACCGGCAATCTGCGCGATCGCGCCGGGGCGCTGCGCCGGGGGCAGCTTTTCGACGCCCTGGAAGGCGGTTTCGTTACCCTGCACCTTTTCGAACATCGCCGCCTGGTTGGCGAAGAACTGCTCCGACAGCGGATAATAAATGTCCTTGCCGCCACATTGCGCCAGCAGCGCGGTGGTGAGGTCGATCGGATCGCGGACATAGGTGCGGAATTCGAAGCTCATCTTGCCGGTATCGACGATCTTCTTGATCTCCTCCGACGCTTCGGCGGTAAAATCCTTGCAATGGCTGCAAGTGTAGGAGCCATATTCGACCAGTTTGATCTTGGCCGACGGATTGCCCATCAGATAATAGCCTTCGGGCGTCTGGGCGACCGTTTGCGACCAGCTGGTCCCCGCGGGTGCGGCGACGGCGGCGACGGGATCGCCGCTGGGCTTGGCGCCCTCCTCGCTCTTGCCGCAGGCGGCGAGGGTCAGGCTGAGCGCGATGAGGGCAAGAGCGGAAACGACTTTCACGACGGGCAAGGCTCCGATGGCTGGCGGTATGAAGGAGGTTTTAGATCAGCGCGCGGCGGGGGGCAATGCGGCCTGGAGAATGGACCAGGTCGATCCCTTGACCAACGTGCCGTTGACGATAAAGCCGGGCGTGCCGCCGATCTTCACCTTGTTCCAGGCGTCGTCGGTCATGGCGAGAATCTGCTTCATCGCCGCGGGGTTGGCGATGCAGGCATCCAGTTGCGCGTTGGTGAAGCCGCGCTTGGCCATGAGCGTGTAGAGGCCGGTCTTCTGTCCGATGTCGCGCATCGCCGCGGTCTGGTCCGCAGGCTTCTGCGTCGTCGCCGCATCATAGGCTTCGATCTGCGGCATCCAGGCGGTCTGGTTGGCGAACAATGCCTCATGATTGCCCATGAAGCGGGCCGGGCCGCCGCAGCGGGCGAGCAGGGCGGCGGTCAGGTCATATCGGTCGCGCACGGCGTTGCGGACTTCGACGCTGACCTTGCCGCCCTTCACATAATCGCTTTTGAGCGGACCGCTCGCTTCGCCGACGAAATGGGCGCAATGCGAACAAGTGTAGCTGACATATTCGACGATCTTGGTCGGCGCGTTGGGATTGCCCATCGCATGGCCGCCGATCGGCGAGAGCACGACCCGGCTCACCCAGTTGGCGGCGGGCGCGGCGATCAGCGCGGCGGGAACAGCTAGCAGGGCAAGCGGCAGGAGCAATTTCTTCATGTGGCGCGTCCGTAATAGGGCTTGGCTGAACCACAGCCGAATGTCGTCGTTTCCTTGGCGCGATTTTCAAGTCAATCGCTCAGTCGTTTTAAGCGCGATTTCCAAGTCAATCGCTTCAGTTGATCTTCGGCAATCCGCTGCTGTTGGCAAGCCCCTGCGCCAGCGATTCGAGCACCGCGCGCAGTTCGGGATCGCCAATGTCACGCAGCGAATCGCCCAGTTCGACAGGAATGGGCTTGAGGTTGCGCGGCGGCGGGCGGCGTTCGGCAGCCACCGGCCTGATGTCGCCCTGCCGGATCGCGACCTTCGTCACGGCGGCATAGCCAAAGAAGCGGTTCACCCGTTCGACGATATCGGGCAGCATGTGCTGCACCATCGGGCCATGGCCGCTCATGACCGTCAGCTGGAGCGTGCCGCCGGCCTTCTGCCCTACTGGGAAGCGAATCGATTCGGGCGCGGAAATGCCCGCATAATGCGCGCCGACAATCTCCGCCCAGCGGGTGACGATGCTGGATTGGACGAAGCCGAACTTGCGGAAAGCGGCGCGGCCGATGTCGGGCATCAGGTCCGCGATCGCGCGCGGCGCGCCCACGCGCGGCCTGTCTTCGGCCGGTATCTTGCGACTCTTATATTTCGAGGGGGCCGGGCGTTCCGTCATGGCCCGCTTAATGGCATAGGGTCGCCATGCGCGTCGAGGGTAGAGCCACAAAAATCGCAAGCGACCTGCTTGCCCATTATGACGTCCATGCCCGGCGGCTGCCGTGGCGTGCGCCGCCGGGCAGCAATGCCGCCGATCCGTACCGGGTGTGGCTGTCCGAAGTGATGCTGCAACAGACCACGGTCGCGGCGGTCGGCCCCTATTATGCCAAATTCCTAGCGCGCTGGCCCACGGTTCAGGATCTGGCCGCGAGCGACGACGCGGACCTGATGGCCGCCTGGGCGGGCCTTGGCTATTATGCCCGCGCCCGCAACCTGCTGGCCTGCGCGCGGGCGGTGGCGGAAACCCATGGCGGCATGTTTCCCGATACGGAGGATGGGCTGCGCGCATTACCGGGGGTGGGCGCCTATACCGCGGCGGCCGTCGCCGCGATCGCCTTCGGACAGCGCGCGGTGGTGGTGGACGCCAATGTCGAGCGGGTGGTGGCGCGGCTGTTCGCCATAGCGACGCCCCTGCCCGCCGCCCGGCCAGAGATACGCGCGGCGGCCGACCGCATCACGCCGGACGCACGCGCCGGGGATTTCGCGCAGGCGATGATGGATCTGGGCGCGACCATCTGCACGTCGCGCAATCCCGCCTGCGGCATCTGTCCGTTGCGGGAGGATTGCGCCGCGGTTTTGACGGCAGACCCGGCCGCTTATCCCGTCAAGGCGGCGAAGAAGGTGCGGCCGCATAGGACGGGCCACGCCTGGTGGATCGCGCGCGACGGCCATGTCTGGCTGGTACGCCGCCCGGACAAGGGGTTGCTGGGCGGGATGCGGGCGCTGCCCAGTTCCGAGTGGGGCGATGCGCCCGACCCGACGCCGCCGATCGCCGCCGCCTGGACGACGATCGAGACAGATGTGGCGCATGTCTTCACCCATTTCTCTCTGGCGCTGCGCGTCCACCATGCCCATGTGGGGAAGAATGTGACGCCGCCGGGCGACGGCGAATGGTGGCCCATCGACCGGATCGACGCGGCCGGGCTGCCGACATTATTTGCGCGGGCGGCGGAAGCGGTGAAGAAGGAAAGACAGGCAGATGCACGGAACTGATCCAGCGAAGAAACCCGTGCCGGGCTTTGCCGGGGGCAATCTGGACCGGGTGGACCATATCCGCACCAATCCGGCATTGCTGGCCGAGACGTTCGCCGATCCGGCCGCACGGCTGCTGGTGCTGGACGGGCTGGAGCCCGTCGAGGTGGACGGCCATCTGCTGCTGGAGCCGTTGGAGCCGAGCGCGCGGGTCGAGGATCATCTGCTGCTGGGCGTCGATCCGGGCAAGCGACCGATCTTCGCCAGATTGGTCGCGGACCTTGGCCCCAATCTGGTCCCCACGCCGCGCAGCCGGGCGATCGCCGGGCTGGTTCCGACCGAAGAGGTCGCGCTCTATGGCACCGCGCGCAGCCTGGTCCATTGGCACGCACGCCATCGCCATTGTTCGGTCTGCGGCGGGACGACTCAGCCCGCCAAGGCCGGCTGGTCGCGCAAGTGCGACAGCTGCGCCGCCGAGCATTTCCCGCGCACCGACCCGGTCGTCATCATGCTGGCCGAACATCGCGGACGCATATTGCTGGGCCGCCAGCACGCCTGGCCGCAGGGCCGCTATTCGGCGTTGGCGGGCTTCGTCGAGCCAGGCGAAACGATCGAGGAAGCGGTGGCGCGCGAATTGTTCGAGGAAGCGGGCGTGCGGGTGCACAAGGTCCGCTATGTGATGAGCCAGCCTTGGCCCTTCCCCTCCTCCCTGATGATCGCCTGTATTGGCGAGGCACTGGACGACGCGCTGACGCTCGACCCGAGCGAGATAGAGCATGCCTTCTGGTGCGACGCGGATCAGGTCCGCGCGGCGATGGCGGGCGAACCCGATGCCCCCTTTCTGGCCCCGCCGACGATGGCGGTCGCCTGGCACCTGCTCGACCATTGGCTGGCGGGCGTTGCCCCATCCGGCGCAAGCGCGTAAGAGTTTGTTTGAAAAAGCCGGTTCCGGCCCGCTCCCCTTCCCTTCGTGAATTTCAGGACCATTTCCCCTCCATGCTCAGCCTAGAAGAAGCCCAGTCGCGCGCGCAAGATCTGGTCGGCGCCGCGCGCAAGGCCGGCGCGGACGCCGCCGACGCCATCTATGCCTGCAACGCGTCGACCAATGTGTCGGTGCGCTTGGGCGCGCTGGAGGATGTGGAGCGCTCCGAAGGCGAAGAAATCGGCCTGCGCGTCTTCATCGGCCAGCGGTCCGCCAGCATTTCCGCGTCGGACATGAACCCGGCGACGCTCGCCACGCTGGTCGATCGCGCCATCGCCATGGCGCGCGAGGCACCCGAAGACCCCTATGCCGGATTGGCGCCGGAGGATCGGCTGCTCAAGAAGCGCCCGCCCGCGCTCGACCTGACCGACGAGGAAGAGCCGGAACCCGCGGCCTTGCGCGAACGCGCGCTGATGGCGGAGGAAGGCGCGCGCGGCGTACCGGGCATCACCAACAGCGAAGGCGGCGGCGCGGCGAACGGCCGCAGCCAGGTGGCGCTGGCGACCAGCCATGGCTTTGCCGGCGCCTATGCCGGGACCAGCCATTCGACCTGGGCCAGCGTGCTGGCGGGCACTGGCGCGGACATGCAGCGCGACCATGCCAGCCATAGCGTGCGGCATCTGGAGGATCTGGACGATGCAGAAGCGGTCGGCATCCGCGCCGGACAGCGAGCGGTGGCGCGGCTCAATCCGGTCAAGGTCGAAAGCGGCGTGATGCCGGTGATCTTCGATCCGCGCATCGGCTCCAGCCTGCTGGGCCATCTGATCGGCGGCATGGTGGGACCGGCGATTGCGCGCCGGTCGAGTTTCCTGCTGGAATCGCTGGGCGAGGCTCTGTTCGAGGCGGGGGTCACGATCATCGACGATCCGTTGCTGCCGCGCGGGATGCGATCGCGCCCGTTCGATGGCGAGGGCCTGCCGGTCGAACGGCGCGCGCTGATCGACCGGGGCGTACTGACCGGATGGCTGATGGACAGCGCATCGGCGCGGCAGCTGGGCCTGGAGCCCACCGGCCATGCCAGCCGCGGCGGCAGCGGCGCGCCGGGTGCCAGCATCACCAACGTCCATATGGAGGCCGGCACCATCTCGCCCGGCGACCTGATGGCGGACGTGAAGCGCGGCCTGTACGTCACCGAACTGATCGGCATGGGCGTCAATGGCGTCACCGGCGACTATAGCCGGGGGGCGGCGGGCTTCCTGATCGAAAATGGCGCGGTGGCCCATGCCGTGTCGGAAATCACCATCGCCAGCAATTTGAAGGCGATGTTCCGGGCGCTGACGCCGGCAAGCGACCTGCATTTCCGCTATGCGATGAACGTGCCGACCATCCGCATCGACGGGATGACCGTTGCCGGGGGCTGATGCCCATCTCCGCGCGGTCATATCCGCCGTGGCGGATGCGGCCGACCATGCACTGACGCTGTGGGCGGGCGGGGAAACCCGCGTGCGCCAGTGGGAAAAGGTGCCCGGCCATCCGGTATGCGAGGCCGACCTGGCGGTCGATGCGATGCTGCGCGCGCGGCTGGCGGCGATCGATCCGGACGCGGGCTGGCTGTCGGAGGAGACGGCCGATACCGTCCACCGGCTGGGCGTGCCGCGGGTATGGGTGGTTGATCCGATCGACGGCACGCGCGATTATCTGCGCGGGCGGCCGGGATGGTCGGTGTCGGTCGCGCTGGTCGAGGATGGCGCGGTCAAGATCGGTATATTGGCGGCGCCCGCGCGCAACGAGTTATGGGTGGCCCGGCTGGACCAGGGCGCGACCCGCAATGGCCAGACTTTGCGCGCAGGAAGCCGGACCATGCTGCCGGGCGCGCGGGTGCCAGCCGATCAATTGCCGCGCATGGATCGCGACCTGGTGACGGTGGACAAGCCCAACAGCATCGCGCTGCGTATGGCGATGGTCGCCGCCGACGAAGCCGATCTGGTCGCCACCGTGCGATGGGGCAATGAATGGGACGTCGCCGCCGCCGCGCTGATCGTGCAGGAGGCAGGCGGCGCAGTGACCGACGCGCTGGGCGATCCGCTGCGCTTCAACCGGCCGCAGCCCACCGCCTTCGGCCTGCTCTGCGCCGCCCCCGGCATCCATGCCGCCGCCGTCGATCGGCTGGCACCCCGCGCGCGGGAGATATTGGGCCAGCCGCGGGGCTGAGGCAGCGGACGCCAGGCCGTGTGGACGAATTTGATCAAACATAGACCAGCGGCGAAGCTGACGATTGACCTGCATTTTTCGGCTGTTTTCTCGCATCTGAGGGCGACGCGCTTGAAGCGTTCGAGGCAGCCGAAGCCCTGCTCGATACGCCCGCACCCCTTGTAGAGGGTCTTGGCCACGCCCCCCCCGCCTACGTTCACCAGATTATGTTCTTCTTCCGTCAACACCCCTCAATAGCGTGATCGGTGAGGATCGTTCCGCAGGCCGCCTGATCCAAAAAGCCTTCGGCGGCGAGAGACACCCGTTCACTACTCGGTCGCAGGGGGGCGAGTCTTGTGCTGTGCAAGGGTAGACACCAGTTGGCGCACGCTCTCGCGCAAGCTGTCGACGTCGTCGGGTCGGTAGCCGTTGGCCATGGTCTCAGGCACATGAAGCGCCCGTTCCCGCAGCACCTTTCCGTCGGCCGTCAATGTCACCAACACGCGGCGCTCGTCGGCGGGATCGCGCGCCCGCGTCACGAACCCCGCCGCTTCCATGCGCTTGAGCAAAGGGGTCAGCGTACCGCTGTCCAGATACAGGCGCGCGCCAAGTTCCCCCACCGACTGCACCTGATGTTCCCACAGCACCAGCATTACCAGATATTGGGGATAGGTCAGGCCGAGCTTGCCCAGGACCGGCCCATAAAGCCGGTTGAGCAGGTTCGTGGCGGCGTAGAGCGGGAAACACACCTGCCGGTCGAGCAACAGCGGATCGTCTTCGCCGGCCTGCGTCGCCACAACCTTGCTCATCGGGTCGTGACGGTCAGCGCAACGTCAACATTGCCGCGGACCGCGTTGGAGTAGGGGCAGACCGCGTGCGCGGCCTTGACGATCTCTTCCGCCTTCGCTTGGTCGAGCCCGGTGATCGCGACGTCAAGCTTTACCGCCAGCTTAAAGCCGCCGTCGCCGTTGGGCAGCATGCTGACTTCTCCGACCACTTCGATATCCTCGTCACGCACCTTGTCGGCCTGGCCACGGGTGACATGGATCACCGCATTCTCAAAACAGGCCGCATATCCGGCCGCGAACAGCTGCTCTGGATTTGTCGCACCCCCTTTGCCGCCCAGTTCCTTGGGCAGTGCGAGGGATAGATCGAGGATGCCGTCCTCGCTCCGGACTGTGCCGCTGCGGCCGCCGACGGCGGTTACCCTCGTGGTATAAAGATGGCTCATGGTCATGCTCCTCAAATGCAAAAACGCGCATATACTCTTAGCAATTAAATTGCAAGCAATCTAATTGCTAAGAGCGCTTATGGATCATGCCTATCGAAGGCCATGCATTCCCATCGAGGCAAAAGGCGGATCATGTCTCCGATCGAACGCCTCCCTTCGCGCCAAGGCGCGCGCTCCGGATTCCCGTCGGCGGCACAAGGCTGACAGAAGCATGCGAAAGCGCGCAATGGGAGGTGGCGCCGCGCGATTTTGTCAGGCCTTTTGCGCGTTTTGATAACGCGGTTGGCCTTTTGCGGGAGAGAGTATTTGACAATCGGACGATTTTGTCCGCTTAAGGACCGGTGACTATCCGGATAGATGCACAGCGCCACCGTCAGGCTCTCTTGAAAGCTGCGCGGGAGGTCTTTCTTTTGCATGGCATTACCGCGCCTCTGGAACTCGTGATCGCGCGGTCAGGTCTTGGCCGCGCCACGTTGTACAGACATTTCCCGGACCGCGCTTCGCTCGCTCTGGCAGTGGGATCGCAGAGCCTAGATGGCCTTGCCCTGTTGGCGGAGACCGAGAATGGTAGCGCCTCCCTGCAGGACCTGTTCGAGCATCTGGTCCGGTCCCATACCGCCAACCCATTTTTGGCTGACGTCTGGCGGGTCGCTTCGTCAAGGGCGGACGAGGCCCGCCTACTCATCGATCGGTTTTGCGCGCTATTTGAAGCACCGATCCGCCAGGCGATCGCGGATGGGACATGCCGACCTGATCTCAAGCCGTCGGATATGTTCCTGGTCGTGGCCATGCTGGGCACCTCCATCCGGGAGCCGGACAGCGAAGCGCGGCAGCGGATGGTCGAACGGATGAGGGAATTGATTGGGGAGGGTCTATGGCCGCGCCCGCTGTCATGAACGCACCGTTGGAGCCCATTCCCAACTGGACCGATGACGAAAAGCCGTCGATGCCAGGATCGCCTTCGACGCCAAAGCATAGTAGCCCGATCCGTGCGGCGTATATCGCGATCGCGTTCCTGCTGGGGATCACCGGTGGTCTGGGCAACGCCCTCATCAGCGCCAATCTGCAGAACATACAAGGCTCTCTCGGACTGACACCGGTAGAGGCCGCCTGGCTTCCGGCGGCCTATTTGATGGTCAACATCTCGACAAGCTTGATCCTGTTCAAGTTCCGCCAGCAATTCGGCCTGCGCCTGTTCGCCGAGATCGGCTTGCCACTGTACGTGGCCGCAACCATCCTGCACCTTTTCGCAGATAGCTATGCGACAGCGTTGTTGGCTCGCGCAGTAAGCGGCTTTGCGGGTGCGACAATCAGTACGCTCGCGATATTCTACACGTTGCAGGCGTTTCCCAAAGCCAGGCTCGGTCAGGGGCTGGTGATCGGGTTGGGCATTTCACAATTGGCGACACCGTTAGCCTGGCTCCTCTCGCCCGCGTTGCTTGATCTGGGCGAATGGCGGACCCTGTACATGTTCGAATCGGGGCTGGCACTTTGCTGTCTGGCCGCGGTGGTTTCGCTCAAGCTGCCGCCCGGTATCCGCATCAAGGTATTCGAAGGACGCGACTTCCTGACCTTTGTCCTGCTTGCGCCTGCCCTTGCATTGATCGTCGCGGTGCTGGCGCAGGGCCGGACGCAATGGTGGACGGCGCAGCCCTGGATGGCCGGTGCCCTGATCGCCGCCGTCGTGCTGCTGGTCGCCGCGGTCCTCGTGGAGCATCACCGCGCCAGTCCGTTGATCCAGACGCGCTGGCTGGGGACGGCGTCCACGATCCGCTTTGCGATCGGTGCGATGGGAATCCGCTTCCTCCTTTCTGAGCAGACCTATGGCGCAACGGGCCTGTTGCGGACGCTCGGAATGGGCGCTGATCAACTACAGCCGCTATATGCCGTCATGTTGCTCGGGTTGGTGGTCGGGATCGGCACCAGCGCGCTGACCTTCAACCAAAAGGCGGTGATCCCGCAAATCCTGTCATCCGTGGCGCTGATCGCGATCGGCAGCTTCGTCGATTGGAATGCCACCAGCCTTACCCGCCCGCACGACATGTTCCTCAGCCAGTTCCTGATATCTACTGCCGCCGGGCTTTTCATGGGGCCGCTTCTGCTCGTCGGCGTCATGAGTGCGCTTAAGAATGGACCGAACTATATCGTGAGCTTCGCCGTGCTGTTCGGCGTGAGCCAGTCCATCGGCGGCCTGGCCGGCCCTGCGATCTTCGGCACTTTCCAGCAATTTCGCGAGCATGAATATTCGGCGACGATCAACGCCGGTGTCGATCCCACCAACCCGATCGTCGCGCAGCGTCTCCAGATCCAGGGCCAAGTCTATGGCAGGGTCATGTCGGACCCCGTGCTGCGCCAGGCTCAGGGCACAGCCCTGCTCGCACAGACATCGACACGCGAGGCGAATGTCCGGGCTTTCAACGACGTGTTCCTTCTGAATGGTATTCTGGCCCTGCTCCTATTGAGTTGGTCCCTGTTCCACGTCCTTCGTATCGCCATTCAGGCGAAGGCCAATCCCCCCGCCGCCGCCGGTCCATCGACCGGTGCGGCGGCCCCGATCTGAAAGAACCCTGATGGCAGACACGCCGATCATCCGTCCAGAGAAAGACGAGCCCCAAGAACAGGCTTCCACATTGGTGGATGCGAGCGGCCAACCGTTGAATGCGGACGCGGCAACCGCAGGAACTGAGCCGCCCAAGACCATCAAGCCACGACGCTTTACCGTCCTTATCATGGCCGGCGTCGCACTGATCGGGGTGCTCCTGATCCTCGCGGCATGGCGGATATGGCCGTTCACGAGCACCGTCGTTGTCACCGAGAACAGCTATGTCCGCGGTCAGATCACGGTCATGGCACCGCAAGTGAACGGCTATGTCGCCGAGGTGCTGGTGCGCGACTTTCAGCATGTGAAGGAAGGCCAGCCGCTGCTGCGGATCGATGACCGCATCTATCGCCAACAACTCGAACAGGCAGAGGGCCAGCTCGATGCGGCCGAGGCCAACCTCGCCAACGCCGTGCAGACGGTCGCGCAGAACCTGGCCGACATCGAGGCCCGTCGCGCGGACCTCTATGCCGCCGAGGCCGAACGCGACCGGGCCCGATCCGACGAGGAGCGCGTCAACGATCTGGCCATGCGCGGATCGGTATCGCTGCGCGAGCGCGACCAGATCCGCGCGACCGCGCGATCGGGCGCCGCCAACGTCCTGAAGGCGCGCGCCGCCATTCGCATTGCCGAGGAGACGGTAAAAGCAACGCGCGTGTCGCGGCTCGGCCTCCAAGCACAGGTGAAAACCGCCAAGGCGCAGCGCGACCTCGCCCGGATCAACCTGGCCAACACGGTCATTTATGCTCCCAAGGCCGGGCAACTGAGCGAGGCAAGCGTGCGCCAGGGCCAGTATGTCTCGGCCGGATCGCAGCTACTGTTCCTGGTCCCCGAAAGCCTCTGGGTCGTCGCCAACTACAAGGAGACGCAGACCCGTGCGATACGACCCGGTCAGGTCGCCACTTTCAGGGTGGATGCACTAGGCGACGAGCGGCTTACTGGCCATGTCGAGGGTTTTGCGCCCGCGACGGGATCGGAGTTCAGCGTGCTCAGACCCGATAATGCCAGCGGCAATTTCACCAAGGTCGTGCAGCGCATCCCGCTTCGGATCACGATCGATCCCGGCCAGCCGCTCGCGAAGCGGTTGCGTCCCGGCATGTCCGTCGTCACTCGGGTCGAAACGGCGGGCGCTGCCGGCGTAGGCAGTGCCCGATGAGCGGCATGCGTCATGCCGCCGCAGCGCTGGTCGTCCTCGCGCTCGCAGGTTGCATGCCTGCCGATGTGCCTCCGCCCGCTTCGGCCGCGATCACCGCGCCAGTTGCATGGCGCGACGGCGCGACGGGGAGTGCCACCATCGATCCACACTGGTGGGAGGCGTTCAATGATCCCAAGCTGACAGGGTTGATCGAACGCGCGCTCGCCCGCAATACCGACGTCTTATCGGCTGCCGCACGGGTGCAGGAGGCGCAGGCGACAATCCGGCTCGCCCGCTCGGCGGCGCTGCCCACGCTCGATGCCGTCGGCGGCGGGCAGCGTCAGCGCACACTCGGCGGGACGGGGGCGGCCGCGGCGAGCACTGCCTTGCAACCTGAGGTTCAGCTCAATTGGCAGGTCGATCTCTTCGGCCGCCTCTCCCGGCTCACGGACGCCGCGCGGCTTCGCTACGTCGCAAGCCAGGCGGATCGCGACGCGGCTGCCCTCGCGGTTTCCGCCGAGGTCGCACAGGCCTATATCGGCCTGCTCGCGCTCGATGCCCAACTGCTCGTATCGGAGCAGACTGTTACGTCGCGCGCCGAAGCTCTTAGGCTTGCCGCCGATCAGGCGCGGGTGGGCTACACCTCGCAATTCGAACTCACTCAGGCCGAGTCCGAATATGAGGCAGTCCAGCAGTCCATCCCGCAACTCCGGTTTGCGATCCAGGCCCAGGAAAATGTGTTGAGCCGACTGACGGGGGATCTGCCGGGCGCCATAGTCCGGGGACGGGACCTTCGTGATTTCTCGCTGCCGGCAGTGCCGGTCACGCTGCCTTCGGATCTGCTGCGTCGTCGGCCCGACATCGCCAGTGCGGAACTCGCCGTCGCGGCCGGCGATGCGACACTGGCATCGGACCGCGCCGCCTTCCTGCCACAGGTCGCCATCTCGGCCGCTCTCGGGCAACTCTTCGTCAACGCACTCGATTATGATCCGGTCACGGTCTGGAGCCTTGGCGGCAGCGTGCTCGCACCGATATTCGCTGGCGGCCGCCTGACTGCCCAGGTCGATGCGACCGCCGCGCAGCGCGACCAGGCCGCGTTCGCCTATCGCGGCACTGTGCTTGCCGCTTTCGCCGAGGTCGAAACCGCCATGACCGGGATCACGCGCTATGCCGAACAGATCGAGCGGCTTCACAATCGACTGGCCATTCTGCAACATTCGGTGGCACTAGCGACCGATCGATATCAGGGCGGCTACGCCTCATATCTCGAGCAACTCGACGCTCAACGCAACCTCTACGCAACCGAACTCGACGCCATTTCTGTGCGGCAATCCCAGCTTGAAAACATCGTGACGCTGTACCGGGCGCTCGGAGGTGGCTGGCAGGGGGCTGTTCTGACTGACGGGACCGCCCGCCGGTGAGGACACCAAAAGCACATCCGGTTGCCGCTATTCGCGCCTGTCGTGACGGCGCCCCGGTGGCCGCAACGCCTGAACCGTGCTTGTCCTGGGGACCGTAGCGTTGGCCCCTCACCAGAAGCGAGGAGCCGATGGTCAGATTTCGGTATTTTCGGCGAGGGTAAGCACGTCTTCCACGTCAATCCCGAGATGCCGCACCCTATTCTCGATCTTGCTATGACCAATTGCACCAGGTCGCAGCCCCGCCGTTTGCTGTCGATCGCCAGGTCCAACAGCGCCCGATCCTGCAAGCGGCGGCGCTGATTGAGGTAAAATCGAATCGCCCAAATTTACTTCGGTTTCAGAGCGCACTTCGCGCCGACGGTTCTTCGGGCGTTCCAGACGGGCCGCGTGGTAGTGGTTCCAGTTTTAGGCATCTCCATGATCATTCTCCGATGACCAGAGTGGCCGCTCGAAGAACGCTTAAGCGCTCCATAAGTGGAGGGCCTCGGGGCGCCTGCCGACTAAATCGTGACCTTCATCAATCCGCCTTTGGTCGTCCGCTTGCGACAAGAGCCGCCGTCCGCCATCCTATAGGAAGACCGGATTTTATATCTTGCGAGAGCCTCCGGTGAATAAGGTCAGGGCACCGCTGGTTGAAGCGCTCGAAATGGAAAATCGCCGCCCGAGATGAACGCTCGCGCCATTCGGCCGTTACGCTTGTTCAATCGGGATACTTCATGGCAAATCTACAGGCATCACGCCGTACTGTTCTGGGCGCAACCGCCGCCGCAATGGCGTTTCCAGTTTTCGCCACAACGCCCCCCACCACGCTGCTGCGTGGGGCTGACACCGTTCTTACCATGGCGGGCGTGCCGCTGACGGATACGGACATATTGGTGCGCGAGGGGCAAATCGTAGCGATGGGCCGCGCGCTGGATGCGCCCGGCGCCACCGTCATCGATCTTTCAGGCCACATTGTGCTGCCAGGATTGGTCGATACGCATTGGCACATGTGGAACACCGCCGCGCGCGGCCTATGGCGCAGCGCCAAGGGGGGCTTTGCGCCGACGATGGCGGCGATATCCCGGCTTTTTTCGCCATCCGACGCGGCCATCGGCGTCGAACTTGCGATTGCGGAGGCGGTGAGCGGCGGAATAACCACAGTGCATAATTGGGCGCACAACAGCCGCAGTCCGGCGCACGTAGAGGCGGAGATCGCGGCGATGCTATCATCCGGCGTGCGCGGGCGCTTCGCTTACGGATATGCGCAAGATGCGCCGCCCGACCGACCCATGGACCTTGGCCATCTCGCGACGCTGGCGCGGCGGCCGCCCTCGGCGCTCGTGTCGCTTGGCATCTGCGCGCGAGGCCCCGATCGCTCCGAGACGGATGTGTGGCGCGCCGAATGGGCGGCGGCGCGCAGACTGGGACTTCCGATATCAACGCATATGGCGTCTGACGCGATGGCGGCGGCGAAAGGTGGCATTGCCTCCCTGGCGGCAGCCGACGGGCTGGGGCCAGACGTGCAACTGGTCCATCTGACCGCAGCAACGCAGCGGGAAATGGAGGTGGTGGCACGCAGGGGCAGCCCAGTTTCGATCAGCCCGTGGACCGAATTGGAGGTTGGCTATGGCGTGCCGCCGATCGCCGACATGGTCGCCGCCGGGCTGACCCTCGGCCTGTCGGTTGACAATATGGTGCTTGCAGGGAGCGCGGACATATTTTCTGTAATGCGGCTGACGACCGACCTTGCCCGTGGTATCGCGCGCGACGCATCGGTGGTAACCGACGAAATGGCGCTCCGCTGGGCGACTGTGGACGGCGCGCGCGGATTGGGGCTGAAAGCGATCGGCACGCTCGCACCGGGCCAGCGCGCTGATATCATCGCGGTGCGCACGGACGCCCTTAACATGACGCCCGCCGCCGACCCATTCTCCCTGCTCACACACGCTGCACGCCCAGATAATGTCGCACTGGTGATGATCGACGGGGTTCTTCACAAAGCTGGTGGCCATCTTTTGCGGGTCAACATCGCGCAACTGCAAAAGCGGGCGGAGCAATCCATCAAAACCCTTCGTGCGCGCGCATCATTGTAAACAACGACCACTTCAGGTTCGGCCAACCGAGGGCCGGTACATAGAATTGATTCAGATATACTCTAAGCACCGTCAGCCCCGTTCTGGCGTCGTTCAGGTCGCCGGAGTGCCTGTGCCAAGTCACCTGCGCTGTCTCTGACGTGAGTGGCCGTTCGCCCGCCTGGAACCGGTCAGTGAGCCGGTTTAGCGAGGCTGATCGTTCACAGCGATACCAGCGTTTTTACCAAACCGGCGTGGAGAGATTCCCAAGTGGCGTTTGAATGCGTTGCTGAATGCGCTTTCGGATTCATATCCGAATGCGTCCGCCACCACGTTGATTGCATCGTCTGAGTTGGAAAGTCGATCGCTGGCGAGCAGCATTCGCAGCCGCCTCAGATATTGCATGGGTGCCACCCCGACGCTTCGTCGGAAGCGGACCGCGAAACCGGTGCGCGACATGCCGGCCCGTTCCGCCAGCGCAAGCACAGTCCACCGATGCGCCGGGTCCGCATGCAGGGCCGCTATCGCGGTATTGATCTGTCGATCCGCAAGAGCAAACAGCCATCCGATCTGGTCAGCTTCGCCGCGCAGGGCATAAGCGCGTAGCATTTGCGCCAGCACCATCGTGGCCAGATGTTGAATGATCATCCGGCTTCCAGGCTGCCGTTCGCCAAACTCGTCCATCATCTGCTGTAGCGACCGGCCAAGACCCGGCCGACCGGTGTCTTCGCGCACGTGCGCGACGGCTGGCAAGATGTCGCGCAGCATGCTGCCATGGCGTTCCTCGATCGTAAAGGTGGCGCTGACGATGGTGGCGCGGCCGCCGCCATTCCACACCGTGACGCGCCCAGGCGCTTGGCCTTCGAGCACGACGCGATAGTCGACCGGCGGAAGACTGGGGTCGCTCGCCAGTGCATAGGCATGGCCATGGGCCAGGATGAGACAGTCTCCGGCCTCAAGATGGAGCGGGTCCGCCACACCGCCCATGGTAAGCCAGGCGTCACCAGCGGTGACTGCATGGCATTTCATTTCACGGCCTGCTGGGAAGGTAATGCAGGCCTCGCCAGCATCGACGGCCCCGCACGCCACGTTGCGCGGCTTCAGGAGTGAAAGAATGTCGGATAGCGGATCAGCCGCATTTGAACGGTCGAGCATAAATCATATCGTATCACGCATATGACGTCCCGGGCGAGGCCTGTATTCCTAGCGTGGTCTTCGGACCTTTAATGCTTAGAAACCCGTTGGAAAGGGAGAATGATGGCGGATGGCCGGATCTGGATTCTGGGTGCTACTGGCCGAACGGGTCGTGCGGTTGCGGCGCGTCTGATGGCCAATGGCTTCGCGGCGGTTCTCGTAGGGCGCGATGAGACGCGACTGCAAGCGGTTGCGGAACATATCGGTGGCAGCGCCACTATCAAGGTTGCCGGATCGCTTTCGGCAATCGCCGAGATGATCGCAAGCCAGCGACCGGCTGTTGTTCTCAATACGATCGGGCCTTTTACCACGACAGCGTTGCCCATTGCCCAGGTCTGTCCGCCAGGCACACACTATATCGATCTCTCCAACGAACTCCCTTCGGTGCAGGCGATCCTGGCCTTGCACGACCGCGCCGTTGCAGCGGGGAGCATCTTCGTAACCGGCGCGGGCTTCGGCGTTCTCGCCACCGAGAGCGTGGTCCTGAAACTGTGCGAGGGTCGCCCCCCGGCAGCGCGCGTGCGATGTGCCGCCATCCCGGCAGTCGCGGTGGAACCTGGCCTGTTAGGCGAGGCCTTCGCGGCGTCGATCACCGAAGGCCTCGCCTTGGGAGGACGGCGGTACGAACGCGGCGAACTTGTGCGCGCGTCAGTGCTGGGCAATTTCGAGCGAATTCCTCTGCCCGACGGCAGAATGGTAGGAACGGCCGGCGCGTCATCGGGTGAACTGGAAGCGGCTCGACGTGCAAGCGGTGCCTCCTTTGCCGTCGCCGCGACCAGCATGGTCCCTTCGGCATCAATCCTGCGTGCAATGATGCCGTCTTTGCTCTCCATCATGAAGATCGGACCCGTTCGCCGCTTCGCGGCGCGCAGGATCGCAGCGATTGAGGTGAAGCCATCGGCTGCGGAAAAGCCGCAAGTCTCATGGTCGCACGCTCGGGTCGAATGGTCGTCGGGCGAAACACGTCAGGGATGGATGCGGACGGGCGATGCTATGGTCTTCACGGCAGAAGTGCTGGCTAGCGTTGCAATTCGCCTTGCAAAGGGTGAGGGTATGCCAGGTGCCTACACCCCCGGTGCCCTGTTCGGACATGGACTCGCAGACAAATGCGGCGGGGAAATCACCGTCGATGCGCGCGACACATAGGGGGCGTTGTTACATTTGTTGCACCCAGACCGAGACGTGCCGGATGCCTTTTCTTTTCGGCTCGGTACGAGAAATCGGTCGATGCAGGCATATGAAAGCTTGATCACGGGCGTCCTTGGAACCGGCCTCCCAGAGCGACGCTCCCGTGCAAAATATTTTACTGCGTCGGTCAACTGATGACCGGTCCCGACCAAAACAGTCGTTTGGCGCATGGGTTCTGGCCGGCGATTTTGTCCCAGGAGCTTCCGACAGCAGGCGACCAGATCATGCCGTTGCCAATTAGCCGCGTGAATAACCGCTTGCGACAGAAAAGCCGACATTTACGCCTGATGTGTAGCCGTCCGGCTTGCTGCTGGGTTGTGGATCGGCGCCGAAAGCGGGACCCCCGGTAGATTTTGGCTAAGCCATTGAATCTGCGAAGGGGCTAACACAACCGAGGGTCTCGCTCGCTGCCCACCCGGACTCCAGCATAATCGACTCTTTCCAAGTCATCATAGGTAATTGCATCCCACAGATAGAGTTCCCACTTTCGGCACTGATCCATCAGCAAGGACATCCAACCGTCGATAACGACCCGTAATAATAGCATGATCGACCGCAAGGGCTTTACCAACTCGCAGGCCTCGCGATTCGCCTTCCTTTCTCGATGCGCTTCCGTTCGTCCTCACAACGATCGTGAAACGAGATGAGCGGACAGCTTATGGCATTTTCGCTACGTCGCAATTGCGTGACGGTCATGTGGGATTGCCAACTGTGTAAGCTGAGGCGTCTGCCTACATATGAGCCGCAGGCTCGATACACAGGTGGTCGATTTCAGGTTAGTCTGCCGCCAGCTAACCTCGGATACCAGCACATCCGCTTCGCGCCATGGCATAAGGGTGCCGACACGATCACTGCTTTTCAGCTGCTGACCAAAGCCCGTGTATCACCTCCTGTAACCCCAGCGAGACTTAACGCCCACCAGTGAGAATCCACGTCGAGTGCGAAACGCCAATGACAACCCGGCTACGCCAGACAACGCCAAAGACCGCTACAGTTACAAATCCGGTGGAGACAATGTGGAGACAACGACCAATTAAGGGAGCTTTGTCTCCAACTTTCTGATCGCATCACGCCCCAGAAACCATTGATTTTGATGATTTCTGGAGCGGGCGAAGGGATTCGAACCCTCGACCCCAACCTTGGCAAGGTTGTGCTCTACCACTGAGCTACGCCCGCTCGGGCGGCCGGAGGATGTGTCTCTCTCGGCGGGTGGCGGGGAACTAGCAGCGCTTGTCTAAAGGGGCAAGGGGAGAATTGCACAAAAATGAAATTCTCCTTCCCAGGCACAAAAACCCATGTTTCCCCGTATGTTAGATGGATACGGAATATGTCTCGGTCGGGTCGGTGCATCATCTGCCGCGCGAATCACCTCTTGGCCGCGTGCGAAAGGGTGGCTTGGCGCGCGCCGTGCTTCTGCTAGGCTGTCGTGACAAGTTTCTTGCCGCGGCGGGATCATTTGCCCTCGCCCTTCGTAGTCACCAGCAACCAACAGGAGAGACCAGCCATGTCGTCCGATCATTTGACGCGCCGCGGCCTGTTGCAAGGCAGCGCGGCGCTCGCCGCAGCCAGCCCCGTTGCGGCGCAGGCGCAAGCCGCCGCTGTCGCGACACCCAAGCGCAACGGAGGAAGCGCGATGATGCCCGTCGAACTGACCGTCAACGGGCGCGAGGTGCATCTGCAACTCGACCCGCGCACCAGCCTGCTCGATACGCTGCGCGAGCATCTGCACCTGACCGGCACCAAGAAAGGGTGCGACCATGGCCAGTGCGGCGCCTGTACCGTGATTGTGGAGGGACGGCGGATCAACAGCTGCCTGACGCTGGCGGTGATGCATGATGGCGAGCGCGTCACGACGATCGAGGGGCTGGGCACGCCCGACAAGCTGCACCCGATGCAAAAGGCGTTCATCGTGCATGACGGCTATCAGTGCGGCTATTGCACGCCGGGGCAGATTTGTTCGGCCGTCGCGGTGCTGGACGAGATCAAGGCGGGCATCCCCAGCCATGCGACGACAGAGCTGGACGATGTGTCGCTGAACGACGCGGAACTGCGCGAGCGGATGAGCGGCAATATCTGCCGCTGCGCCGCCTATCCCAACATCATCGCCGCGATGCGCGACGTAGCCGGGGAGAAAGTGGCATGAAGGCCTTTACCTACGAGCGCGCGACCAGCGTGCAGGCCGCAGCGAAAGCAGCAGCGTCGGTGCAGGGTGCGCGCTTCATCGCCGGCGGCACCAACCTGCTCGACCTCATGAAGTTGCAGATCGAGACGCCGACCCATCTGATCGACGTCAATCATCTGGGTCTGGACCGGATCGAGAAAACCGATGGCGGAGGCCTGCGCATCGGCGCGCTGGTGCGCAATACCGACCTGGCGGCCGACAAGACTGTGCGGCAGGATTATGCGGTGCTCAGCCGCGCGCTGCTGGCCGGCGCATCGGGCCAGCTCCGCAACAAGGCGACGACCGGCGGCAATCTGTTGCAGCGCACCCGTTGCCCCTATTTCTACGACACGCGGATGCCGTGCAACAAGCGCAAGGCCGGCAGCGGATGCGGCGCGCTGCAGGGCATGAGCCGCAGCCTCGCCATCCTCGGCGTCAGCGACGCCTGCCTCGCCCAACATCCCAGCGACATGGCGGTGGCGATGCGGCTGCTGGACGCGCAGGTCGACACGATGGGCGCGGACGGCGCGGCGCGGGCGATACCGATCGCGGACTTCCACCTGCTGCCGGGCGACACGCCGCACAGGGAAAGCGCGCTGAGGCCCGGCGAGATCATCACCTCGGTCACTCTGCCCAAGCCGATCGGCGGCACCCATGTCTATCGCAAGGTCCGCGACCGCGCCTCCTACGCCTTCGCTTTGGTGTCGGTGGCGGCCGTGTTCGGCAAGGACGGGACGGCGCGCTTCGCCTTCGGAGGGATCGGCGCGAAACCGTGGCGCACGCAAGAGGCCGACGCTGCAGCCAAGAGCGGCGCGAAGGCGGTAGCGGAAGCGGCGTTGGCCGGCGCACGCACCACCCATCATAACGACTTTAAGAAAACACTGGTCGAACGGACGCTCGCGTCCCTCTATCGCCAGCGGGAGGCACGGGCATGAAGTTCGATACGCCAGCGGGCATCAATCCGATCGACAAGGGCCGGGTGATCGGCATTCCGCACGACCGCATCGACGGCGCGGCCAAGGTGACGGGCAGCGCGCCCTATGCCTATGAACGGCACGACGCCGCGCCCAACGCCGTCTATGGCTGGATCGTCGGGTCCGCCATCGCCAAGGGGCGGATCGCGGCGATGGACCTGCGTGCGGCGGAGGCTGCACCGGGCGTGCTGGGCATCGTCACCCACGCCAATGCCGGTAAATTGGGCAAGGGCAGCATGAACACCGCGCCGCTGCTGGGCGGGCCGCAGGTGGACCATTATGAGCAGGCGGTGGCGCTGGTCGTCGCCGACACGTTCGAAAATGCGCGTGATGCCGCTAAGCTGGTGCGGATCGATTATACGCCGCAGGACGGCAAATATGATCTGGCGGCCGAAAGCCTGAAGGGCGTGATGCCGCCTGACAGTTTCGGCACCCCGGCCGATACGAAGGCGGGCGATTTCGATGGCGGTTTCGCCAAGGCGGCGGTCAAGATCGACCAGCGCTACACCACCCCCGACCATAGCCATGCGATGATGGAGCCGCACGCCACGACCGCCGCCTGGAATGGCGACAAGCTGACGCTGTGGACGTCGAACCAGATGATCGCCTGGGGCGTAGGCGAAGTCGCCAAGACGCTGGGCATCCCCAAGGGCAATGTGCGGCTGGTGTCGCCCTATATCGGCGGCGGCTTCGGGTCGAAGCTGTTCCTGCGCGCGGACGCCGTGCTGGCGGCGCTGGGCGCCAAGCAGGTGGGGCGGCCGGTCAAGGTCGCCATCGCCCGGCACCAGATTCCCAACAACACCACGCACCGCCCGGCGACGATCCAGCGCATCCGCATCGGCGCGGACAAGGACGGGGTGATCGACGCGATCGGCCATGAAGTCTGGTCCGGCGATCTGCCCGGCGGCAGCCCGGAAACCGCGGCGCAGCAGACGCGGCTGCTCTATCGCGGCCCTAACCGGATGACGGCGCACCGGCTGGTGACGCTGAACCTGCCCGAAGGCAATGCGATGCGCGCGCCGGGCGAGGCCGTGGGCCTGCTGGCGCTGGAAGTGGCCATGGACGAACTGGCGGAGGCGTGCGGGGTCGATCCGGTCGAACTGCGCATCCGCAACGATGTGCAATATGATCCCGAAGCCGGGCCGCAGCGCCCCTATTCCAGCCGCAAGCTGGTGGAGTGCCTGCGCGCCGGGGCCGATCGCTTCGGCTGGGACAAGCGCAAGGCCAAGCCAGGGCAAGTGCGCGATGGGCGCTGGCTGGTGGGCATGGGCATGGCATCCGCCTTCCGCAACAATCTGGTCGGCAAGTCTGGCGCGCGGATCGGCGTGGACGCGCAGGGCAAGGTCATCGTCGAAACCGACATGACCGACATCGGCACCGGCAGCTACACGATCATCGGCCAGACCGCGGCCGAGATGCTGGGCGTGCCACTGGATCAGGTGATCGTGCGGCTGGGCGACAGCCGTTTCCCCGAATCGGCCGGATCGGGCGGGCAATGGGGCGCGAACAGCTCGACCGCGGGCGTCTATGCCGCGGCGATGGCGCTGCGCGCGAAACTGGCGGAAAAGGCGGGCTATCCCGCTGACCAAGCCCAGTTCGAGGATGGCTTGGTCAAGCTGAACAATAAGTCCCAGACGCTCGCCGCACTAGCCGGGCGCGAAGGCATCTGGGCCGAAGACAGCATGGAGTATGGCGATCTCGACAAACGCTATGCCCAGGCGACCTTCGGCGCGCATTTCTGCGAAGTGGGCGTCGATATCGACACGGCCGAAGTCCGCGTCCGCCGCATGGGCGGAGCCTTTGCCGCCGGGCGCATCCTCAACCCCAAATCGGCGCGCAGCCAGGTGATCGGCGCGATGACCATGGGCGTGGGTGCGGCGTTGATGGAATCGCTGGAGGTCGACACGCGCTTCGGCTTCTTCGTCAATCATGACATGGCCGAATATGTGGTGCCGGTGCATGCCGACATTCCGCAGCAGGACGTGCTGTTCGTCGACGAACTGGACGACAAAAGCTCGCCGATGAAGGCCAAGGGCGTGGGCGAACTGGGTATCTGCGGCGCAGGCGCGGCGGTCGCCAATGCGATCTACAACGCCACCGGCATCCGGCTGCGCGATTATCCGCTGACGATCGACAAGCTGTTGAAAGCGCAGGCGGCGTGAGGGCGACCCGACCCAAGGTATAATGGAGCGCCACGCCGCCGCCCCCTAGCGTCCCGTCCATAAAAGACGGGAGGATAGGCATGAAGGTGATGGCGGCTCTATTGGCGGGCAGCGCGTTGATCGGCGGGTCGGCGTTCGCGCAGGCCCCCGATGAGGCCGACGCCGTGCGCCAGCCGATCATCGTCACCGCGCCCGGCGGCGCGATCGATCTGGACGATGCGCTGACGCTGAGCGCCGCCGACATCGGCCGGGCCGGCAGCCCCGATTTCCTGGGCGCCCTGACCCGCAATTTCGCCGGCGTCACCTTGCAGGACGCGCAGAACAACCCGTGGCAGCCCAATCTGGTCTATCGCGGCTTCGTCGCCTCGCCGCTCCAGGGGCAGGCGCAGGGCATCGCCGTCTATCTGGACGGCGCGCGCTTCAACCAGCCCTTCGGCGACACGGTGCAGTTCGACCTGCTGCCCGAAGCGGCGATCCGGGGCGTCAGCCTGCTCGACAAGAGCGCGGTCTATGGCCTCAATGCGCTGGGCGGCGCGCTGGTGATCGACACGAAGACGGGGCTGAGCGATCCGGGGCTGGAGGCAAGCCTGTCGCACGGCCGGTTCGGCACGACCGAGGCGAGCGTGGCGGGCGGCATGGCACGGGAGGTCGCGGGGGGCGACTGGAGCGCGTTCGGCGCGTTCCAATATACGCGCGACGACGGCTGGCGCGACCATTCGCCCTCCACCCTCTATAATGGCTATGCCGATGTCGGTTTCGACACCGCGACCGGCGGCCTGCACCTGAAAGTCGTAGGCGCGAACACCGACCTGACTGGCAATGGCGTGTCGCCGGTCGAACTGCTGGCGGCGGATCGCAGCGCGGTCTTCACCTGGCCCGACAATAGCCGCAGCCGCTATGGCCGGGTCAGCCTGCACCCCTGGGTCGCGCTGTCCGACACCACCCGGATCGAAGCCACGCTCTATGCCCAGAAACTGACGCTGCGCTCGGTCAATGGCGATGCGGCCGATATCGAGGGATGCGAGGAAGAGGATGAGGCAGGACTGGTCTGCCTGGAGACCGTTGGGGACGATGACGAGGAAGAGGAACAGGCCGTCCTGACCGACGCAGACGGCAATGCCATCGTCGATACGCTGGGCGGCGAGGGCTATGGCGTGCTCAACCGCGGGCGCACGGCGACGCGGGCGATGGGCGCGCTGGTGCAGTTGATCGCCAAGCGCGCGATCGGCGCGGGCGAGAATGTCTTCGCGCTCGGCTTCAGCTACGACACCAGCCGCACCCGTTTCGACACCTCCACCGAATTGGGGGCCTTGACCGACGATCGCAGCGTCGAGGGGCTGGGATCGACCATCGTGCAGCCGGACGGCGCGATCGCGCCGGTCGGCCTGATCGCCCATACCGACTATTGGGGCGTGTTCGTGCAGGATCGCTTGCCGATCACGTCACGCCTGTCGGCCGAGATCGGGCTGCGCTACAATCATGCCCGCATCGTGATGCTGGACCAGATCGGCACCGCGCTGAACGGCCGCCACCGCTTCCAGCGCCTGAACCCCGGCATCGAGTTCGACTATGTCGTTTCCGACGGGCTGACGCTGCGCGGGGGCTATGCGGAAAGCAACCGCGTGCCGACCCCGGCCGAACTGTCCTGCGCCGACGAAAATGCGCCATGCAGCCTGACCAATTTCTTCGTCGCCGATCCGCCGTTGAAGCAGGTGGTCGCCAAAAGCTGGGAAGCAGGCGCGAAGGGCCATGCCCAGGCGGGCGGCCTCACGATCGACTGGCTGCTGTCGGCCTGGCGCACCGACAATCGCAACGACATCCAATATGTCGCGTCGGAGATTCGCGGCCGCGCCTATTTCCGCAATATCGGCAGCACGCGGCGGCAGGGCGTGGAGGCGACCTTGCGCGCCAGCCGGGGCGGCTTGCACGCGGGCCTCAGCTACGCCTTGACCGACGCGACCTATCGCGCGCCGCTCAGCCTCTCCAGCCCGGCCAATCCGTCGGCGGATGCGGAAGGGCTGATCGCGGTCGCACGCGGCGACCGGCTGCCCGGCATCCCGCGGCACAGCGCCACGCTGAACCTCGATTATGCGGGGAAAGGCTGGTCCGTCGGCGGCGACGTGATCGCGCGGTCCGGCCAGTATCTGGTCGGCGACGAGGGCAATGACGAGGCCAGGCTGGGCGGCTATGCGCTCGTCAACCTGCGGGCGAGCGTGACGTTGATGAAGGGCGTCAGCCTGTTCGGCACGCTGAACAATGCGCTCGGCCGCCGCTATGCGACCTTCGGCACCTTCGGCGAAGTGGACGAGATCGAACTGGAAGAAGCGCCCGGCGCATCCAATCCCCGCGCCTATGGGCCGGGCGCGCCGCGCCGCTGGCAAGTCGGCGTGAAGGCGCTATTCTGACCATCCAACAACAGGAGAGAAAGAGCATGACCGCCTATTTCGTCGCCGTCCGCAACAGCATTTCCGACCCCGAAACCTTCGCCACCTATGGCGACCTGGCCGGCAAATCCATGGCGGGCCATGCGATCACGCCGCTCGCCGTCTATGGCAAGACCCGCGCCACCGATGGGCCGGCGACCGAAAGCGCCGTCATCATCGCCTTCCCGACCTTCGCGGAGGCCGAGGCCTGGTATGACAGCCCCGCCTATCAGGAAGCGCTGAAGCTCCGGCTCGCCAGCGGCGACTATCAGACCTTCATCATCCAGGGCGTCGACTGACCTTTTTGCCCGACATTGACGTCAAAGTGTATTTTCACAAGCCATTGATTATAAACGAAAATAGGAAGGCTTGCGTTTTAACACGAACGCACGCCTTCCTAAAATGCTTTATTTAACAATGCCTTGAATTTGACGCATCTAAAACAACTGTCCAACTCGCTGTCGCATTCACGGCACATCCACCCGCGGCAGCAGCTTCGCCTCCAGTCCGGGATAAAGGTGCGACACGCTGCGTTGCAGTTCGTAGCGGGCTGCGGCCATCTTCACGAACCGATCCGGAATGGGCCGTTCTCCCGCCTCGACCATGTCCAGCCCGTCCCGCACCGCCTGCGTCAGCATCGCTTCCAGCCAGTCGATCCAGTCGCGCGTCTGGTCGATCGCCGCCTTGCCGCCCGGATCGAACGGACCATGGCCCGGCACGACACCGCCATGGGGCAGCGCCTTCAGCCGATCCAGACTAGCGCGCCACGTCGCCAAGTCCGCCGTCGGCGTACTGGGCGCGCGGTCGTGAAAGACCAGGTCGCCACCCAGCAGCATGCCCGTCTGCGGGTCGAGCAGGGCCAGGTCCGCCGCACTATGCCCCGACAAAGCGAGCAGGCGCAGCGTCCGACCGCCGAAATCCTCCTCCGACGCCGTGATCGCCTTGCCCGGCAGCAGCAGGTCGGTGCCGCGCATCCAGTCGCCCAGCAGCCGGTACATGCCATCGGCATAGCCCTGCCCCTGCGCCCGCAAGGCGTTGATCGTGTCGGGCAACGCCGCGACGATCGCCGGATCAAAGGCAGCCAGGCCCAATCCATGATCGGGGTGAAGATGGCTGACATAGACCTGCACGACCGGCTTGCCGGTCAGTTGCTCCGCCGCCTGCCGCAGCGCGCGGGCGTAACGGACGGAGGGGCCGCAGTCCCACAGCACCGTGCCGGCCGGGGTAGCGATGATCGCGATATTGGCGATGGCCCCGCCATTACCGGCCTCGATCGGTTCGTCCGCGCCGCGCACCAGCCAGACGCCCTGCTCGATCGCTTCGGGGGTGATGGCATAGTCCGCCGCCCGCGCAGGCGCTGACGCCAGCGCCGCGACGCCGCCCAGCAGCGATCGCCGCGACAGGATCATCGGCCGCCTGGCATCGGAGACTGGCGCGCCATGGGCAGCGCCGCGCGATAGTCGCGCCCATTGGTGTCCCGCGCTTCTACGGCCAGCCCCTCCCCTGTCCCATCCTCGACCATCAGCGTGATCGCGGGATCTTCGGCCACCGCCGCCCAGATATCCATCTCGCCCAGCGTCCGGCCGCCGTTGTCCTTCACGCGCAGCGCTTCGAGATGATAGGTGGCGATATTATCGACCAGGCCGGTGTCCATCGGATGGCGGAAATTGAGGCGCACGCGGGCCAAGCCGCCCGGCAAAGGCCAGGCTTCGCCGCGTATCTCGCCCAGATGCTCGGCCCAGTCGCCCTTGACCCGGCTGACCGGCGGGGCGGAGCAACCACCGCCAGCCGCGTCGATCCATCCGCCCGACACCAGCCATTCCCCGCTGGCCAGCTGCACCGCGCCGCGTACCGGGGTGCGCTGGTCCAGCTTGATGCGGGTCGCGACATAAGGGGCGGCATGAAGCGGGCGATAGTCGATGGCGATCGGAATGGGATTGAGATCGACCAGGATGACGATGCGAATGACGCCGGGGATAGCGCGGGCGTCGATCGCGACCGGAAAGGCGCGCTGATTTTCGGCGATCATCGGAAAGTCGACCTTGACGCGCGGGTCGAAGCGGACCGGATCGTCGCCGAACAGCGTGCGGGCATGGGCGGCCCACATCGGCGACCCCAGCGGATCGACGGGTGCTGTCGCCCTGGCGTCGGCCGCGACCAGCACCAGGGCGAGCGCGACCCAAAGGCTTGCCTGCCTTTGCAACATCCTTCTCCCTTTAGTCGGGGTCTATTCTCCTCCCGCGTCGGTTACCATTGGCCCTTGGGTCACCCCCGGAGACGATCATGCGCCGCTTCCTCATCCCTGCCCTGCTGATCGCGTCGCCAGTAATCGCGCAGGAACCGCTGTTCGACCCGGCGGGCTATCGCATCGCCCATTATCGCGCGCCGGTGCGGCAGGCGCCGGTCGGCGTGGGCCGGATCGCCCCGGCCGCCGCCGCGCAGCTGACGCCGGGGCGCGACGCCCTGTTCATCGACGTGCTGCCGGCCGAGGGTGCCCATCGCGAGGCGGACGGGCGCTGGCGGCTGGCGGTGCCACACGAGTCCATTCTCGGCGCGCATTGGTTTCCCGAGGCGGGGCGCGGCGCACTGGGTCCGGGGATCGACACCTGGTTCGCGCAAGGGATCGCGCGCCTGACAAAGGGGCGGCGCGATACGATGCTGATCCTCTTCTGCCGCGCCGATTGCTGGATGGGATGGAATGCGGCCAAGCGGTTGCGCGCGGCGGGCTATCGCAATGTCTGGTGGCTGGCCGAGGGAACGGACGGGTGGAGCGACCTGCAAAAGCCGCTTTCCCGCGTCGAACCGAACGGCGGCATCGTGCCATAGGACCAAAGGTCAATTGTGCGCGCAGCCCCTGTGGCCGCACTCTCCCATCAATCCGGCAGAGAAAGCCGTCCGATTCCATGGAGAGTGATTTGACTGACCTGCGCATCCCGGCCTGTTTGCTGACCGCCGCCGTCCTGGCCTTTTCGCTGCCCGCCGCAGCGAAGGAGATTGTCGTCCAGATGAAGAATCAGGGCGCCGATGGATCGATGGTGTTCGAGCCAAGCTATGTGAAGGCCGCGCCCGGCGACACGATCCGTTTCAAGCCGACCGACGCCAGTCATAATGCCGAAACGATGGCCAACATGCTACCCGCCGGCGCGACGGCGATGAAGGGAGGCATGAACAAGGAAGCGGTGCTGACCGTCAGCAAGTCCGGTCTCTATGGCATCAAGTGCATGCCGCATTATTCAATGGGCATGGTGGCCCTGGTGCAGGTGGGCAAGGTGACGCCGGCAGACATCGCCGCGGCCAAGGCCGTGAAGCTACCGCCCTTCGCCGCCAAGCGCATGACCGCGGCGCTGGCCAAGGTGAATTAAGGGTTGCGCACCTTTTCAATTTTTACGCATAGTAATCGGGAGTAGACACATGCTGCAGCAGGCGATGGAGCGTTTCGCGGGAAAGACGCTGATCCGCGACCAATATGACAATTATATCGGCGGCGAGTGGATCGCGCCGGTGCAGGGCGGCTATTTCGACAATATCTCGCCCGTGACCGGCCAAGTGGTCGGCAAAATCGCACGCGGCACCGCTGGCGATATCGAACTGGCGCTGGATGCCGCGCACAGGGCGAAGGACGCCTGGGGCAAGACATCGTCCACCGACCGGTCGAACATCCTGCTGAAGATCGCCGACCGGATGGAGGCCAATCTGGATCTGATCGCGATGGCCGAGACGATCGATAACGGCAAGCCGATCCGCGAGACGACCCATGCCGACATTCCCCTCGCCATCGACCATTTCCGCTATTTTGCGGGTTGCGTCCGCGCGCAGGAAGGATCGATCAGCGAGATCGACCATGACACGATCGCCTATCATTTCCACGAACCGCTGGGTGTGGTCGGCCAGATCATCCCGTGGAACTTCCCGATCCTGATGGCGGTGTGGAAGCTGGCCCCGGCGCTGGCGGCGGGCAACTGCATCGTGCTCAAGCCTGCCGAACAGACGCCGATGTCGATCCTGGTGCTGCTGGACGTGATCGGCGACCTGCTTCCGGCCGGCGTGCTGAACGTCGTCAACGGTTTCGGCGTGGAAGCGGGCAAGCCGCTCGCCAGCAACAAGCGGATCAGCAAGATCGCCTTCACCGGCGAGACGACGACCGGTCGGCTGATCATGCAATATGCGTCGGAAAACCTGATTCCCGTCACGCTGGAACTGGGCGGCAAGTCGCCCAACATCTTCTTCGCCGATGTGATGGACGCCGACGACGATTATTTCGACAAATGCCTGGAAGGGTTCGCGATGTTCGCGCTGAACCAGGGCGAAGTCTGCACCTGCCCCAGCCGCGCGCTGATCCAGGAATCGATCTACGAGAAGTTCATCGAGCGCGCGATTGCGCGGGTGAAGGCGATCAAGCAGGGCAGCCCGCTTGATCCCAGCACCATGATCGGCGCGCAAGCGTCGAACGACCAGCTGGAGAAGATCCTCTCCTATATCGAGATCGGCCTGAACGAAGGCGCGGAATTGCTGACCGGCGGCGCGCGTGCGCATCTGGATGGCGAACTGGCCGACGGCTATTATGTCACGCCCACAGTCCTCAAGGGCCACAACAAGATGCGCATCTTTCAGGAGGAGATTTTCGGCCCGGTGTTGGCCGTCACCACCTTCAAGGATGAAGCCGACGCGCTCGCCATCGCCAATGACACGTTGTACGGCCTGGGCGCGGGCGTATGGACCCGCGACGGCAGCCGCGCCTATCGCATGGGCCGTGGCATCCAGGCCGGCCGGGTCTGGACCAACTGCTATCATGCCTATCCCGCCCATGCGGCGTTCGGCGGCTACAAGCAGTCGGGCATCGGGCGCGAAAACCATAAGATGATGCTGGACCATTATCAGCAGACCAAGAATCTGCTGGTGAGCTACAGCCCCAAGGCGCTTGGCTTCTTCTAAAGCCGTTGACGGTTCGTCGAAGGCGGATTCCTCTCCATAAGGCCTTTGACGGCGGCGGGCATCCTTTCCCCGATGCCCGCCGCATCGTCGTTTTTCAGGAGCATGATCATGACCGGGCTGCCCCCACGCATATTGGCGACGCCGGCGGCGCAGGCGCTGATGCACAGCCTGACGCAAAAGCACGGGCTGCTGATGTTCCACCAGTCGGGTGGGTGCTGCGATGGGTCCGCGCCGATGTGCTTCCCGCGCGGCGAGTTCAAGGTCGGCGGGCAGGACGTCCTGCTGGGCCATGTTGCGGGCGACATAGCGGTGTGGATCGGCGCGGCGCAGTTCGACTATTGGCGCCATACCCAGGTGACGATCGACGTCGTGCCGGGACGCGGTGCCGGCATGTCGCTGGAAAGCCCCGAAGGCGTCCGCTTCATCGTCCGGTCGCGCATATTCGACGACGCGGAAAATGCGCTGCTGGAAGCGGCAGGCGATCCGCCCAGGGGTGATGCGGTCACGGGATAGGACGAGCGTGACATTGGGACGCGACGCGGTGCATAACCCCCGGAAAAGGGGGAGGCCATGGGGGATAGGAACATGACCATGCTAGCGTCGGAAATCGGTTTCGCATCGAGCCATTCGCCCGATCCGGCGAAGGCGATGGCGGACGTCGCACGGCAATTGGGCGATGCGCCGCTGGCCGGGATGCTGCTTTTCTGCTCGCACCGCTTCGATCGCGATGCACTGGCGCGCGCGGTCAACCGGCATAGCGAACATGTCGTCGCGATCGGTTGCACCAGTTCGGGCGAACTGACCGAGGCGGGCTATGACGAGGACAGCCTGAGCGTGATCGGCTTTCCGGCCGATGCCTTCCACCTGACATCCCATATTTTCGACGATATCGATGCGTTCGATCCCGTTGCCGCGCGCGAGGCGATCCGGTCGCTGGCTGCGGTTGCCGACCGGGACAGCCGGCGGCTGGGCGAGGCGGTCAATCATGTCGCGCTGTTCCTGGTCGATGGCCTGTCCCACCGCGAAGAATTGCTGACGATGACGATCCAGGATGCGCTGGGCGACATACCGCTGATCGGCGGATCGTCGGGCGACGGCCTGGCATTCCGCGAAACCGCGATCTTCGAGGGCGGCCGTTTTCACAAGCGGGCCGCGGTGATCGCGATCCTGTCCACGCCGCGCCCGATCCACGTCTTCAAAGCGCAGCATTACAGGCCCGGCGCGGCGAAGATGGTCGTGACCGGCGCGATCCCGCAGGACCGTATCGTGACCGAGATCAACGCAGAGCCGGCCGCGCAGGAATATCTGCGGCTGGCGGGCCATGCCGGCGAAGCGCTGGGCCTGGCCTTCTACGCCGCGCATCCGCCGATGGTGCGCGCGGGCGGCGATTATCATGTGCGGTCGATCCAGAGCGCCAACCCGGACGGCAGCCTGACCTTCTATTGCGCGATCGACGAAGGAATCGTGCTGACCGTGGGCGAGCCGATCGACCGGATCGCGGGGATGGAAACGATGTTCGCCGACATCGGCGCCCATGTCGGGCAGGTCGACCGCATCATCGCCTTCGATTGCGTGCTCAACCGCATCGACGCGGAACAGCGGCAGATCGGCCGCGCCGTGTCCGAACTCTATGGCCGCCATCGCGTGATCGGCTTCAACACCTATGGCGAGCAATATCATGCGCTGCACGTCAACCAGACGTTCAGCGGGCTGGCGATCGGGCGATGACGGAAACGGCCCTTCCCTCGACCGACGCGGAACTCGCCCAACTGCGCGAAGACAACCGCAAGTTGCGCAAGATCAATGCCGCGCTGATCGATCGGGTGGAACGGTCAAGCGACATGGCCGGCAACGCCTTTTCGATGTTCGAAACCGCCATCACGCTGGAAGCGATGGTGCGCGAACGGACGACCGAGCTGGAAGATGCGCTGGGACGGCTCGCCACCGCCAATGCCGACCTGGCCCATGCCCATGCGAGCGCCGACGCGGCGCAACTGCGCCTGCGCGACGCGATCGATTCGATCAACGAAGGCTTCGTGCTGTTCGATGCGGAGGACCGGCTGGTCCTGTTCAACGACGCCTATCTGGGCTTCTGGCCCGAAATTGCAGACCAACTGCATGAAGGCATGTCGTTCGAGGATGTCGCGCGGCTGGCCGCGGCGCATCACCGCCCGCCCGGATCGGTGGTCGCCCCGGATCGCTGGGTGTCGGATCGACTGGCGCGCCACAGCGTCGCTGATGGCGGTCATGTCCAGGCGCTGGCCGACGACCGCTGGGTCCAGATCAACGAATTGCGCACCAGCGAGGGCGGGATCGTCGGCATCTATACCGACATTACGGAAGTCAAGGCGGAGGACGCGCGCAACCGCGCGCTGGAACTGGCCGAACGCAATCTGGTGCTGCAATCGACGCTCGACAATCTGTCGGAGGGGGTGTGCCTGTTCGATGCCCATGGCCGGGTCGCCGCCTGGAACGAGGCGTTGCAGCATATCCTGCATTTGCCCGACGACTGGGCGCAGGAGGGGGCCAGCCATGGCGCGCTGCTCGGCTGGTGCCGCGATCGGCTGGGCATGGCGGACGGGGGGTGCCTCGATTGGCGGGGCGACCAGCCCGGCGCGGCGCGCCATGCGCTGGTTGCGGCCGGGGACCGCCAGTTCGACGTCCGTAGCACGGCGCTGGAGCGCGGGGGCCAAGTGATCGGCTTCACCGACGTCACCGACATGCTCCGGGCGCAGGCGGGCCTTCAGGAAACCGCCGAGACGCTGGAGCGCCGCGTCGCCGAGCGCACCGCCGAACTGCGCGCCGAAGTGGCCGAACGGCGCGAGATCGAGGCACAACTGCGCGACGCCAAGACGGCGGCGGAAAAGGCGAACCTGTCCAAGACCAGCTTCCTGGCCGCCGCCAGCCACGACCTGTTGCAGCCGTTGAACGCGGCGCGATTGTTCGTCGCGGCGCTGGGCGACCGACGGCTGGCGTTGCCCACCCGCGCGCTGGTCAACCAGACATCGACCGCGCTCGATTCGGTCGAGGATCTCCTGGAGGCGCTGCTGGAGATCAGCCGGCTCGACGCCGGCGCGATCCAGCCGGAGATTATCGACTTCCGGCTCGACACGCTGCTGGGCACGTTGCGGGTGGAATTTGCGCCCGTCGCCCGCGCATCGGGGCTGGTGCTGGACATGGCGAGCGAGCCGCTCTGGGTCCGGTCCGACATAAGGCTGGTGCGGCGCATCCTGCAGAATTTCCTGTCCAACGCGCTGCGCTATACCCAGCAGGGTTCGGTACGGCTCGATTGCGTGGTGGGCGAACGGACCATCCGCGCCAGCGTGATCGACAGCGGTCCCGGTATCGCGGCCGACAAGCAGGCGCTGGTGTTCGAGGAATTTCGCCGGCTCGACACCCGCACCAGTGGCAAGGGGCTGGGCCTGGCCATCGTCAAGCGGGCGAGCGACATGCTGGGCCATCGCGTGACGCTGGAGTCCGCGCCTGGCCGCGGATCGACCTTCGCGATCGACCTGCCGATCGGCGAGCCGGTGGCCGATCTGGACAGCGGGCCGGAGCCGATCGGCCGCGACCGATCGATGCGCGGGCTCAACGTGCTGGTGATCGACAATGAACGGGCGATCCAGACGGGGATGCGCACCCTGCTGGGCGGCTGGGGCTGCACCGTACTGGCGGCGGGCGGCTTTGCCGAAGCGACCGGCCTGTTTGCACCGGACAGCGCGCCGGACATCATCCTGATCGACTATCATTTGAACGAGGGCGAGACGGGCGACGTTGCGCTGGACCGACTGCGCGACCATTTCGCCATGCCGATCCCCGCCGTGATGATCTCCGCCGATCGCGGCAAGGAGTTGAAGGCGCGACTCGACGCGCACGGCATCCCGCTGCTCAACAAGCCGGTCAAGCCCGCGCAGCTCCGCGCGCTGTTGCGGACCATGCTGAAATAGCGGGTTCGCGCTCCTCTGGACCTGCGGCGATCAGGCGTTAGTAGAGGAACAAAGCTGGACGTAGGGGGACGCGATGCATCCGATGCAATTGTTCGAATTGCTGGTCGTCATGCTGCTGGCGATCATCCTGTTGCATTATGCGGCGCACAAAATGGGCCTTCCGCCCGCCGTCGCGCTGTTGACCGGCGGCGCGCTCTTCGCCTTTCTGCCGGGCCTGCCGGTCATCTCGCTCGACCCGGAACTGGTGCTGGTCATCTTCCTGCCGCCGCTGCTGATGGACGGGGCGTGGTTCATCGCGCTGCGCCACCTGCATCGGCACATGTTGGGCATCATCGCGCTGGCGGTGGGTGCGGTGGTCTTTACCACGGTGATCGTGGCGGTGGTGACGCATTGGCTGGTGCCCTCGCTGCCCTGGGCCGCCTGTGCGGCGCTAGGCGCGATCGTGTCTCCGCCGGATGCCATATCGGCGCGCGCCGTGTTGCAACATGTCCGCCTGCCCCGCCGCCTGGCCATTTTGCTGGAGGGCGAAAGCCTGTTCAACGACGCCAGCGGCCTCGTCCTCTTCCGCTTCGCGATCGCGGCGGGCGTCACCGGCGCGTTCAGCATGGTGGAGGCGATGGAAAGCTTCGCGCTGCTGGCGATCGGCGGCGCGCTGGTCGGCGCGGCGGTGGGCATCGCCTGGGTCCGGCTGACGCCGCGGCTGGACGATAAATATCTGATGATCGCTTCTTCGCTGCTGGCGCCCTGGGCATCCTATCTGCTGGCGGAGACGGTGCATGTGTCGGGCGTGATCGCCACGGTCACGACCGGCCTCATCTGCGGCTGGTATCAGCATGTCGTCTTTTCCGCGACGGTGCGGATGAATGGCACCGCCTTCTGGGCGGTGATGATCTTCCTTATGGAGGCGTTCGTCTTCCTGCTGATCGGATCGTCCCTGCGCGGGGTGATCGACCGCGTCGGCGGGTTCGAACTGGTGCTGGCGCAGATGGCGGGGCCGGTGCTGGCCATTCTGGTCGCGCTGACGCTGGCGCGCTTCGCCTGGGTGTTCGGGTCGGACGGCGTCACCCGCCTGCTGCGGGCCTGCGGATTGCGCCGCTACGCACCGATCGGCGCGCGGTCGGCCATTGTGCTGGGCTGGGCCGGGATGCGCGGCGTGGTGACGCTGGCGGTGGCGCTGAGCGTGCCGGAGGGTTTTCCCGGCCGCGACTTCATCCTGGTCGCGGCCTTCGGCGTCATCATCGGCACCGTGCTGATCCAGGGGACGACCTTGGGCGCAGTGATCCGGTGGATGCAGTTGGAGGAACCGGAAAGCGACAAGGCGCGCATGAGCATGAGTGAGGCCGAAGCCGCCATGGCGCAGGCGCAGGTCCGGGTGGTTGAGGCCCATGCCTATGATGCGGATGGCACGCTGCTGCATCCGCGCCTGCTCGATCGATACCAGCGCCATGCCACATTGTCCGCCAACTATGCCGGGCAGGAAGCCGATCATGCCGACACATTGCACGCGCATTTCAACCTTGTCCTGAAGGCTGTCGCGGCCGGGCGGGCCGAACTGCTGCGCCTGCATCGTGCGGGCGAGATTGACGAGGCGACGTTTCAGGAACTGGAACGCGACCTGGATATCGAGGAACTGGGAGCGCTGTCGGCGAAAGCCTGAAGCCTCAATCCGCGCCGAAATGCACGCGGTTGGCCTTGATCACCGCCTGTGTGCGGCTCAATACGCCCAGTTTCTGCAAGATCGCCGACACATGCGCCTTGATGGTCGTCATCGACACGTTGAGGTCATGGGCGATCTGCTTGTTCAAGCGGCCGTTGACCAGATGGCCCAGCACCGTCTTTTGCTGCGGCGTCAGGCTGTCGATGCGGCGGGCGATATCATCCTCCTCCGCTGACGGCGCGGCACCCTCGCCCATGGTTTCGGGAAGATAGATTTCGCCCGACACGACACGATGCAGCGCCTCCACGATCGCGCTGCGCTTCAAGGATTTGGGGATGAAGCCGGCCGCGCCTGCGGCCAGCGCTTCCTGCACGATCGAACGGTCGAACGCGCCCGACACCATCACCACCGGCAGGATCGGAAAGCGATCGCGCAGCAGCTTGAGCCCATCCAGGCGACGCACATCGGGAATGTTCAGGTCGAGCAGGATCAGGTCGAAATTTTCCTGCTTTTCCAGCGTTGCGACAGCCTCTTCGAGTCCCGCCGCTTCGAAAATCTCGATATTGTCGAAACTGATCGCGATCACGCTGCGCAATCCGTCGCGCACAAGCGGGTGATCGTCGATGATCAACACCCGCTCCATGACCGCTTCCCCGCCCATATAATGCCCCATGTCATGCCCCTGCCGCTGATGATCGGACACATCATGGGACGTGGCAAGTCGCAATGCGCCGGGCGGGATGGCCGGGGCCGATTGCGCATAATGTCCACGTCCCATGACGATCATTTGCCTAGTTCCTCACTTGGGCAGTTTGAACACCCAGAGCGCACCGCCCTGGTTGATGTCCTTGAACGACTTGGCGACTTCGCCGCCCCACAGCGGCACCGCGCCGCCCCAGCCGGACATGACGGCGACATATTGTTCGCCATCCTGTTCCCAGGTGACGGGCGATCCGACCACGCCCGAGCCGGTCTGGAATTTCCACAATTCCTGGCCGGTCTTGGCATCGAACGCCTTGAGATAGCCTTCGGGCGTGCCGGTGAAAACCAGGTTGCCGCCGGTGGACAGAACCCCGCCCCACAACGGCGCCTTGTTCTTATATTCCCACACGATCTTACCGGTCTTGGGGTCCATCGCCCGCAGCGCGCCGATATGATCCTCCGCGATCGACTTGATGGTGAAGCCCGCGCCCAGATAGGCCGCGCCCTTCTTGTAGGCGATCGGTTCGTTCCAGATGTCCATGCCCCAGTCGTTGGACGGGATGTAGAACAGGCCGGTATCCTGGCTGTAGGCCATGGGCATCCAGTTCTTGCCGCCCAGGAAGGATGGCGAGGCGAAGACCGACTTGCCCTTGCCCTCGCCAGGGGCTGGCGGACGGCCTTCGGGGATGACGTTGGGCTTGCCGGCCTTGTTGAAGCCATTGGCCCAGGTCGTCTGCATGACGAACTTGTTGGCGCTGATGAACTTGCCGTTGGTGCGGTCGAGCACGAAGAAATAACCGTTGCGGTCGGCCTTGGCCCCCAGCTTCATCGGCTTGCCGTTGATGGTGGCGTCGAAGGGAATGAATTCATTCACCCCGTCGAAATCCCAGCCGTCATGCGGGGTGGTCTGATAATGCCATTTGATGACGCCGGTTTCCGGGTCGATCGCCAGGGTCGAGGCGGTATAGAGATTGTCGCCGGGGCGCAGATGGCTGTTCCAGGGCGCGGGATTGCCGGTGCCGAAGAAGAGCAGGTTGGTGTCCGGGTCATAGGTGCCGCCCAGCCATGTCGCGCCGCCGCCGCTCTTCCACAAATCGCCCTGCCAGGTGGCGTTGAGCTTGCCGGTGACGCCGTTATCCTGGCCCTTGAGCGTGCCCATATGGCCTTCGATCACGGGACGATGCCAGATCAGCTCGCCGGTGTTGACGTCGCGCGCATCGACCGCGCCTACGACGCCGAATTCGCCGCCCGAATTGCCGGTGATGACCATGCCCCGCACGATCAAAGGTGCGGCGGTGGCGCTATAGCCTTCCTTATAATCGGCTATCTGCTTGTTCCAAATCACCTTGCCAGTCAGGCGGTTGAGCGCCACCAAACGCGCGTCGAGCGTTGCGAAGATGATCTTGTCGCCATGGATGGCGGCACCGCGGTTGACGACGTCGCAGCATGGCATGATGCCGTCAGGCAGACGGGCGTCATATTGCCATTTTTCTTCCCCGGTGCGCGCGTCGAAGGCGAACAGGCGCGAATAGCTGCCCGTTACATAGATGATGCCATCGTAGACGATCGGTTGAGCTTCCTGGCCGCGCTGCTTTTCGCCGCCCAGCGAGGCGGAAAAGGCCGGGACCATCTTCGACACATTGCCGCTGTTGATGGCGTTAAGGGTGCTGAAGCGATGCGCTTGCGGTCCCATGCCATAGGTCAGCACGTCACCGGTCGATTTGGCGTCGTTCATCAAATCCGCATCGGTCGGCCCTTGCGCTACCAGCGGCGCGGCGCCCATCGCCAGCGTCATCGCGGCAACGCCCGACAGCGCCCGCATGATCGGTCCCTTCATAACCATCCTCCCTAGTTGAACGGGCGCTCTACGCCCCCCGTTTATGTGCAGACTATGCCACCCAGACGGGGCGGCAATTGGACCTTTGGTCGGAACATTGTCCGGCCTTCACCCCGCGGCGTTCGCCGGTGTCCAGGTGACGCCGTAGCGCGCGAACAGCGCCTTCATCTCGCCGTTGGTTGCCATAGTGGTGGTGATTTCCTCCACCGCATCGCCCAGCGTGCGGCTATTTTCCTTCACCGCCATGCCGATGTCCCAGCCGGGCGAGGTGAAGGCGGGCAATGGCCCCTTGCGCAGCGCGATCCGGCTGGCGCGCTCGCCCGCGCGGTGCAACCCCTCCTCGATCTGGGCGCGGCTGGCGAGCACGGCGTCGGCCTTGCCGCCCGTCACCGCATCCACCGCCGCCGACCCGGTCGGGTAATGGGCCACATCCTTGGTCAAGACCCCACCGAAGCTACCGATCAGATAGAAATCGGGGATGCTGTCCAGTTCGGCCGCCAACCGGCGACCACGCCATTCGGTCGGCATCCCTTCCAGCGGCACCGCGCCGCCCAGGCCGGCCAGTGCGAAACTCTCGCGATAATAGGGTGCGACGATCGCCACCTGATCGTTGCGCGCGGCGAAGCTGCGGTCGAAGGGGACGTGCAGCATGACGTCGCCTGGCGTGAAGCCCAGCAGGCCGCCCTTCCAAACGCCGTTGCGCAGATCGTCGTCGGCGCTTTCGTCCGCGACGAGTTCCGCCACGTCGGCGCGCACGCCGAGCTTGCCGGCGATCGCCTGCGCCAGATCGACGTCCAGGCCGACGAGCTTGCCGCCTTCCTCCCACGACCAGGGACGGTTATCCTTGTAAACGACCACCCGCAGCGTGCCGAGCGCCTTGACCTTGGCAAGCGGCGCGGCTTCGCTGCGGCCCGGTAGCAGGCCCAGCCCCAGCGCCGCCCCTGCCCCGCCCATCCATGCGCGACGGCTGAGCATCGCGATCAGCCTTCGTGCTTGGTTTCGAGCCAGGCGCGGATCGCCCAGCCGGCTTTTTGCCCCAATACGTCGCCGAAGGGCGGCATATAGACTTTGCCGTCATGGCTGGAGCCGTGGCGATAGCGTTCGGCGAACCATTGGTCGCCCGTCTCGCCTGCTTCCAGATAGCGCAGGTCAGGGGCGATGCCGCCGCTTTCCGCGTCAAGCCCGTGGCATCGCGCGCAATTCTGGCCATAAGCGGACTGGCCGATCTCGATCGCCTTCGCGTTACCGCTATAGGGATTTTTCTCCAGCCAGGTTTCGCCGATTTCCGGCAATGCCGTCGTATCCACCGCCTGCGGCGTCACGTCGCCATGCGCCAGCAATGCACTTGCCGCAGTCATGCCCAGCGTGGCGATGGCACCCAGCAATGCGACCCTACCCAATATCTTCATTCTATCCTCACCCGGTCAGTTTTCCCCTGCCAACCGCCAGTGTAGGGAAGGGCGGGCCACACCCCCATTGGCCATTGGTACTATCCCGTAGCGCGTGGGGTGCGGATAGACCCTTGGACCCAGAAGAGGGACGGAGAGGAAGAAATATATGAAGCGCGTCATGATCGCAGGGCTGATGCTGCTGCCCGCCGCGGCCCCAGCCCCAATCCTGGCAGAAACTCTCCCAGAAACTCTCTATGTCTCCAACGAGCGCGGCGACAGCGTCAGCGTAATCGATGCCGCCTCAGGCGCGGTGACGGCGACCTGGGCCGTGGGCGGCCGACCGCGTGGCATCACCGTGTCGAAGGACGGCAAATATCTCTATCTTTGCGCCAGCCTTGACCATGCGGTGCAGGTGATCGATCGGGCGAGCGGCAAGGTGGTGGCGGAACTGCCGTCCGGGCAAGATCCGGAGCAATTCTTCCTGTCCCGCGACGGCGCGACTCTGTTCGTCGCCAATGAGGACGACGCCGCACTGACCGCGATCGACCTGGCCAGCCGCACCGTCGCCTTCCAAGTCGATGTCGGCGGCGAGCCGGAGGGGGTGGCGCAAAGTCCCGATGGCCAATGGGTGGTGGTTACGTCGGAGGAGGATAATGTCGTCAACTGGATCGACGTCAAAGCCAAGGCGATGGTCGCCGAAACGCCGACGGATCAGCGTCCCCGCCATGTCGAATTCACCGCCGACGGCACGCAGCTGTGGGTTGCTGCCGAGATTGGCGGGGCGGTGCAGATCATCGACACCGCCAGCCGGCAAGTGGCCGAGACGTTGCGTTTCGCCATCCCCGGCGTGCCCGATCATCGCATCCTGCCATGCGGCATCCGATTCACGCCCGATGGCAAGACCGCCGTCATCGCGCTGGGCCGGGCCGACCATGTCGCGCTGGTCGATGTCGCGACCCGCAAGGTGCGGGCCTATGTGCCGGTCGGCAAGCGCGTCTGGCATGTCGCGATCAGCGCCGATGGGACGCGCGCCTATGCCGCCAATGGCCTTTCGGACAATGTCTCCGTGATCGACCTGGCCAAGGGTTCGGTGGTGCAGACCATCGCGGTTGGCGCTGCGCCGTGGGGCATCGTCGCCGCGCCCTGATTCGCGTCCTGTCCGAAGGGACGAGAACCTAAGTCCAATTTCTCGGTTCTCCCATCCGTCCCACTCTCCGCCCCAGCCGGACACAAGCCGGCGTTATGCAGGGAGGATGATATGAAGGGGACGTTGCGCCTGATGAGCGCGGCTGGAGCATTGATGCTCGCCGCCACCGCAGCACCGGCCATGGCCGGAACCACCGCGGATTTGCTGAAGCGGCTGCACGAAAAAGGCATCCTGACCGATGACGAATATCAGGAACTGTCGAAGGGCCAGACCGCCGAGGCGGCGCAGGTCGCGGCCGCCCCTGCCCCGGCGGTGACGCCGGACGCATCGGGCGGCGCCGGGTTCGTGCGGATGACACAAAGCGGCATTGGCCTGCAAATGGGCGACGTAACGCTGAAATTCTCCGGCTCGGTCAATGGCTTCTACGTCCATGATAATGGCGATACGCCCAGCGCCACGACGGCGGTGACGGGCGGGGTCGCAACCGTGGGCGGCAGCACATCGGCCGTGCGCAACGGCCTGCTCCCCGGCTTCCTGAAGGTGGAGGCCTCGACCAGCCTGGACGGATGGGACGTGGGCGCCCATTTCGGCATGTATCCGGGCATCAACTCGGTCAATTATGCGGCCGGCGGCGGCGCCAACAGCGCCGGTAACCCCCGCGCGTTGCAGACCGCGGGCATCGATTTCCGCCAGACCTACCTGACCTTCGGCCGCGCCGGCTTTGGTGAGGTGAAGATCGGTCGCGACATCGGCCTGTTTGCGTCGGAAGCGATCCTGAACGACATCACCCTGCTGTCGTCAGGCACCCCGGCGGGCAATGTCGCCCCGTCCAACACCACGCTGGGCCGCATTGGCACCGGATATATCTACACCGACTTCCAGCCGCAAATCACCTACACCACGCCCAATTTCAGCGGCTTTACCGCCAGCGTCGGCATTTTCGAGCCGCTATCTTCGCTGACCGGCCCGGCCGAAACCAACAAGCAGCCCGGTTTCCAGGCGAAATTCGTCTATGACGGCAAATTCGGCGATGTCGGCACCCGCCTGTGGGTGTCGGGCGTGACGCAGAAGCATAATGTCGATGTCGGCCCGGACTATACCGGCTGGGGCTGGGACGCGGGCGCGAAGGTCACTTTCGGGCCGGTCACGGTCGTCGGCACCTATTATGACGCATCGGGCCTTGGCACCACCGCGCTCAACCTGTTCGACACCGATGGGCTGGGCAACAAGCGCGACAGCCATGGCTTCTATCTGCAGGGACTGGCGACCTTCGGCAAATTCTCGGTCGGTGGCAGCTATGGCGAGAGCAATCTCGACTATGCCAATATCGCCGATGCGCTGGCCAACCCGACGCTGGTCGACAAGAATAGCAGCTGGGTCGGTCAGGTCCGCTACGGCCTCAACAGCTGGGTCACGCTGCTGGGTGAATATGTGCGCAGCAATTCGCAGGCGCATAACGGCAACGAAGCCACCTCCAGCGCCGTTGCGGCAGGGGCGATCCTCTTCTTCTGACCGAAGGAACAATGTCACGGGGCGGGGGCTGCATCTTACAAGGATGTGGCCCCTTTCCGTTTGCAAAAGGCATGGAAAATAAGGAGAGGGGCGTCGAGGGGATCGCCATGAAGACTGTCATATTGCCCGCTATCTTATTGTCCGTTCCGACGCTGGCTTTCGCCCAGGCGCCCGATGATGCGCCGGGCGAGGCGTCACAGATCATCGTCACCGGCGCGGGGCTGGACCTGCCCCCCGGCACGCCGGCCTATGGGTCTGTGGTGATCGACCGGCAGCGGCTGCTGGACAGCGCGTCGGGGCGGATCGAAAGCGTGCTGGCCGACGTCGCGGGCTTCCAGCAATTCCGCCGGTCGGACAGCCGATCGTCCAACCCCTCCAACCAGGGCGCGACGCTGCGCGCCCTGGGCGGCAATGCGTCCAGCCGGACCTTGGTGCTGCTAGACGGCGTGCCGATCGCCGATCCCTTCTTCGGCTATATCCCGTTCAGCGCGCTGGTGCCCGAACGCCTGTCCGTCGTGCGCGTTACCCGCGGCGGCGGCATCGGCGCCTTCGGTGCAGGCGCGGTCGCTGGCACGATCGAACTGGCCAGCGCGACACGCGCGCAATTGCCCGATTTTGCCGCCAGCGCCTTTTACGGCAGCCGCGATTCGACCGAAGTGTCCGCAGGCCTAACCCAGGATCTAGGCGGCGGCTATGTCTCGCTGTCGGGCCGTTGGGACCGGGGCGACGGGTTTCAGACCACGCCCAAGGACCAGCGCGTCGCCGCCACCGTGCCGGCCGCCTATGACGGCTGGTCTACCAACCTGCGCGCTGTCGCGCCAATCTCCGCTACGTCGGAACTGCAATTCCGCGCCACCCTGTTCGAGGATAATCGCACGCTGCGCTTCGCCGGGGCGGACAGCATGAGCCAGGGGCAGGACGCCAGCATCCGCTATATCGATCGCGGGCCGTGGCAGGTCGATGCGCTGGCCTATATCCAGGCACGCAATTTTTCGAACATCGTCATCTCGTCCTCAACCTTCCGCAAGTCGCTGGACCAGCGCAACACGCCGTCCACCGGGATCGGCGGCAAGCTCGAAATCCGGCCGCCGGTCGGCCCGGACCATGTGCTGCGGCTGGGGGTCGATACCCGTTTCGCCACCGGCGACATGTATGAGGATGCTTTCAACGCCAATATCGCGGCCAACCCGCGCACCTTCCTGCGCCATGCCGGTGGCGACCAGTGGACGACCGGCGTCTTTGCCGAGGATGACTGGACGCCGGAAGGCCTTGGTGGGAAACTGGTGCTGACCGGCGGCGTGCGGGGCGATCGTTGGTCGATCCGCAATGGCTTCTATCGCCAGGCCAGCGCCACCACCGGCGCAACGACAGGCGGCGACTTTGCCGATCGGTCGGACTGGGAAGTGTCCGGCCGGGTCGGCGCGCTCTATCGCGCCAGCGACGCGCTCGCGCTGCGGACGGCGGCCTATAGCGGCTTCCGCCTGCCGACGCTCAACGAACTGTATCGTCCGTTCGTGGTATTCCCGATCACGACCCAGGCCAATGCCGCGCTGACCCCCGAAAAGCTGAAGGGCGTGGAGGCCGGGATCGACCTGACCCCGCTGGCCGGCGTCACCCTGTCCGCCACCGCCTTCTACAACCGGCTGGACGACGCGATCGCCAATGTGACTGATCCGTTGATCGCCAACTTGCGCAAGCGCCAGAATGTCGATCGCATCGTCGCCAAGGGGGTCGAACTGACCGCGGCGGCGGCGCTGGGCGATATCCGTCTGTCGGCCTCCTACGCCTATAGCCACAGCACGGTCCGTGCGCCCGGCGCGGCGTTTAACGGCTTCACGCCGGCGCAGAGCCCGCGCCATGCGGCCAGCGCCACCGTCGCCTACAGCCCCGCATCAGGCCCCACGCTGTCAACCACGTTGCGCTACGTCGCCAAACAATATGAGGACGATCTGCAAAGCGACGTCCTGCCCGATGCGCTGACGCTGGATGCGGTCGCGCGCCTGCCGATCGGCCATGGCGTCAGCCTGGTGGCGCGGGGCGAGAATCTGTTCGACGAGACGGTCGTGACCCGCAATGCCGGTGGATCGATGGACCTGGGCACGCCGCGGACGCTCTGGATCGGCGTCAGTTTCGGGAGGTGACGCGATTCAGCTGACGCTGTTCCTGACGGCTGGGCTGCTGGCGAATATAATCGCCTTCACCCTCTTTGGCATGGACAAGCGGCGCGCGCGGCTGGGGCTGCGACGCCTGTCTGAACGCACTCTGCTGCTATGGGCGCTGGCGGGCGGATCGGCGGGCGCGCTGGCCGGTCGGCAGTTTTTTCGTCACAAGACGCGGAAGCAACCCTTCTCGACCCTATTGTGGCTGATCGTCGCGGCGCAGGCGACAAGTGTGGCCATCTGGGCGATGGTTTGACAATCCAATGTCGGGGGAGAAATGGTGCTGCTGGGGAGGATTGAACTCCCGACCTCGTCATTACCAATGACGCGCTCTACCACTGAGCTACAGCAGCACTCTATTTCATCATTTCGTCGCCTTGGCGCTGTTCGCGCTTTGGAGGCCGGGCCTATGGCCGCCCCCCGGTCCGATGTCAAGGCGGGTTGCGGCCGATGACGCATTTTGCTTAAGCCGGTTTCATGGCTGAAACGCAGGACGAGAAAAAGACAAGGCTGGCGCAGGCGCTGCGCGACAATCTGCGCCGGCGCAAGGCCCAGACGCGGGAGGCTTCACGGGAGGAAGCAACACCGCCCCCTTTCGAAGACACCAAGGACTGACCCTTAAATCGGCGCGCAGGCCGCCTTGAGCCAGGCGAGCGCATCACCCTCCAACTGCGGGCCGACCAGGTTCAGCACTGCGGCATGATAGGCGTCGACCCAGGCGTGTTCCTCGCCGCTCAAAATGTCCATGGCGATGAGGGCGCGGTCGATCGGGGCGAAGGTCAGCGTCTCGAAGCCAAGCATGTCCTTTTCCGCGCCGGGGACAGCGCGTTCTTCCACCAGCACCAGATTTTCGATGCGGATGCCGTACTCGCCAGTCTTGTAATAGCCCGGCTCGTTGGACAGGATCATGCCCGCCACCAACGGCTCGTCGCCCCCCCCAAAGGTCGCAATACGCTGCGGCCCTTCATGCACCGACAGGAAGCTGCCGACGCCATGGCCAGTGCCATGGGCATAATCCAACCCCTCTGCCCAGAGATATTGGCGGGCGAGCACGTCAAGCTGGCCGCCGCGCGTGCCCTTCGGGAAAACGGCGCGGGCGAGCGCGATATGACCCTTGAGGACCAAGGTGAAGCGGCGGCGCATTTCGTCTGTCGGCGTGCCGATCGCCAGGGTGCGGGTGACGTCGGTGGTGCCGTCGCGATACTGGCCACCCGAATCGACCAGATAAAGCGTGCCGCTCTCGATCGGGCGATTGGTCTTTTCTTCGGCGCGGTAATGCACGACCGCGCCGTTCGGTCCCGCGCCGCTGATCGTGTCGAAGGACAGGTCTTCCAGCAAGCCGGTTTCCCTGCGGAACGCCTCCAGCCGGTCGGAGGCAGAGAGTTCGGTCAGGCCACCCTTGGGCGCTTCGACGGATACCCAATGAAGGAAGCGGCTGAGCGCGGCCCCGTCGCGCGCTTGCGCCGCCTTGTGACCGGCGATTTCTGTGCCGTTCTTGATCGCCTTGGCCAGCACGGCGGGATCGCGCAGCGACAGCACCGTCGCGCCGCCTTCGTCCAATCCGGTGAAGATCGCGGCGACTGCCCGTTCGGGGTCGGCGATGACGGTCTTGCCGGCGAAATCCTGGAGCGCAGCGGCGAAGTTCACACCGTCCATGACACGCACCGCATTTCCCAGATGCTGCGCCACGGCCTCGTCCATCTTTTCCGGCGCAACATAAAGGTCAGCGGTCGCATCGGAATGGACGATGGCATAGGCGAGCGCGACGGGGGTACGCTCCACATCCTTGCCACGGATGTTGAAGGTCCAGGCGATCGAATCAAGCGCCGACAGCACCACCGCGTCGGCCTTTTTCGACACCAGCCAATCGGCCATCGCGGCGCGCTTTTCCGCAGCCGACTGGCCGGCAAAGCGATCGTCATGCACGACCAGCTTGGCGTCGCTGCGCGCTGGGCGATCGGGCCAGATGGCATCTACCGGGTTGGTGTCCACCGCGACCAGTTCCGCGCCCTTCTCCGCCAGCGCTTCGGTCGCTTGGCTGACCCAGGCGCGGGTATGGAGCCAGGGATCGTAGCCGATCCGCGCGCCCTGCCTGGCATGGTCCTTCAGCCAGGCGGCGATCGAGGTCTGGGGCACGCTTTCATATTGCCAATGGGCGCCGTCCACCTGCTCGCGCACCTGCAGCGTGTAGCGGCCGTCGACGAAGATCGCGGCCTCCTCCGGCAACACCACGGCGCTGCCCGCAGACCCCTGGAACCCGGTCAGCCAGGCGAGCCGCTGCGCATAGGCGCCGACATATTCGCTCATATGCTCGTCGGTCAGCGGCACCACGAAACCATCGAGCGTCTGACGCGCCAGTTGCGCGCGCAGGGCCTTCAGGCGGTCTTCATAACTGGACATCACTATTCCCTTGGATCATGTCGGGCCTCTTGCATCGGCCATCATGCCGACAACATAGAGGGGTACGCGCGCTTATTCCAGCGCATGACCTCGTCTGGACCATGGATAGTTAATGACCGATCAAATGCAGCCCGCCCTTCTGCCCCCCGTCGCTGAGCGCCGTGCGCATAGTTTCACCCTTCACGGCGTCACGGTGAATGATCCTTACGCATGGCTGCGCGATCCCAATTATCCCGATGTCCAGGACAGGCAAGTGCTGGCCTATCTGGAGGCGGAGAACGCCTGGTTCGACGGGGCGATGGCGCCACACAAGCCCCTGCTGGACACGCTGTTTTCGGAGATGAAGGGTCGCATCAAGGAAGACGACCAATCGGTGCCGCAGAAGGATGGCGACTATATCTATTGGCGCGCCTTCGAAACCGGTGCGCAATATCGCAAATGGTATCGTAAGCCTGTCGCAGGTGGCGACGATCATCTGATACTGGACGAACCGGCACTGGCCGACGGGCATGAATATTTCCGGCTGGGCGCAATGTCGGTCAGCCCGGACGGCCGCTATCTCGCCTATGCGATCGACACCAATGGGTCGGAGCGGTTCGAAGCGCGGATCAAGGATCTGTTTTCCGGCGAGATATTGCCCGAAGTAATCCCCGACACGCTGTCGTCGCTGGTGTGGACCGCGGACAGCAAGGGGCTGCTCTATGGCCTGGCCAACGAAAATTGGCGCACCGACAATGCCCGACTGCACTGGCTGGGCCAGGATGTGGCGAGCGACGTCGAGCTGTTCCATGAGGATGACGAGGGGTTCCGCGTCTCGATCGGCCTCACTTCCTCCGAAAAATGGATCGTCATCGCGACCGGCGACCATGTCACCAGCGAAGCCTGGCTGATCCCGTCCGACGACCCCACCGCCAAGCCCCTATTGGTCGCGGCGCGCAAGCCCGGCCGCGAATACGATGTCGATGAGCATGAGGGCACGCTCTACATCAAAACCAACGATACCCATCCCAATTTCCGGCTGGTGAAGGCGACGCTGGACGCGCCCGACCAGTGGGCGGAAGTGATTGCGCCCGACGATCATTTCTACCTGACGGATTTCACCCTGTTCAAGGGCTTTTACGTCACCGAAGGACGGCAGGACGGGCTCGATCAGATCGAGCTGCGCGATTATGCGACGCATAGCCCGAAACGCATCCCCTTCCCCGAAGCCAGCTATTCGGCGTCGCTGGACGACAATCCCGAATATGACGTCACCAAGCTGCGCATCGGCTATGAATCGATGGTCACGCCCGATACCATCTATGATTATGATCTGGCGACCGGCGCGCTCGACGTTCTGAAGATGCAGGAAATCCCGTCTGGCTATGACGCCAGCCGCTACGCCACCGAGCGGCTGATGATCACGGCGCGCGACGGGACGCAGGTGCCGGTGTCGCTCGTCTATCCCGCCGACCTGCCCCGCGACGGCAGCGCGCCGTTGCATCTCTATGGCTATGGCGCTTATGGGCTGGCGATGGAGCCGGGCTTTTCCACCAGCCGACTGTCGCTGCTGGATCGCGGCTTTGCTTTTGCCCTGGCGCATATTCGCGGGGGCGACGATCTGGGCCAGCAATGGTATCTGGATGGGAAGCTGGACAAGCGGGTCAACACGTTCAACGATTTCGTGGACGTGGCTAAGGGGCTAATCGACCTTGGCTACACGTCCAAGGGCAGGATCAGCATTTCGGGCGGATCGGCCGGCGGCGAATTGATGGGCGCGGTGGTCAATAGCGATCCCGACCTGTGGGGCGCGGTAGTGGCGCATGTGCCGTTCGTCGACGTGCTCAACACCATGCTGGACGAGACATTGCCGCTGACGCCGGGCGAGTGGCCCGAATGGGGCAATCCGATCGAGGATAAGGCCGCGTTCCACACGATCCGGTCGTACGATCCCTACACCCATGTCAAAGCCCAGGCCTATCCGCCGATGATGGTCACGGCGGGGCTGAACGATCCGCGCGTCACTTATTGGGAGCCGGCCAAATGGGTGGCGAAGCTGCGCGCGACCAAGACCGACGACAATATCCTGCTGCTCAAGACCAATATGGGCGCAGGCCATGGCGGCAAGTCCGGCCGGTTCGAGAGCCTGCATGAGACGGCTGAGGAGTTCGCTTTCATCCTGTGGCAGATGGGCGTGGCGGGATAATGGCCGCATCCTTCACCAAGCAGATCACCGCATTGCCCGATCATATCGATGTTCTGGGCCATGTGAACAATGCGGTGTGGGTCCAGTGGATGGAGCAGGTGTCGGTCGAGCATTGGGAACGGGATGCCGATCCCGCCCATGTCGACGCCTATATCTGGGTCGTGACGCGGCATGAAATCGACTATCGCGGCAATGTGACGCAAGGCGAGACCGTGACCGCGCGCACCTGGATTCCTGAGCCGCCGCGGGGTGCGCGGTTCGACCGGCTGATCGAATTTACCGGGCCGGACGGCAAGGTGAAGGTCGCCGCCAAATCCACCTGGGCTATCATCGACAAGGCGACGGGTCGCATATTGCGTGTGCCGACAGACGTGGCGGCGAACTTCATCGATTGACTGGTCAGGGCGTCACCGCCTCGAACATGTCTTCGATTCCCGGCTCCCTTGGTATCTCCTCCCGCTCCGCCGCCTGGCGGTTCCACATCAGGGCGTAGAGGCCGTCGGCGCGGACCAAATCGGCATGGCGGCCGCGTTCGACGATTACGCCCTTGTCCAGCACGATGATCTCGTCCGCATCGACCACGGTCGACAGGCGGTGCGCCACCACCAAGGTCGTGCGTTTGCGGCTGATGTCGCGCAGCACGGTCTGGATCTCCGTTTCGGTGCGGCTGTCGAGCGCGCTGGTCGCTTCGTCCAGCACCAGCACCGGCGGGTCTTTGAGCAAGGTGCGGGCAATGGCGACGCGCTGCTTTTCGCCACCCGACAGCTTGAGGCCGCGTTCGCCAACACGGGTGTCATAACCCTTGGGCAGGCTGAGGATGAAGTCGTGGATCGATGCCGCCTTCGCCGCCGCCTCGATCTCCTGTTGGCTCGCGCCTTCGCGGCCATAGCCGATATTATAGCCGACCGTGTCGTTGAACAGCACCATGTCCTGCGGCACGATGCCGATCGCGGCGCGCAGCGAGGCTTGGGTGACCCCGGCTATGTCTTGGCCGTCGATCGACACCTGGCCGCTCTGAATGTCGTAGAAGCGGAACAGGATGCGCGCGATGGTGGATTTGCCCGCGCCGGACGGGCCGACGATCGCCAGCGTCTTGCCGGCCGGCACGGTGAAGCTGACATCGTGCAGGATTTCGCGTTCCGGGTCATAGCCGAAGCGGACATGGTCGAAACGGACTTCTCCGCCGCGTGCCTGAAGATCGGCCGCGCCGGGCGCGTCGGCGATTTCCTGCGGCGTGTCGATCAGCTTGTACATCGCCTCCATGTCGATCAGCCCCTGGCGGATGGTGCGATACACCATGCCAAGCAGGTCGAGCGGGCGGAAAAGCTGGCTGAGCAAAGTATTGACCAGCACCACGTCGCCGGTGGTGAACTGCCCCTTGCTCCAGCCCCAGACGGTATAGGCCATCGCGCCCGCCATCATCAGGTTGGTGATGAGCGACTGGCCGATATTGAGCCACGCCAGGCTGTTCTCGCTCTTGACCGCGGCGCGCGCATAGCGCTGCATGGCGGTGCTGTAACGGGTCGCTTCGCGCTGTTCGGCACCGAAATATTTGACCGTTTCGAAATTCAGCAGGCTGTCGACGGCATGGGCGACGGCGTTTGTGTCCATGTCCACCATGTCGCGGCGCAACTGATTGCGCCATTCAGTGACGGTGCGAGTGAAGCCGATATAAAGCGCCACCATAACCAGCGTCGCGACGACCAGGCCGGGGCCGAATTTGACGAAGAAGATGACGCAGACCGCGACCAGCTCCAGCACGGTCGGCGCGATATTGAACAGCAGGAAATAGAGCATCGTGTCGATGCTCTTGGTGCCGCGCTCGACGATCTTGGTAACGGCGCCGGTGCGGCGGTCAAGATGGAAGCGCAAAGACAGGCGATGGAGATGGACGAACACGTCGTCGGCCAGCCGCCGTCCGGCTTCCTGCCCGACCTTTTCGAACACGGCATTGCGCAGGTTGTCGAACAGCACGCTGCCGAAACGCGCACCGGCATAGACCGCGACCAGCGCCATGGCGAGGCCGACCGCAGGCTCCAGCCCCGGCGCCATCCGGTCAATCGCGGCCTTGTAGGCGAAGGGCATGGCGAGGCTGACGGTCTTTGCCAGCAGCACCAACACCATGGCGAGCGCGACCCGGCGGCGCAGCGCGGCGGAGTCCGCAGGCCAGAGATAGGGTAGGAAGCGCCGGAGCGTCGCCCAGACGGGCGGGATCGGCGCGGAGGAAGCGGTATCGGGGGGCATTAGCCGCATGTAGGCGCAATGACGCGGCAATCCAATGGGATGATCCGACCATCGGAACAGTGGCACTCGAACCAGCGCCGTGGCGGCAGGACGCGCTGTCGGAACAAAGCGACGCCTGCCCCCTTTTCCTTTGCAGCGACGCGGGGCATGATGAGCCTGTCGAGGCGCATCGCAGGAGGCAAGGCAGGCGCATGTTCGGGTCATTATGGAATCGGATGTTCGGAAACAAAGCCGATCGCCCGGAACGCAAAGCGCCGCAGCCGACATTGGAGGCCAGTTACGACCCGGTCGCCGCGTTGCGCGACCTGGTGCGGCGCGATGTTGCGGGCGGTTTTTTCGACGACGACGCGATATTGACCAATGCGAACGACATGTTCGAGGAGGAGTTGCCCCGGCCGCTGCTGCGCGTCGAAGCGTCGGCGGCGTTGCGCGTGGCGCTGGCCGAGCATCGCGCCGCCGAACAGGCCTGGTCCGAGACGACCGATTGCGACCGGCTGGACGCCGCGTTTTCCGCGCTGGAGGAACAGGGCGTGGTCGCGCGGCAAAATTTCACTTGCTGCGGCACATGCGGCGCGACCGAGATCTGGGACGAGATCGAGGCGGCACAGGATGAGGGCGTAGCGGTGGAAGGCTATGCCTTTTTCCACATGCAGGACACCGAGTCCGCGGTGGAGGGCCATGGCCTTTATCTGAACTATGGCGCGTGCGAACAGGGCGAGGAGGCCGCGGTCGCCATGGGCCACCGCATCGTCGCCGCGCTGGAGGCGCAGGGGCTGACCACCGGATGGGACGGCCGGCTGGAGCAGCGGATCAGCGTGTCGCTGGACTGGAAGAAGCGGCGCAGTGTGCGCGTGCTGGAAGGCTGATCGCGCGCAGCGACACATATAGGTCATAGGGCGAAGTTCACACCGTCGTCGGCCTTTTGGGGCCGATTGCGCCGCCTTTGCGTCTGCGACGCGACAGCGGCCCCACTCGCAACGCGCGGCCGATGCGCCTGTTAGGTGACGATCGCGCGTCTGTCGCGCCCTGGACATGCGTCAGCCACGCGCCGAAGCGGAGGTATGGAGATGGCCGGCGATCGGATCGGCCATGGAGCGGGCATGCAGCGTCAGCGCGTGGCTCCAGTCCCGGTCGAAGGCGGTGCCGGCCAGCCGACGCCGCAGGCGATGCGCGCTGGACGGCGACATGCCCGCCGCGCGCGCCGCGCGAGCGACGCTGCCACATTCAAACAGGGTGGTGAGGAAGAGGCGCTGCCGGGCCGGAGTCCAGTGCGCGCGGACGGTGGGGGATGCGGGTTGCTGTTCCATCCGACAGGATAAACCAGACGAAATCCTACATTGGAAGCAAATAGGATTCAGGCGGGGCGAAGATGCTGGCGGAACCAGTCGGCCAGGTCTTCTTCCGAAAGCGAACCCGCCGCCAGGTCGAGAAAAGCGACGACCAGTTCGGCGTCGGTCGCATCCAGGCTATAGCCGTTCAGCAACAGGAAAGTTTCGCTGACCACTGCCGCGATCCGCTTGTTACCATCGACGAAGGGATGGTTGCGCGCGAGGCCATAGGCATAGGCGGCGGCCAGCGCGGCAGCATCGGGATCGCCGTAAGCTGCAATATTTTCGGGCCGGGCCATGGCGCTTTCGAACAGGCCGCGATCGCGCAGGGCATCGCCACCGCCGCCATGTTCGGCGATCTGTTCGGCATGGGCGGCCTCCGCCACGGCGAGCGTCACCCAGACCCAATCATGCCGCGCCATTATTTGGCGAGTTCGCGCAGTGCCCGCTTGCGCCGCGCCATCACGTCGCGCGCGGCCGCCATCTGGGCGTCGAAATCCGGCTCAGCGGCCGAAAGCTCGATCCCGCGCGGGGTGACGACGACGGACAGGCTGTCCCCGGCGGCTGCGTTGAGATGCGCCAGCAACTCTTTGGGCAGGATCACCCCGGCGCTGTTGCCGATCTTCGTGATTTTGAGGGGCGTGTTCATACGGGGGTTATAACATGCTTTGCACCGGTCCTCAATCGGGGTCGATCTGATCACCCAGCCCGGCATTACGAAGCCGTTCCGCCCAGTCCGGTCGGCAACTGCGCGCACGGATACAGTCGACTTCGGCAAAATGCATCGCGTCCATCATTCGGGACAATTCTTCGTCCGTTTCAGGCTGCCGCGCGACAAAGCAATGGGAATATGATCCATCCGGCAGCCATGCCAAAAGGTCCGGCGCGACATCCTCCCATACACCGCAGGATATGCAGCACCCATCCTCCACATAGAAGGTGCCCGGCACATTGGCCGGATGCGGCGGTAGGGGCTTGTGGCTCCGCTCCACCGGAACTTTGCGGGTGAACCGTTCAAACAGTTCACCCAACCAAGTTCGAATCATCGACGGTTCATTTCAATCATGCTCCCGCCCGCCAGCGCCCATATAGAGTTCGCTGCCGCTGTCCTTGAAGACCTTGCTCATTTCTTCCATACCCTTGAGCGCGGCGGCCTTGCTGGCGGCGGCGGTTTCTGCGCCCGTTGGGCCGGTGGCGATGAAGCCTTCGACGCTCTGGTTCTGCTTGGCGGCGAAGTCGCGGACTTCCTGGCTGATTTGCATCGAGCAGAATTTGGGGCCGCACATCGAGCAGAAATGCGCGCTTTTGGCGCCTTCGGCCGGCAGCGTCTGATCGTGATATTGTTCGGCCGTTTCGGGGTCGAGCGACAGGTTGAACTGGTCACGCCAGCGAAATTCGAAGCGGGCGCGGCTGAGCGCATCGTCGCGGACCCTGGCGGCCGGGTGGCCCTTGGCGAGGTCAGCGGCGTGGGCGGCGAGCTTGTAGGTAACGACGCCGACCTTCACATCGTCGCGGTCGGGCAGGCCCAGATGCTCCTTGGGCGTGACGTAGCAGAGCATCGCCGTGCCGTACCAGCCGATCATCGCCGCGCCGATGCCGGAGGTGATATGGTCGTAGCCCGGCGCGATGTCGGTGGTGAGCGGCCCCAATGTATAGAAGGGCGCTTCGCCGCAGACCTGCAGCTGCTTGTCCATATTCTCCTTGATCTTGTGCATGGGCACATGGCCCGGCCCTTCGATCATCACCTGCACATCCTGTTTCCAGGCGCGGTGGGTCAGTTCGCCCAACGTGTAGAGTTCGGAGAATTGCGCTTCGTCATTGGCGTCGGCGATCGATCCGGGGCGGAGGCCGTCGCCCAGGGAGTAGGCGATGTCATAGGCCTTCATGATCTCCGTGATGTCGTCGAAATGCTCGTAGAGGAAGCTCTCCTTGTGATGGGCGAGGCACCATTTCGCCATGATCGAGCCGCCGCGCGAGACGATACCGGTGACGCGCTTGGCCGCCATCGGGATATAGGCGAGGCGCACGCCGGCATGGATGGTGAAATAGTCGACGCCCTGCTCCGCCTGCTCGATCAGCGTGTCGCGGAAAATCTCCCATGTCAGGTCTTCGGCGACGCCGCCGACCTTTTCCAGCGCCTGGTAGATGGGGACGGTGCCGATCGGAACCGGCGAGTTGCGCAGGATCCATTCGCGCGTGTCGTGGATGTTGCGGCCGGTGGACAGGTCCATGACGGTGTCCGCGCCCCAGCGGATCGACCAGACCAGCTTGTCGACTTCGGACGCGACGTCGGAGGCGACCGCGCTGTTGCCGATATTGGCGTTGATCTTGACCAGGAAATTGCGGCCGATCGCCATCGGTTCGGATTCGGGGTGGTTGATATTATTGGGGATGATGGCGCGGCCGCGGGCGATTTCGTCGCGCACAAATTCGGGCGTCACATAGTCGGGGATGGACGCGCCGAAGCTCTCGCCGTCGCGGACATATTCGGCGAGGCGGGCGCGGCCGAGATTTTCGCGTTCCGCGACATATTCCATTTCCGGGGTGATGATGCCGCGGCGGGCATAGTGCATCTGGGAGACGTTCGCGCCGGGCTTGGCGCGCAGCGGGCGCTTGACCAGGTTCGGGAAGGGCTGGACGCCGCCTGAGCGATCTGGCCCCTTGAGGCCATTATCCTCCGGCTTGATTGCGCGCGCGTCATATTCTTCCACATCGCCGCGCGCCATGATCCAGTCGCGGCGCAGCGCGGGGAGGCCCGCCATGATGTCGATGCGGGCGTCGGGATCGCTGTAAGGCCCGGACGTGTCATAGACGCGGACCGGCGGCTCGCCGCTGCCGGGCTCCAGATGGATTTCGCGCATCGCGACCTTCAAGGGGCCGACATGGATCTTTTTCGACCCGCGGATCGGGCCAGTGGTGACGCGCATCTCGGTGCGGGCGGGGACATCTGCCATGAGGATACCTTTCAGACGGAAAATGTGGCGCGGCCGGTCAGCCCCGCGAGGAAAAGGAGGAGGCCGAGTATCAGGGCGATCAGCGCCCAGGTGCGGATGAAGCCTGTCGACCAGTGGCCGATGCGGATCAGGGGGCCGGGTACGGCCAGCAGGGTCGCGCCTTCGATCAGGGCGATATAGCCGATCAGACTGACGATGACGGACAGCGGGTCGGTCCAGACGCTGTGCACCAGTACCAGAGTCGCGCCGACCGCAAAGACGGCGAAGCCCAGCGCGACGACCAGTCCCGGCGACCGGTTGAGATCGTCCATGATCGCGCGCCAGCGCTGCGGACTGGCCAGGCCGCCCAGGCCGATGACGATCATGTAGAGGCCGATAATCTCTGCCAGGCGCAGGGTCAGAACCGAAATCGTGTCCATGGGTCCGCCTTTCTTCGCCTCTTCACAAGGGCGACGGGCGGGTGCGGTCTGCTGGTCCAACAAGCCGTCCCTCCCTACGCCGGTCTCAACCAGATCAGGTTCAACGGGTCGTGGCCATGTCAGCCACCTCTCAACCGTCTATGGACGGTCCCCCGGGGATGCTGGACAGGATAGGGACGAACGGCCACAAGGTCCAGCACCATATGTTCGATCATCCTTCCTCCGACCGGCCTGGCCCCGATCTGTCCACCAAAGCGGGCCGCAAGGCCTGGCGGCATGAGATGCGCATGGTCGCGGTGCGGCCGCGCCGCTGGGGATTATGGCTGCTCACACTCGGCTTTCTGCTGGTGATGGCGCCTGCCGCCTTTGGCCTGCACAACCTGTGGGGCTGGTCGCCCAGTTTCATCGGGAGCCTGTTGATGCTGGGCGCGTTACCCCTGCTGGTCGCGGGCGTGCTGTTGCGGCGGCGCTATCGGCAGGGACGGATGGGCCGGCCAAAGGGGGACAAGTCATGAAAAAGAGGATGCTATTGTTGGTGACTGCGGCGATGTTGACCGGCGCCGGCGCGCCCCCTGCCCCCGCCCCTGCGGACGATCCTTTCGTCTGGCTGGAGGACTGGACCGGCCCGCGCGCGATGCAATGGGTGGAGGCGGAGAATAAGGCGACGGTCGCGACCTTGCAGGGCGACCCGCGCTATGCCGGCTACTTTAAGGACGCGCTGGCCATCGCATCGGCGAAGGACCGGATCGCCATGCCGATGCTGATCCATGGCCGCGTCTATAATGTCTGGCGTGACGCCGATCATCCGCAGGGCATCTGGCGCTATACCAGCGAGGCCGATTATGCGACCGACGCGCCGCGCTGGACGACGGTGCTGGATCTGGACGCCCTGTCGAAGGCCGACGGCAAGAAATGGGTGTGGAAGGGCGCGACCATTCTCGACCCCGACGAGCGGCTGGCGCTGATCAACCTGTCCGACGGTGGCGAGGATGCCGTGACCCTGCGCGAGTTCGACCTGGTGACGGGGCGCTTCGTGGAGGACGGGTTTGCCATTCCGACCTCCAAGCAGAATGAAGCCTGGCTGGACAAGGACACGCTGCTGCTTGCCCGCGATTGGGGCGCCAATGAACAAGCCGGCAGCATGACCGTGTCGGGCTATCCGTTCGTGGTGAAGACATTGAAGCGCGGGCAGACGCTGGCGGAAGCACAGGAAATCTATCGCGGCGCGGCCAGCGATCAGGTCGGGACATTTCCGATGCTGCTGTCCGATGGCGCGGGCAATCGCGCGGCATTTCTGTATCGCGGCGTCACTTTCTTCGGCAACGAAACCTATTTGGTGACGGATGGCAGGGTGAAAAAACTGCCGCTGCCCGCCAAGAGCCAGTTGCAGGGCATGGTGCAGGGTCAGGTACTGATCCAGACCAGCGAAGCCTGGGCCAGCGGCGGCGTGACCGTGCCCAGCGGATCGCTGGCGGCTGTGCCGCTCGCCGCGTTACAATCCGGGGCGACGCTGAAGCCCGACATATTGTTCGCGCCCAATGCGCGCCAGTCGATCGACGGTGTGGCCGCGACGAAGGATCGGGTGATCCTGACGATCAACGACAATGTGCGCGGGCGCGTGCTGGTGCTGACACCGGGCAAGGACAAGTGGACCACGACCCCGTTAGCCCTGCCTGACAATGCGACCATCTCGATCGCGACTGCCAGCGATAAGAGCGACAAGGCCTATCTGTCGGTTGCCGGCTTCCTCGCGCCGACGACACTTTGGGCGCTGGACGCCGCCAACCCCGCGCCGCGACAGGTCAAGGCGATGCCCGCGCGCTTCGATGCGGAGGGGTTGGTGGTCGATCAGTTCGAGGCGACATCGACCGACGGGACCAAAATCCCCTATTTCATCGTCCACGCCAAGGACATGAAGACGGATGGATCGACGCCGACGATCATGACCGCTTATGGCGGCTTTGAGGTGCCCATGACGCCCAGCTATGCGGCGATTACCGGCAAGTTGTGGCTCGAGCGTGGCAATAGTTTCGTGCTGGCCAATATCCGGGGCGGCGGGGAATTCGGCCCGGCCTGGCATGAGGCCGGGTTGAAGACGAAACGACAGATTATTTACGACGACTTTGCCGCGGTGGCGCAGGATATCTTCGCGCGGAAATTGTCCAGCCCGGCAAAGTTTGGCATTTATGGTGGGTCCAACGGCGGGCTGTTGATGGGCGTAGCGTTCAACCAGTATCCAGAGCTTTGGAATGCGGTCACGATTCAGGTGCCGCTGCTGGATATGATGCGCTACGAGCAAATCGCGGCCGGGGCCTCCTGGGTCGACGAATATGGCAGCGTGTCGGTGCCGGAGGAGAAGGCTTTTCTGGAAAAGATTTCGCCCTATGCGAACATCCGCCGCGGCCGGAAATATCCCGTGCCCTATATCTGGACCACGACGAAAGACGATCGGGTCGGACCGCAACATGCGCGCAAATTCGCGGCGCGGCTGAAGGATTATGGGCTGCCCTATTATTTTTACGAGGACACCGCTGGCGGCCATTCGGGTGATGCGGACATCGCGCAGGGTGCGCGGTTGCAGGCGATGCAGATGGTGTATTTCAGCCGGCAGCTGGAAGGCGCTGATCGATGATGGGGTAACGGAGAGGCGGCGGATGTGTCGCTTTCCATCTGCTGATGGCGCGTAGAAGGGCAGGCAATAAAAAACCCCGCTTGTGGGCGGGGTTGTCTGGTGGAATGGGTCCTCGCTTTTGCGGGGACGGCGCAAATCTTGGCGTTCGCTTGCTCACTGAGATTTGCGTTGGTTGCGGGAGTAGGATTTGAACCTACGACCTTCAGGTTATGAGCCTGACGAGCTACCGGGCTGCTCCATCCCGCGTCAATGTTTGTTTGGCCTCAAGCGCCGGCGGGAACAT
>JAVBXL010000002.1 GCA_030824575.1 bacterium | reverse complement strand
TTCGCGCGGGGTGATGTCGACGGCGATATCGGCCCATTCTTCGGTGGGAATGTCGGCGAGTCTCCGTTCGAGCAAGGCTTCGCCTGTGGAGACGATCTGGACGACGCAGGCGTGACCTTCGGCAAGGTCACGGTCGATCGCCGCGATCAGCGTCGGGGTCTTCATGGCGGTAATCAGATGATTGAAGAAGCGCTGCTTGGCGCTCTCAAAGGCCGACCGCGCCGCGGACTTGGCTTGAGCGTTCAGCGTCTTGGTTCTACCATCCGGCCCGGTGCCTGTGATGTTGGAGGCTTCAAGCGCGGCCGACAGATTGTTGTGAATGATCTCGAACGCGCCGGCATAAGCGTCATAGATGCCGGTTTGCTCGGCTGTCAGCCGGTGTTCAACGATCTCATATTCGACCCCTTCGTAGGACAGCGAGCGAGCGGCATAGAGGCCGAGCGCTTTGAGGTCGCGGGCGAGCACTTCCATCGCGGCGACGCCACCGGCCTCGATTGCCTGCACGAACTCGGCGCGGTTGGCGAACGGGAAGTCTTCGCCACCCCACAGGCCGAGCCGTTGGGCATAAGCGAGGTTGTGAACCGTCGTCGCGCCGGTCGCCGAGACGTAGAGTATGCGGGCATCGGGAAGCGCATGTTGCAGGCGTAAGCCAGCCTTGCCCTGCTGCGACGCGGCCTGCTCGCCGCGTTCGCCCTTGCCGCCTGCGGCATTCTGCATGGCGTGGGATTCGTCGAACACGATGACCCCGTCGAAGTCGGAGCCCAACCAGTCGACGATTTGTCGGACGCGTGAAACCTTCCCCTCGCGTTCGTCGGACCGTAGCGTGGCATAGGTGGTAAAAAGGATGCCTTCCTCCAGTCGGATGGGCGCCCCTTGGCGAAAGCGGGAGAGCGGCGTCACCAACAGCCGCTCCTGGCCGAGGGCCGACCAGTCGCGCTGGGCGTCCTCAATGAGCGCGTCGGATTTCGAGACCCACAGCGCGCGTCGATGGCCCTTCAGCCAATTGTCGAGAAGGACGCCGGCGACTTGGCGGCCCTTGCCCGCGCCCGTCCCATCGCCAAGCATGAAGCCTCGGCGAAATCGGACCATGCCGTCGGCATTTTCAGGCGCGGCACTGATCTGGTCGAAGGTCGCATCGACTGTCCAGGCGCCTGCCAACTGGCCATCATGGGCTTCGCCCGCATAGATGACGGTTTCAAGCTGGGCATCGGAGAGAAGGCCGGCTTCGATCAATCCCTCCGGCAGGAGCGGAACATAGCTCGGCTTCGGTGGGCACACAGAAGCCATGGACGCGGACTGCACGAGCGGCGTCGGATGGGGGCGAGCTCCATCGATGGCCACTGATTGCAGTCCGTAGCCTTCATAGAGAGCCTCGGTGATCCGATCGGCTGCGGGTTGGGACCAGTCCACCACGGAATAGCGGAGCGGCACGGCGGCGGGGTCGATCGATTGCGACGCAGATCGTGCAGGCGACGCAACGGATTTCCGCAAAGGCGGCTTTGCGGAGACGCGGCTCGGCGTAAAAGCGGCGCTGATGGGCAGGCGCGCGGGAATCGCATTGTCGACCCAAGCCAGAAGCTCGGTCGTACTGGACGCCATGCCGGGTGTGATGGGGAAGCATGATGGGTCATCGGCCGGGAGACGGTCGATCACGGTCAGGCGCGTTTCGGTCGTTGTACCATGCCGAGCATAGACACGGCCGTCGATCGCGGCGGAGAAGACGATTCGGCCCCGCGCCTGAAGGTCGATGAACGCATCGCGCCATGCTGCATCGTAGGGGGACAGGCTCGCCCCAGTGATGGCGACCAGGCGACCGCCTTCGGCGAGACGGGCCAGGGCGGAGTTGATGTGCCGCAGGGCCGCGTCGGCGACGCGGCCTTCGACCTGCGCTGCGACCGAGAAGGGGGGATTCATGAGGACGGCGCTAGGGACGAGCCCGGCGTCGAGATGATCATGGATGTGGGCGGCGTTAAACCGAGTGACGACCGCGGTCGAAAAGAGGTGACCGAGAAGGTCGGCGCGGGTTTCGCCCAATTCATTGAGCGCCAATTCGGCGCCAGCAAGCTCAGCGAAGATGGCAAGCAATCCGGTCCCGGCCGATGGCTCCAGAACCAGATCACCCGGCGTGATCATGGCTGCGCGTGCCGCGATCCAGGCAAGGGGCAACGGCGTCGAGAATTGCTGGAGCGCCTCGCTTTCTATCGAGCGTCGGGTGTGGGTGGGGAGCAGGCCGGCAATCTTGCTGACCACGGCAAGCTGCGAACTGGCCGGACGGCCGCACAGCGCCGGTCCAAATCGGCGCAGGAATGCGATCTGCGCTGCTTCGCACGCCTCATAAGCGTCTTTCCAGGTCCACAGCCCTTCGGCGTCCGATCCGCCAAACGCTGCCTCCATAGTGGTGCGAAGGGCGCGGGCATCGAGCGCCGTGCCCGCGATCAGGGTGGGAAGGAGATCCAGAGCGGCGCGGCGGAGCGCCAGGGCGCGATTGGCCGCCGCGCGGCTTGTCACGGTGAGGGTTGGGGACGCGAGTGCGGTTGATGTCATGGCGGGTCATCCGGGAGAGCAGGAGGAGGGCAAGCCGAACGGCGCTCTCTCTCTCGACCGCACCGGCTCGCCCCCTCCCGGCCCCGCTCTCACTCTGTTTCTGCAAAGCCGCCGCCGTCGGCCGGAGGCAGATAGGCGTCGAACGGATTGCCGGGCGCGAGATGGCCGAACGGCGTGAAGACATAGTCTTCGCCGTCTCGGCCGACGGCGCAAAGGACGTAGCGCAGCTCGCGCGTCTCGGCGTCTAGGCATTCCATCAGGGCCAGATCATCATTGCGGGCGGCCTGTAGGAGAGTCTGGAAATTGCGGGAGGCATGGTCGGGGATCGGCATGGCAAGCTCCTGACAAAAGAAAGGCCCGCCAGAAGGCGGGCCGAAAGGTGGGAGTGGAGCGGGGCGGCCGGACGCCGCCCCGCGATGTTCATTCAGCGGCGATGGCGTGCTCGAACCCTGTATCCGGCTCGGGGTCGGAGGCTCCGGTCTCGTCATCCTCGTCTGCGGTCAGGAAAGCCGGCAGCGCTTCGGGCTCCGATCCGTCCGGTTCGAGCAAGACGGGTTGATCGGTTGCGGTGCGCAACGGCTCCGGCAGCCAGCCTGAACCGGCCAGCAGCCGTTCGGCCTCCTTGGCCATATCGCCCTTCTTGAGGTGCTCAATGAGCTGGGCCTCGCGATCACCCTTGCCGTCGCGAACAGCCTCCAGAATGCGCGGCTTGGTCACGCGGCCGAGGTAGGATTCGACCGTCGGGGTCCAGCCTGCGGCGACCATGTCGAGATCGACGACCTGCGCCAACGCGTCAGCATGTTTCATCCTGTCGCCCTGGTTCCAGGACTGGTGGACGGCGTTGATGCTGAAGCTGACGCAGTGGGCGAACAGTGCCCCGCGTCGATCCGTGTCGAAGGTAGTCAACGTCTGCCACAACGCACCAGGGTCCTGAGGCAGCTGATCCGACCAGCTCGCATGGCGCGCGGTGATCGCCTGCGCCGACGCTGTGTCGTTGAGACCAGGCACCTGGTGACCAAAGGCGGAGTGCTTGGCTTCGATCTCCAGGCACGTCGCGGTGCTGAAGCGGTAGAACGTCTTCAGCGCGAGGGCATGAAGGACGGCGAGATAGGCAGTGTCGGGGTCGGCACCCACCGCGTTGCGCAACGCCAGCGTCCGATGCGCAGTTAGTTCGGTCATCAGCCGCTCGGGCAGCGGCTTGATGGTGTCGTCATCCTCATCGGGTTCGCCGCCGAGCTGGGCTGCGCCGCCGATCGTGATGACGGCGCGCTGGATGCCGGCATCGGGCTCGGAAGGCTCGACGGCCTCATCCGTATCGCCACGGGTGGCATCCGGCTCAGCTTCTGCCTCGTCCTCCGGTCGCACAAACCCGCGTTCGATCTTGAGGCTGCCAGAGCTGTCGAGGCTGACAAAGGCGCCCGCCCGCGTGATGTCAGCCGGATCGAACAGCGCCGGTCGGTTCTGGAGAGCTTCGAGCGCGGCCTCGATTTCGCCCAGGCGCTGGTCGGCCTCGTCGGGCAGCTCCTCGGCCTCGGCGTAGGTCTCCTCGAGCGCCGCATACTCCTGGCTGAGCGCCTCGTAGGTCGCGTGTTCTTCATCGGTCAACGAGCTGGTGGAGGGCAAGGCGCGGAGTCCGCGCGTGTGTCCGTAATCGAAACCGATGTCGGCGCTGATCCACTTCCAGCCTTCGGCGGCGACGGTCTCCGCAGCCGCCGCGAGTTTGTCTGAGACCAGACGGTCGAGAAGCGCCGGATCCTGGAACCACCCGCCGTCATCGGTCTGGAAGAGGTCACGCGAGATGTCGCCGCCTGCGGCTTCATAGGCTTCCGCGCCGATGAAACGTGCGCGTCGATCGGAAGCGCGCACGGCGCCTTCGGTCAACATGCGCCGGATCTGATAGGCTTCCTTGTAGGGGTTGCGCGCGAGCGCCTCCCAGACCTGTTCCTGACGCGCATGGTCGTTTGTGACGGTGAAGGCCATCAGCTGGTCCAAGGTCAATTCGTCCTCGGCGTAGAGGGCGAGCAGCCGGTCGGATACGGACGCCAACTTGAGGCGCTGGCGAACGATGGCCGGCGTGACGAAGAAGCGCGCCGCGATTGCCTCGTCGCCCTGACCCTGTTCGCGCAAAGTCTGGAAGGCACGAAACTGGTCGAGCGGATGCAGCGGCTCACGTTGACTGTTTTCGGCGAGCGAATCCTCCTCGGCCGAGATGTTCGCGCTCTCTCGGATGACACAGGGCACGGGTGCTGTCCGCGACAGGCGCTTTTGTTTCACGAGCCGTTCGAGCGCACGATAGCGCCGACCTCCGGCCGGCACTTCGAACATGCCGGTTTCATTGCCTTCGGCATCGACGACCGCGCGGACGTTGAGGCTTTGGAGCAAGGTCCGTCGTGCAATGTCCTCGGCAAGATCTTCGATCGACACGCCGGACTTGATCCGGCGCACATTGGACTGGCTCAGCAAGAGCTTGTTGAAGGGGATGTCCCGCGAGGGGGACAGGACGATCTTCTGGGAAGCTTGGGTCATGGGATATTCTCCGTGACGGGCGGCCGGGAGCCTCTCTCTCGACCCTGACCCGTCACGAACTCCGTCTCGACCCTCTTACTCTCCTGGACTCCGGCCGAGCTGGCGCGCAGCGGGCGAGGTCACGCCGCTTCCCGATCCTCCTCCCGTGCCGTCGCACTGGGCGCGAAGGCCAGGAGGTAGTCCGCCGCTTTGGAGGCCGCGCTCGCGGCGCGCACGATGGCGCGATTGTCCTCGCGCAGGACGTCGAGCCAGGCGCCGATGTAATCGGCATGGCGCACGGTTGGCGCGATGCCGAGGCTCGCGCAGCAGAAGGCCGACGTCATTTCGGCGACGAGCTCCTCGCGCGAATAGGCCTTCGACCCGAAGCCACCGCTCAGGTCGCGCGCGAGGCGTCCGGGATGGCCCGACCAATGCCCCAGCTCATGCAGGGCCGTGCGATGCCAGTTGATCGGCTCGAAATAGGCCTCGGGCCTGGGGATCTGGATGAAATCAGGACCCGGTGCATAGAAGGCCTTGTCTCCGCCCAGGCGCAGGTCGACGCCGCTGGCACGAATGAGCGCCTCCACTTCTGGCACGATCAGACCTTCGGGAATGGGTGAGGGCGGCGCCGATAGCCTGTCGGGCAAGCCCTCACATTGGGCGACATTGAACACGGTAAAGCGCTTGAGGAAAGGAATGGCGGCTGGATCGTCACCATTGTCCTGTGCCCGGCGACGCTCGTCATCGGGGATGAAGCGATCGGCATAGACGACGGTGGTGCCGTGTTCGCCTTTGCGGACATTGCCGCCCAGCCCCAAAGCCTGGCGGAAGGTGAGCCAGCCTTGCGTGGCGAAGCCATGTTGGACGACCGCGCCCCAGAGGATCAGGACGTTGATGCCGGAATAGCCACGATCGGTCGCGGCGTTCCGCGGCATGGCAAGTGGCGCCGATACCGTGCTCGAGCCCCAGGGCTGGACCCAGGGGAGGCGGCCTGCCTCCAGCTCGGCAATAATCTTGGTCGTGATCTCGTCGTAGATGTTCGAGCGCTGGGTTCGGGCATGGCCTTTGGAAGCTGGGCGTGTCATCGCGTATCTCCGCGACGGGCCGGCCAGAGAACCTCTCTCGACCGTCAAAACCCGTCACGGCGACAGCCGCAGCCCTCTCCCTCTAATGTGCGCCTGCGGATCCGTCAGCTACCTACTGACCGACACGCGGACCTGATCAAGCAGGCTCCGCGTCACGGCCAAGGCCTGATCGGGCGACATCGCCAAGCCGCCGGTGGCCACCAATTCGGACAGTCCGTGCCGCTTATAGTAGGGGCTGATAGTGGCGATCAGGGCGGCAAGGTCGGGATGCGCTGGTACAAATCCGACCTTCGCTGCTTCGCCGAGGGCTTTGGCGATGTCATGCCGCACCTCGATGCGGCAGCTATCGTCGTCCCATCCCCGCTCAACAAGGAGCGCTTTGAGCCCGAGTTCGAGTGCATAGCCGACATTCTGTAAAAGCGGTTCTCCGCAAAGCCGGGCTTCAGGTTCGGCGACGTGATCGGCCATGACGAGGAAGCTCGCGGCCCGTTCGAGCAGATGTGCCTGAAGCGTGGGTTTCATCGCGTGAGTCTCATGCTAACGGTCAGAGACAACGCACGTCGCTGCGAATGGATTCCGCCGTCAGGATTGGTTGTTACCGCGGGGGCGTTGCGGGGCGCTCCCCGCAGAAGGGGTCGGGCGAGACGTGTCGGCTCGACCGCAGGGGAAGGCATTCCCCTCCTGGACCTAGACCCTTCTGGATTGAGGTTCGACGATCAGTTGCCGCCTTCGGGCGCGTGCCGCGCGCGGAGTAGGTCGCCGATCGAGCGTCCATGGACGCGGCAGACGGCGATCACCCGGTCGAAAACGATCACGCGGCCACGCCGCCCGCGCCGCGCCTCGCAAGCTACATTCTGACCGAACGCAACCTGCTCGAGGAGCGATTTGGACAGGCGGCCATCAGGGGCGTGGAGTTCGGGCGCGTCAAAGTCCGCCAAGCGCACTTCGATCCAGGTGTTTGGATCGTTGGAATTGCCGACGCACAGTCCGTCGCCGTCACCGACATAGCGGACCGTTCCCGAAAACTGCTGCCCCGGCTGAGATGGCAGGCGACCTTCGCAGGGGTCCGCCCGGGCGGGCGTCGCCATTACCGAGAAGGCAAAGGCGCAGAGGACGAACGCTGGTGGGCTCAGCACACGGCGCGCCGCAATCATGCGGGATCCTCGGGCGCGGGAATCGTCAGGCCATAATCGGCCTTCAGCATATCGACGATACGAACCAGGGCGCGGTGAATGCTCAGCTCGTTGGCGCCGAATTTGTAGTGGCCGGTGATCAGCGCTTCGGGCTCGAGATCATCGACGCGCGCCTTGCGCTTCTCCTCCTTGCCGTCGCGGATGTATGTGACAGGGTATCGGAACGACCGTCCTTCGCCCTCCCAGACGCCCCAGGCGCTGTAGTTCTGGATGTTGGCATTGTAGCACTCCGAACCGATGATCGCCTCCATCCGCACCAGGATGTCGCGAATGGGACCGACCTTGGCGCGGGTGCGCTGAACGTAGCGATAGCCCTCGATCGCCTGTTCCACCGTCTCAAGCTGCATGGCGAACCAGTCATGCTCGGCGGCGGCCTTGCGTTTGTGTTCGGCAATGAAGTCGGTCGGGACGTCATCGGGCGCGAGGGCGGCTAGGGCTTTGAAGGCCTCGACCTCCTCCGAGACAAAGCCGTAAATCTCTTCCCAGGTGGTGTGGTATTCCTTCGCCTCCGTGAGGATCGCCGGCTTGTGGTCCGCAGCCTCCCCGTAATCTAGGTCGTCCAGCCCTCGGTAAGCGGTGGTCTCCGCGTCGATTGTATACTGCTGCATCTCCCGATCCCCCGGCCATTCCTCGCGGGCGACGCGCTTGATCTCGGTCAGGATTGCGGAAGGAATATCGTCAGCCATATCGGTTCTTACTCATGCGTTTATCGACAGCCATGCGCGAGCGATCATGGCGTTGGTGTCACTTCGAGCAAGAGATAGTGTAGCGAAGTCGTCCCATCCGCCCACTGGAACTGGTAGTCGCGCGCTAACGTGATGGGCGGACCGAAGTCTCCGCCAGTGTTGTAAGTCAGAGTCTTTCCAGCCTGGTATGTCGCCCCATTGCGAAAGTCGAAATCGCTGGTCGCAAGGGAATACACCTCGTTGCTGACGTAGTGCAGGTGGTCGGTCGCGACGATCATGAAGCCGACATCCGCGACGTCACCACAACTTTCAAGGCGCGCAATGTCTTTGAAGACCTCGTAGCGATTGTTGGGTTCTCGATGGTTCTTCCGCTTGAAGAACTTGAGCTCGATCGCGCATCGCCACTGTCGACCGTCATCGTCAGTGAGCCGGAACCACACATCGATGCGGCCGCGCTTGCCGCCGGCGCCGCGTAGAGGCTTTTCCAGCTCAACCGAGAAGGTCTCGCGCTCGCTGGTGATTTCGAGATCGGCAGCAGTGGCGATGATCCTGCCAAGGTGGAGTTGCAAGGTCGCTTCGCTTTCACACTGCACCCGACCGCCCGCTATCTGGCGGAAGAGGGTCGGAACCGACAGATTCACGATGGTGCGCAGGCGTTGAACGGACATAGCCTCGTCGATACTCCAGGTTGGCAAAATGTTGAGTCAGCTATTCCCATATGTTGTTCGTCGAGCAAGATGTTCTATAAAGGTTCCGCTATCGAGGGAGGACGTTGTTGGCCGAGATTCTTTTGAATGAGCAGGCAATCGCGCCCGGCGAACCCTATTTCGCGGTCTACGTGGACCGTCCTACAGGCGCTGGGCAATCGATCGTCGCCGAACTTGAAATGAACCTGGTTGGTCCGGTCACAGCCCAGATGGCGAAGCCACGCAGGCTCAGCGGCTTCGAGCTCCCCGCCCTCGAATTGATGCATAAGGCAAAACAGCGAGCGGCCGAGCAAGGTGTGATGAAGATCCTGCTGGTTGATCCGCAGGGGCTTTTGAGTTTGGCGCGGATCAACCGCTATGATCACGGTTAAACCAATGCGTCGCCACGGCGAGGCTGGGGAGCCGCCGCGCCGTGCGTCGCGGGACTGACCTGCAGCGAACCATCCGGATCGCCGATTTCGAGCTACCGCGCGGCGCGGTGCCGATCGAGACCCTTATGGCGATGCCCCGCGAAAGCTGGGAGCACCTGCGTACCCAGATCAACATTCGGCGTCAGGAGGCTCCGAATACGGCATTGGCGCGGTGTCGACTTTGCGAAGGCGGCGTGTTCATCCGTGCGCAGGCGGTGGATGGGGATCATGTTCCGTTTTACGCCCATTTTCCCGATAGTCCGCCGACTTGCCCTTGGTACGATGGCGGCACCCTCACGCCGGACGACGCGCGTGCCGCGCAATATCAAGGCAACCAGGAATCGGCGCTTCATCGCCAGCTCTGTCAGGTTATCGAAGCGGTGGCGAAGGCTGATCCACGATGCAAAGCGTCAGCGATCGATACCTACCTGCGTCCTGCCATCCACACTCGTGGCCGCTTTCCAGACATTTTCCTCGATATGGGCGACTTGGGTCGCTTTGCGCTCGAAGTGCAGCTTTCCAAGCCGTTCGCACCCGAGATCGCAGCCCGGCATTTGCACTATGAGCGCGAGGGCGTGCGGCTGATCTGGATTTTTCGGCGCCTCGACGAGCCGTTGCCTCAAGGATTCCATGACGTCATCACGATGCAGCGCGGGAATGCCTTCATCTTCGATGACGACGCGCAGGCCGCATCCGTCGCGAGCGGTACGCTCGTCATCAAATGCCTTCTCGAAGATGGCAAGGGCAGCTACCTAAAGCCGAGGCTCGTCGGTCTTGACGATCTACAGACCAGTTCGGGTAGGTCAGCTTTCGTCGAAGATCGACGCAGCGAACGGCTGGCGACCTACTGCCGTGAGGTTCGCAATCGCTGGTGGAAGGCGTTCCAGCAGGCGCAACGCGATAAGCCTGCCTCGCCGTTTTATAGCGAGAGCTTTGCCCCCGCATGGGCCTCGGTCCGCGCGCACGTTCCGGACCTATCGGCTTGGAGAGATGCGTATTGGGCTACCCATGCGGATAAGGGCCAGGCGCATCTCGCCAGCCTGTTCGCGATACTCTGTTCGATCGCGCATAGCGCCGCTCAGGACTCCGACGTCGTTTATATCACCCGCCATTCCGGGGACGGCGCTCTCCTGGCAATGCTGAATAGCAAGGTCGGCTCAGCAGCCTTTGCGCCCTATGCAGATATGATCCTGCAGTTTCTGGGCGTAACCCGCGCGGCTGCCCTTGGCGAACGCACATCGCTTCAGAAAATCGTCCGCAATGCACGGGAGACGCATGACCAAGTCACGATCGATCACCCCGTGTGGAAGGCTGTCGTTCGGCTTTTCCCCGAAGCGCTCGATGGTGTGGTACGCGCAGAATTGATCGACTTGGCGCAACTGCCACGCTGGGCGGATCCTAGCTCTGGCCCTCAGGCGCTCGGATGAGAGGCCGGTGTTGGCGTCGGATCGGAGTACGGATTGCAGAGCTCTTCGCGCGATGAAGCGCGTTGCATTTCGGTCGTTCGACGGTATTTTTATCGACGCCCCGAGATGCATGAATCGGGTCAGACAGCCTCATAGTCTGTCCGATAGAAGACGATACATCGCGAAGAATGCATGTCGCGAACGGTGGCCGATTTATCCTGAAATTTCCGAAGCGTAGCTTTTTGCCAGATTCCCTGACGGTAGTTTTTCCGCGAAAATATTTTTTATGGTTCTAAATCAAATAGATGGGTTAGGCCCGAATAATCGAGTGGGA
>JAVBXL010000018.1 GCA_030824575.1 bacterium | reverse complement strand
TAGCAGGAAAACAGGCCGTGGCGGCCCGTCAGCAGATAGCCTTCCAGCCATCCCTGGCAGCAATGTTCGCTCAGCACCTCCATCACGCGTCCGCTGGGATCGAGATGGACATCGTCCGCGATCGTCTCCGCGTCCCAGCTCCGGTCGGTGGCTTCGAAGATCGTCTGCAACCGGTTGGATGCCGTCTCGTCCGGGCCGAAAACGCGGAAGTTGCGGGCCTGGGCGTTCTCCCGCACCACGTCGCGCAGGAACGTACCCATCACCTGGGTCGCCTCGCCGTCGCTCTCGCCGGGATGAACAACCGGGACCGCGTAGGATGCGAAGTCGGGTAACCGCAGAGGGCGCATCAGAGCCCCGCCATTGGCATGCGGATTGGCACTCATCCGCCGGTCGCCGCGCGGAGCCAGAGCCGCAATTTCGGGCCGAAGCCGCCCGCCATCATCGAACAGTTCTTCCGGATGGTAGCTGCGCATCCATTCCTCGAGCAGCCCAAGATGCTCGGGCTTGTCCATCGTGAACGGGACCTGGTGCGCCCGCCAGAAGCCTTCGCTCTTCTGCCCGTCGACGATCTTGGGTCCGGTCCAGCCCTTTAGGCTGCGCAGGACGATCATCGGCCAGAGCGGACGCGTCGTGACCCCACCGTCGCGCGCGGCCTTCTGGATCGCGTGTATCCGATCGACCGCGTCGTCTAGCGCGGCCGCTATCGCCCGGTGCATCGCGTCCGGCTCCTCGCCGTCGACGAAGATCGGCAGGTAGCCATAACCGCGAAACAGCGCGTCGAGCTCGGTGTGCGAAATGCGCGCAAGGACAGTCGGACTTGCGATCTTGTAACCGTTGAGATGCAGGATTGGCAGAACGGCCCCGTCGGTCGCGGGATTAAGGAACTTGTTGCTGTGCCACGAGGTCGCCAGCGGTCCGGTCTCCGCTTCGCCGTCGCCGACGACGCAAGCAACGATCAGATCGGGATTGTCGAAGGCGGCGCCAAACGCATGCAGAAGAGAATAACCCAGTTCACCACCTTCATGGATTGAACCGGGCGTATCGGGTGACGCATGACTGGGAATGCCGCCAGGGAAGGAGAATTGCCGGAAAAGCTGGCGCAGGCCATCTTCGTCGGGACCGATGGCAGGATAGACTTCGCTATAGGTGCCCTCGAGCCATGTGTTGGCGACGACACCTGGTGCGCCATGACCAGGCCCGGCGATGAAGAGCGCATTGAGGCCGCGCGCCTTGATGACACGATTGAGGTGCACATAGAGGAAGTTAAGCCCGGGGGTCGTACCCCAGTGTCCAAGCAGCCGCGGCTTGACGTGATCCATCTTGAGCGGTTCGCGGAGCAGCGGATTATCGAGCAGATAAATCTGTCCAACCGAGAGGTAATTGGCGGCGCGCCACCAAGCGTGGATCAGGCCGATCTCATCGCTGGAGAGTGGCTGGCCTGTCGCCTCGGGCTGCGGGTCCATGGTCATTCTTCCTGAAACTGAAAAGGCATGGTTTCCCGGCCGCCGAGCCGGAGCTGGTGTTTGCCGGAGCGCTGATGCGCCACCGCGCAGCGCTCAAACTGCTTGCGCACCCATGAATGGCGCAGACTGCTCACAACATGCGTATTGATACGGATGGCAGTGCCGCACACTTATACCAGGCAATCACGTCGCTTCCGGCATCAGCTCGGCCCCCTACTCCGATACCGCCCTGGTTCGGCCGCGTGCGCGTGCCCCGGCCGCCAGCTCAACCACCTCGGCGGTGATTTCCTCCTGACGCGTCAGCCGTTCCTCGCGTTCAAGTGCCTGGAGTCTGGCGTCGATATTGGTTTTCGCGGCCGCCATCGTCGCCATGCGAGCCTCGTTTTCAGCGGCGAAGGCCTCGGTGGCCGCTTCGCACAGCTGGGCGAAGACATATTCCTGGGCCAAGCGCTCGACGAGGTCGCTTGCCGGCAGATTGATCAGGGGTATCGACCCAACTGGCTCCGGCGGAAACATATCGGGATCGAGCGGCAAAAGGCTGCGGCGGACGACCGACGCACCATGCCCTGCCGTCCAGACCGGATAGATCATTGCGACCGGGACCGCGCCGGCCACGGCCACATAATCGTAGAGGGCGCCAAGCAGTTCGGTTGCCATATTGGCAAGCGCAGCGGCGCGACTGGGAAGGCTGGTGGCCCAAGCGACGGGCAGTGACCGCTCGGCAGCAAGCGCGGCGGCACGGTCGCCGACGAGGAAGAAGTGCGCCGCTTGGGAATCGCTCGCAGCGGCGTTCAAGACCTGCTCTGGAAAGGCGCCCGCGAACCCCTGCTCTGCGCCGAAGACGATAAGACCTGTCTTGCCCTTTGCGCTGTTCAGCGGCGGTGCCGCAGGTCCTGTCTGTAGCTGCCGCGCCTTCCCAATCGCATGACCCGCCGTCGCGGCATAGGCGCGGATCGCGGGCAACAACGCGCGGCCCTGCTGGGCACGGGCGCCGGCGATGCCGCGCATCGCATTGACCACCGCACCGAGTTGCCGCACAGTGGCGATCCGTCGCCCGACAGTGGCCAGACGATCGCTCATGTCGCGGCGCCAGCGCTGGAACTGGCGATCATCCGTTGCACGGCCGCCAACAATGCGGCCCGCAACGTCGCATCCATTGTCCCCTTATCCTCGACCTGCCCTGTGAGCTCGGCGGCGTTGGCATCGAGCCATGACGGCAGCGTCGCGCGGATCGCAGTGATGTCGGGGATCGCCAGGGCATCCAGGAGGCCCTCCGTGAGCGCGATTGCCAGCGCCACCTGATCGACGACCCGCAGAGGCTGGAAGCGCGGCTGGGAGAGTAATGCGCGCAGCCGCCTGCCACGCTCGATCTGGGCCTTCACGCGCGGCTCTGGCTGCTCGCCGAAGCGGGTGAACATCTCGAGTTCGAGGAACTGGGCATAGTCGAGCCGCATCGTGCCGCTCGCGTCCCGCAGCGCCCGGGCCTGCGTCTTGCCGCCCACGCGGCTGACGCTGGTGCCGACATCGACCGCGGGTTTGTGGCCTTCGGCGAACAACCGGGTGTCGAGCACGATCTGCCCGTCGGTGATCGAGATCAGGTTGGTCGGGATATAGGCGCTGACATTGCCGGCATCGGTCTCCGCGATCGGCAGCGCCGTGAGCGAACCGCCGCCCTTTTCGGGCGACATGCGGGCGGCGCGCTCCAGCAGCCGCGAATGGAGGTAGAAAACGTCGCCTGGATAGGCCTCGCGTCCCGGCGGCTGGCCGGTCAGCAGCGCGATCTCGCGGTGCGTGGCGGCATGCCTGGTGAGGTCGTCGAGCACAACGAGCGCATGGCCGCCCTGATCGCGGAAATATTCCGCCATGGTGAACGCGGCAAACGGCGCGATCCATTGCAACCCCGGTGCGGAAGCCGGGCTCGCGACCACGAAGATGCAGCGTTCCGGCGCGCCATGGCGGCGCACCTGATCGATCACGCGCGCGACACTGGAGGATTTCTGGCCGATCGCGACATAGATGCATATCATGTCGCTCGACCGCTGGTTGATGATCGCATCGACGGCGAGCGCGGTCTTGCCGGTCGCGCGGTCGCCCAGGATCAGCTCGCGCTGGCCGCGGCCGAGCGCGAACATCGCGTCGATGACCAATATCCCGGTCTGCACCGGCTGAACGACGAGGTCGCGATCGATGATCGACGGCGCGGGGCGCTCCACCGACTCGAACCGCTCGGCGACGATCGCCGCCCCGCCATCGAGTGGTCGGCCGAGTGGATCGACGATACGGCCGAGCAGTCCTCGCCCCACCGGCGTGCGCACCACTGCGCCGGTGCCCGAGACGATGTCCCCCGCCTCGATGCTGTCAGCATCCTCAAGCATCACGCAGCCGATGCGATCGCGGTCGAGCGTTTGTACGAAGCCCGCCTGACCTCCGGCAAACTGCAGCAATTCGTCGAGCCGTGCCTCCGCCAAACCCGAGACCAGCGCTACGCCATCGCCGATTGATTCGACGCGGCCGATCTGGCGGACCTGTGCGCCGATTTCCGCCGCGGCCACGCGCGTCGCGGCCCGGGCAAGCCATTCATCCGCGGAGCCCGGCATGATCGTCCTCCTTGAGTGCCGCCAGCTGCGTGTCGAGATCGGCTCGCCAGCTGTTACGGACGAGCATGTGCGGTCCATGGAGCTCGAACCCGGCAATCAGCGCGGGATCGACGGTGAAGTTCGGTGCTGCAAGCCCCGGCAGTGCCTCTTCGAGCTTTTGCACGCATCGCGCTTGGGTCTCCCCATCGAGCGCGGCCGGCGTCACGATGGCGAGAGGAGTGTCACCGGCCAGGGCTCGGCGTTCCTCGACCGGCAAGCGTTCGACCCGTTCGAGCAGGGCAGTGAACATCATATCGGTGGTGCCCGCGGCCGGTAGCCGGCGCAGCAACGCAGACGCCATCTGGCCCGCGAGCACGGCCGCGTTTTCCTCTAGCTGTGTCGCCATGCCCTTTTGCGCGTCCTCGACAGAAGCAAGCGCCTGCTTCGCTTTTGCATCGGTCTCGATCGTGGCCGCATCAAGGAGGCGGCTGCGTTCGGCCTCTATGCTGGCCAGCAAAGCTGACCGGCGTGCCTCTCCATCGGCGGCGAAGGCGTCGGTCTGCGCCTTAAGATCCGCTTCCAGCTTGAGCGCAGCTGCCTTTGCAGACTCCGCATCGGCGAGCAGCTGGTCCATAGCCGTCTGGCGCGCGGTGATAGCCCCCATCACCGGACGAAAAAGGAAGCGTGCGAGCAGCCAGACGAGGATGACGACGTTGATCGCCTGCAGCGCCAGCGTCCACCAGTCGATACGCATGTCAAGCGAAGGGATTGGCGAAGAGCAGCAGCAGCGCGATCACGAGACAATAGATCGCCATCGTCTCGATCATGGCCAGGCCCACGAACAGGGTGCGCGAGACGGTGTTCGCCGCCTCAGGCTGGCGAGCGATCGCATCCATCGCTGCGGCGACCGCCTTGCCTTGGGCGAGTGCCGGCGCGATCGCGCCGATGGCGATGGCGAACGCCGCGCCGAGGATGCTGACGATGTGGATCCAGTTCATGAAGAGACCTCGTGGTTCGGCGCTTTCGGGGATGGGTTCGCTTCGCTGATGGCGCTGCCGATAAAGACCATTGCGAGCGCGCCGAAGATGTAGGCCTGGACGGCTCCGGTCAGCATCTCGAGCGCCATCAGCGGGATCGGTACGAGCAACCCGGCAAGGCTCAGCACGACGCCGATCATGAACACGTCGCTCATGACATTGCCGAACAGGCGCACCATCAAGGAGAAGCTGCGGGTGAACAGCTCAACGAGATTGAGCGGCACGAGCAGGATCGACGGCTGCGCGAAACTGCGCAGATAACCGCGCGCGCCAAGCGCCCGGACACCGAACCAGAGCGTCGCGCCGAACACGATCAAGGCCAGCGCCGCATCGGTTTCGAGGGCCGCCGTAGGCGGTTCGACGCCGGGCAAGAGCGATGACCAGTTTGCGACGAGCAGGAAGATGAAGAGCGTCCCGATCAGGGGCAGATAGGGCCGTGGCTCAGCGTCCATCGTCTCGCGAATCTGGCGCGCGATCACTTCGACCACCAGTTCCAGCGCCGCCTGGGTCCTGGTGGGACGAAGGCCGAGCCGCCGGGTCAGAAGCCAACAACCGATCGTCAGCACCGCCATGATGCCCCATGTCGTGACGACCGGCTGGCTGATCGGAACCGGTCCGATCGTGAACAGGATATGGCTTTCGAGCGGAGAGGCGAACTTCACGACACCGCTTTCAGTCGGTGCAGCACGACCTGTCGCGCCGCCATGAACCCGGCCGCAGCCGCGAGTAGGTCCACCCAGCCCTGCCTTGCGGCAACGAGCAGCACGCCGAGCGTCAGAAGCATCCGACCGAGCCGCAGGCCGAGCGACAGCATAATCGATCCGCCATGGACGAGCAGGTCAGCATCCTTCGCGATAGCCAGGTAATGTGCTGTTCCGGCAGCGGCGCCGAGCAGCAGAAACAGGAGGACGGCCCAGGGCGTCATTGCCGCCCGATCCACTTCCAGGCCGACCAGCAGCCGAGGCTCACGCCAAGGATCAGCAGCGGCGCGGTCCAGAAGATACCGCTGGACAGCCGATGGTCGAGCCAGCGGCCGATCGCGAGCGCAATTAACGCCGGCACGACGACCTGCCAGCCAAGCACGCCGATCTGGCCGAAATTGCGCGCAAAGGAGGGCAATCCCCGCGCCCTGCGTCGACGTTCAGCGCGCTGTTTGACCGCGTCCACGAGCCGTTCCTGCTCGGGTGGCAGATCCTGGGTCATAGACCGATCTCCGCCGGCACGCCCTGCAGCGCCTCGACCATGCGCCGGATCGCGCGCATGCGCAGCCGCGTCGCGGCGGTGCGACCGCTGCGTTCGGCATCGCCGCGCTCACGGTAACCCCTAAGCACTACCGTCTCGAGTTCGTCGAGATCATCGCCGACATGCGCCTCGCGCGTCGCGATCGAGACGTCATTGCCGCCACTCACCGTCAGAATGCCGTTGCGCACCGCGCAGTAGCCGGCGCGCCCGTCCATGTCGCGCCAGGAGACGACCGAGATATCGAGCGCGGTCAGGAAATCGGCGTGACCGTTCAGGATCCCAAAGCTGCCCGTCGCATCCTCGGCGCGGATTGCGGCGACCTCCCGGTCGACCATGATCGCGGTGGGATCAGTGATGCGCAGCCTCATGGCTTGGGCCCCACCTTGCCGCGCGCCTCTTCCAGGTCTCCGACCATATAGAAGGCACTTTCGTGCCAGTCGTCGGTCTCGCCACCGAGGATAGCGCGCACGCCATCGAGTGTGGCGTGGAGCGGCACCGATCGTCCGGGCTGGCCTGTAAAAGCCTGTGTTACGACAAAAGGCTGCGTCAGGAAGCGCTGGAGTCGGCGGGCACGGCCAACGATCAGCCGATCCTCCTGTCCCAGCTCCTCCATGCCGAGCAGCGCGATGATGTCCTGCAGCTCGCGATAATGAGCGATCGTCTCGCGGACCTTTTGGGCCAGCGCATAATGGTCCTCGCCCACGACCAGCGGATCGAGCAGGATCGAGGTGGAGGCAAGCGGATCGATCGCCGGGTACATGCCCTCCGCGGCCATCGTGCGTGACAGGAGCACATTGCTGTCGAGATGCGCCGAGATCGCCGTCACGGCCGGATCGGTGAAATCATCCGCAGGCACATAGACCGCTTCGATCGCGGTCACCGATGCGCCCGCGACCGAGGCGATCCGCTCCTGGAGCGCCGCGACTTCGCTCGCGAGCGTCGGCTGATAGCCGACCCGCGACGGCATCCGCCCTAAGAGCCCCGAAACTTCGCTGCCCGCCTGGACGAAGCGGAAGACATTATCCATCAACAGCAGCACATTGCGTTTCTGCTCGTCGCGAAAATATTCGGCGATGGTAAGCGCGGTCAGACCGACCCGCCAGCGCGCGCCCGGCGGCTCGTTCATCTGTCCGAAGACCAGCACGGTCTTCGCGATCACGCCGGAAGTGCGCATGTCGGTGAGCAGTTCATGCCCTTCGCGCGAGCGCTCGCCGATACCAGCAAACACCGACACGCCCTCGTAACGTGCGACCATTGCGTTGATCAGTTCCATCACCAGCACGGTTTTGCCGACCCCGGCGCCACCGAACATCGCCGCCTTGCCGCCCTGCGCGAGGGGCGCAAGCAGATCGATCACCTTGATCCCGGTCTCGAACATCGTCGTCGCTGTGCTCTGGGCATCGAGTGGCGGCGGTTGGCGATGGATTGGGCGAAGCGGAACGTCCACTGGAAGCGCCGCCCCGCCGTCGCCGATGACGCCGGTGGCATCGAGCAGGCGGCCCAGAACCGCATCGCCGACCGGGACCATGATCGCTGCACCCGTGGCCTCGACGTGGGCGCCGCGCGCGAGTCCGCTGGTGGTCTGGAGTGCGACCGCTCGCACGGTGCGCGCATCGACATGGCTCTGCACCTCGGCGATGTGCTTCCCTGTTGGGGTTACGATGCACAGCGCATCGTTGACCGGCGGAAGCGAGCCGGCGGCAAATTCCACGTCGAGCACGGGACCGCGGATCGCGCAAACGCGTCCGCTCGCCTTATCGATGTCGGGTGCCGCGCTGCTCATCTCAAGCTTCTCATGACGGGAGCTAAAGCGAGATCGGGCGGCATCGATATGCGGGACTATACGGATGCTCGTCTCTGCGCCGCGGCTTCGCCGGATCGCTAGAGCATCGAGCCATTAATCTGCAACATAGCCGGCATGTTTGAGATAATTCCAACACTCGTCAGGCGAGTAGAGTTCGCAGATTGATCCGACGGCTTGCCACAGGGCCTCGACGGTCCTTGCTTGAGCCGTTCTCAGATGGGCTTTGAGTTTGGCGAAGGCCATTTCGATGGGATTGAGATCGGGGCTGTAGGGTGGCAGGAACAGGAACCACGCTCCACGTTGCTTGAGGATCGCTGCGGCTTTTTCGCTTCTGTGGCTGGAAAGGTTGTCGAGGATGACCATGTCGCCGGGGCTCAGTGTCGGCGCGAGCTGGGTTTCGACATAGGCTTCGAAGATTTGGCGGTTCATCGGGCGGTCGATCACCCAGGGTGCGGTCAATCCGTCATGCCGCAAGGCAGCGATGAAGGTCTGGGTTCCCCAATGGCCGAAGGGCGCCTTCATCTTCAGCCGCTGCCCCCGACGAGCCCGGCCTCTGAGCCGGGTCATCTTGGTAGTCGTTCCAGTTTCGTCGATAAACACCAGCCGTTGCGGGCGTCGCTTCATCCACGGCTGACGGTGCGCCGTCCATATCCGGCGCTTTCGGACAATGTCAGCGCGATCTGTTTCGCTCGCCAGCAGCGTTTTTTTTGACAGTAAAACCATGCCGTATCAACAGCCGCGACAACGAGGCCGGGTGTGCCTTCACCCCGCGCTCAGCCAGAAGCCGGGCTGCCAGTTCCGGCATTGTGATATCGCCATCGGCATCCACCCAACCCACCAAAGTATCGACATGGGCATTGAGCAGGCCGCTACCCGCCGGGCGGCCCTGCCGGGCTGGAGACAATGATCCCGTCTGCGCCTTGCGCTGCGCAAGGCGAACCGCCGTCGCCGCACTCACCCCGAACCGCCGCGCCGCCGCACGGCACGACTGGCCGCGCTCGATCTCCCCAACAATTCGAACCCGAAGATCAACCGAACTGCTCTTGCCCATGATCCACCTCCAAAGAGGGTGAATCACAAAACTCTCGCCAGGGGAATCCCCAGCGATTCAGATTTCACGTCCGACGCTCTAATGCAATCCGGTCTGGCGAAGTCCGATGTATCCCGACTTTCAGGACGCCAGTTTCGCTGTTCTGTCCGGCTCACGCCTCGCCAGTGGCGCACCTGTCGCAGTCCTGCGGCGAATCGTCGGCGGCCATCAGCAGAACAGGCGCGAACCCACCACCGGCGGTGCGCATATTGGTGGTTTGGCCCTGATATAGTCGCGCTGCGGCAACAAGCGGCTCCCCATCATAGGTGTAGAGACGAACGTCGATCTTGCGCTTAACCGTCTCTCCATCCAGCCGGATGATCCGCTCGCTTGGTCGCACATAGGCTTGGGCGACATAGTCGCTCTCCAGGATCTCGGCCCACACCGATTTCGTCAGCTTGTCGCCACGATAGGCCGCTTTGCTCCCATACCCTCCGGCCGGCTTGAAGAAGAATTGCCTGCGGCCCGCCCAAAGCCGCTCGGCGGAAGCCTTGTCGACCCGTTCGGTTGCCGGAATCCCGGCAACAAGCGTGTCGACAATTGCCGGGTCGAAACCCCATTCCCGCAGCTGCGCGGTGTCGGACAGCAGGGTGAGATTGCGCTTGTCGGCGAATTTCGCGTGGACATGGGGATTGGGCGTTACGACCACCGAGCCGTCGAGATATGCCGCTCGCAATGCCGAGTGCTCGGGTCGATCGAGCGAGAAATCGACGAGCCGGTTGTAGATGAGATCCACATTCCGGTCCCCATAGCGAAGAGTGCCGGACGCATAGGCGAATTCAGAAGGATCGGCGATGCAGACGCTATGGCCGGCCCGCTCCAGCAAATGGCGGGTCAACAGAAACTCGGGAAACAGATATTGCGATACGGGATCGTCATCGACGATGGCGATGGAGACCGGTTCGCCGCTGCCGCGTTGATAGCGCCATTCCTTCGAGAACATGGCCGCGACCACGGACTCAAACGGATCTGCGCGAAGAAAATCTGTCGGCTCGGAAGGACAGCAGACTCGTTGTGCCCGCGCGAGCACGGCATTCAACATTGCTCCTCCTGCATTGGTATTTATTTCGATCAGGGCCGGGCCGCGCTCGCTCAGATGGAAGTCATAGCCCATGAAGACGCCGTGCGGACCAAAGTCCTGTCGGGCACTTACTGGCGCCCAGGCCATGGTGGCTGCCAGATAATCCGGGTGGCGGGCGACCGTCTCGATCGCGGCGATGATGCGCTGCATCCCGGCGAGTTGGGACACATTGATGAACACCGCGACGTCCGAGAATAGATGCGGACGCGTTTCCAGATATGACGCTCGCATTGCCAGATCGCCCGTCTCCCGGACGAGTGCGTCGCTCAGGGCGGCGCGATCCAAGGTTACGCAAACGCATTCCGAACGTCCGTTCTGGAGGTCTGAGACTCGGGCTTCCTCTAGGCTCGGCACGCTATCGAGCTTCCCTGGAATAGAAACTGGACCCAGAACATAGCCTGATCCTTCTTTGGCTCATGCAAATTTCATTTCACGTGAGCGGCAACGACTTCGCCCGCCGCGTGATGACGCAAGAGGCTCGCTCACGGCGCGATCAGCCCCTGTTCTCGGGCGGCATCGTCATAAAGGAAGGCGGTGTTGGGATCAGGGTGGCCATAGCGATCAGAATCCGTTTCTCCCAGCCGGGTCAGCAGATCCCTGATCAGCGCGAGGCGTGCCTGGTGCTTGTCGTCCCCGCGAACCACCGTCCAGGGTGCCGCGATGCTGTGCGTGCGGGCGAGCATTGCATCGCGCGCCTTGCTGTAGGCCTTCCAGCGCTTGTTCGCCTGGTCGTCGATCGGGCTGATCTTCCACTGTTTGAGCGGATCCTCGCGTCGGGCGGTCAGGCGTTTCTTCTGTTCCGCCCTCGAGATATCGAGATAATATTTTACCAGCGTGACCCCGCAATGTTCGAGCAACTGCTCGAACATTGGGACGGTCGTCAGAAACTCCTCATATTCCTTGTCGGTGCAAAAGCCCATCACGCGCTCCACGCCGGCGCGATTGTACCAGCTACGATTGAACAGGACGATCTCGCCGGTAGCCGGCAGATGAGGGACCCAGCGCTGGAAATACCACGACCCGCGATCGTGATCCGATGGGGGGCCGAGTGCCACCACCCGGGTTTCGCGCGGGCTCAGATGCTCGACGACACGCTTTATCGTGCCGTCTTTGCCGGCTGCGTCGCGCCCTTCGACGATGACCAGCACCTTGCGGCCATCCTCGATGATTCCCCGCTGCAGGGCGGTGAGCCCGATCTGGAGCGCGCGCAACTGCTCGGCGTAACGGGG
>JAVBXL010000061.1 GCA_030824575.1 bacterium | reverse complement strand
CGAAGCCGGCATGAAGGCGATCGTCAGTCTCAATGCCGGCTCGTCGAGCATCAAGTTCGCGCTCTATCGCTTGTCGGGCGGACAGCTCGACTTCGATGCGGGCGGCAAGATCGAGGGTATCGGCACTAGCCCCCGGCTCGTCGCGCGCGACGCGGGCAGCGAGACCATCGTGGAAAAGACGTGGCCGGGCGGGGACGCACTCTCGCACGAGAATCTGCTCGAGGACCTCTTTGCCTGGGCGGCAACCCAATTGGGAGACCGCAAGGTCGCCGCGATCGGCCATCGTATCGTCCATGGCGGCGTGCGCTTCGCCGCGCCGCAGATCATCGATGATACTTTGCTGGATGCGCTCGATGCCTTGATCCCATTGGCGCCGCTCCATCAGCCGCATAACCTCGCCGCGGTCCGGGCCTTGCGCCTGCTGGCGCCTTTGCTGCCGCAGATCGCCTGCTTCGATACCGCGTTTCACCATGGCATGCCGCCGTTGGCGACGCGCCTGCCGATTCCGCGCGCTTTTCACGGCCAGGGCGTGCGCCGGTATGGCTTTCACGGTTTGTCCTATGAATACATTGCGGGCCGCCTTCGCGAGATCGACCCTGCTCTGGCCGCAGGCCGCGTCATCGCCGCGCACCTAGGCAACGGTGCGAGCATGTGCGCAATGCGTGCCGGGGCGAGCGTCGATACGACGATGGGCTTCACGGCGCTTGACGGATTGATGATGGGCACGCGCTCGGGCGCGATCGACCCCGGCGTGGTGCTTCATCTTCAGACTCAGGTCGGTATGGCCGCACAGGCGGTGGAGACGTTGCTCTATGAGCAGTCGGGCTTACTCGGTGTGTCCGGGATTTCAGGCGATATGCGTACGTTGCATGCAAGCGACGCGCCGGAAGCGAAGGAGGCGGTCGCCCTTTTCGTCCAGCAAGCTGGCCGTCAGGCCGCCGCTCTCATTCCCGCGCTCGGCGGTCTCGACGGTCTCGTCTTCACCGCCGGCATTGGCGAGAATGATTCAGAGATTAGGGCTGCGATTTGCGAGCGCTTAGCTTGGACTGGCGTCATTCTTGATCTCGACGCAAATGCATCGAATGCGCCTGTCATCAGCGCGCCAGATAGCAGAGTGATCGTGCGGATCGTTCCCACTGATGAGGAGCGCGTGATCGCCGATCATACGGTCGCTCTTATCAATCGCCATGGAAGGGGGCGGCGGTGAGGCCGCGTGTTGATCCTTCGGTCACGCACCGGCGGAGCAGTGTATCACCGCGGGTGATCCGGCACTATGAGAAGATCGCCCTGATGCGAACCAGGCTTCGCAGCGATAACGGGTTATCGCGACTGTTCGTTTCCCGCCCACCAGTTGCCATTTTATCGCGCGATCGCTCGCGATCTCGGTTTTCCTATCGTGGAGATCGCGGATCTCGTCTCCCTCTCCCTTTGGAGCGATTTCGAGCGCTCCAGGCCGAGGTCATGTCGCTTGCCCATCACGCGCGCCGAACAGCTGTCAGGCTCGCAAGCTCCAGACGACGCGCGTGCCGCTGCTCGATCTCGCGGATCGATGCGGTGGTGACGACCGGTCGGGATGCCCGATCCTCGATCAGCTGGTGGCTCGCTGAATTCGCATTTAGCAAAGCAGGCGCTCCGCGCCAACCAGGAGGCGGTCATGATGTTACTGAACCGGCGGACGTTGCTGGCGAGCGGGGGTCTGCTCCTGGCGGCGGCGTGTACGCGAAAATTCGGTTCGCCCGAGCGTGCCGGGACGCTTCCGATCCCGCGCCTGGTCGACGCGCGCCAACACGGCCAGCTGATCAACCTGAGAGCACAGGAAGGCGAGACCACGTTCTTCCCTGGCCGGCGAAGCGCCACGCTCGGGTACAATGGTAGCTATCTCGGCCCGACGCTGCGGGTTCACCGCGGCGACGATGTGACGATGACCGTCGGCAACAGCCTGTCGGCTGACACAACGGTTCACTGGCACGGGCTGCTCGTGCCGGGCGAACTGGACGGTAGCCCGCACCAGCTGATCGCTCCCGGTGCGACCTGGCGTCCTACGCTGCCGATCCGCCAGCCGGCGGCGACCCTCTTCTATCACTCGCATGCGCATGGGTTGACGGGTGAGCAAGTCTATTCGGGGCTCGCGGGCATGCTGGTTGTGACGGATGAGGAAGAGCAGGGCCTTGGACTGCCGTCGGACTATGGCGTTGATGATCTGCCCGTCCTGATTCAGGACCGGCAATTCGAGGATGGCCGGCTGGTCATGCCGACCGGCATGATGGTTGCTTCGCAGGGCCGCCGTGGCAACACGATTCTGGTCAATGGCGCACCCACGCCTCGGGCCGATGTTCCGGACCGCCTGGTGCGGTTGCGGCTCGTGAACGGTTCGAACGCCCGCATCTATGAGCTTTCGTTCAGCGATGACCGGACGTTTCATTGGATCGGCACCGAGGGCGGTCTCCTGGCGAGGTCCGTCGAACTGCAGGCCCTCACCCTGGCACCCGGCCAGCGTGCCGAGATATTGGTAAGCTTCGCCGATGGCAAGCCGGTCGCTCTGGTCACCGCTCAAGATGCGAGCGCGTCGATGATGGGGATGATGGGAGGTATGGGAATGATGGGCGACCATCACGACGATGAAGACGACGCTTCAACGACGGAGACGGTGCTGACCTTCTCACCGCGCCCGGGCTTGGGCGGGCGGGCCGCAGCCGCTGTACCACTGCTCCTGGCGGCACGCACCGTACCAGATCCTGAAGCGGCCGTAAGGCGCCGGCGCTTCGTGCTCAATATGTCGATGGGCGGTATGATGGACAGCGATGACGGCGCATACGCGATCAACGACAGGCCGTTCGACATTGATCGCATCGACGAGGAAGTCGGTCTCGGGGACGTCGAGATATGGAAAGTCTCCGGGAAGAAGATGGCGCATCCCTTCCATATCCACGGCGTGCATTTCGACGTGCTACGCCGCGATGGCGACGACCCGGACCTTCTCGATCAGGGGCCTCGCGATACGATCGTCGTGAAGGAGGCGGTAGAATTGTTGGTCCGGTTCGACCAGCCGGCCACCAAAGCACCTTTTATGTATCACTGCCATATCCTGGAACATGAGGATGAAGGCATGATGGGGCAATTCACGGTCGGTTGATTCAATCCGGGTGCGTCGCCCAAAGCCTGCCAGGAGCGGGTGCATCTCACGGACGCGGCCAACGCCGGTGGCCCCTGTCGCTCGGACGGCAACGCCTGGCCGTGCCACTCTCGTCCAGCGACATCTTCGTGACAGCATGAACTCTCCAGGCGCTGCCGTTTTAGGCTCGTCAATATCGCTTGACCCAGGACTATGGTCCAAGGTCCACAATGATGATCTTGGCGCAGCCCGATAGCTCGGACGCCGTGACCGGGGAAACGGAGCGTGAGGGGTAACCGCTGCTCCTGCGTATAGAGTTATGGGGAGCCACGCTTGATGTCTCGTTTCGAAAGCCAACGCCGATTTTCGCTCGCCGGGTGCATGGTGGGAACGATGGCAGAAACCCTGCCTCCGACGGCTGTCGGCGCCTGTCCGCAAATCCATTCTAACCTTGTTTGACTGTGGATGACGGGGAGATGGATGGGGGCATGATTGAGAGCCAAAAGGCGAATGGCCTCGATCCCGATTCGGGCACGATCATTCAGGTAGTGAAGAGCGCGCCAAATTACGCCGTCTATGCGCTTGACCCTAAGGGCCTCGTGACAGTTTGGACCGCCGGCTGTGAAGAAATTACGGGATGGGCCAGCTCCGATGCGATCGGGAAACACCATTCGTTCCTGTATTGCGCGGAAGATATCGCGGCGGGCGTTGCGGATAGGCACCTCGCGCAGGTGGAGCAGCTTGGCCGGGTCGAGCAAGAGTCTTGGCGCGTTCGGAAAAACGGGTCGGAGTTCCTCGCCCTTCTGACGACGACGGCGCTCCACGATGAGGCCGGCCAGCTGAGCGGCTATGGCAAGATCCTGCGCGACACGACCGATGAAGCCGCGACCAAGGAAGCGATCGTTGCCCGCGAGCAGCATCTCCAGTCGATCCTGGATACAGTTCCCGATGCCATGGTCATCATCGATGAGCGCGGGCTGATAACGTCCTTCAGCGCCGCGGCCGAGCGCTTGTTCGGATATTCGGAAGCAGAGGTGCTCGGCGCCAATGTGAGCAGCCTCATGCCGTCCCCGGACCGTGAACGGCATGATTCCTATATCGGCCGATATCTGTCGACGAGCGAACGGCGGATCATCGGTATTGGCAGGATCGTCGTTGGCCAACGGCGGGACGGTACCACCTTTCCGATGGAACTCTCGATCGGAGAGGCCGGTCACCGTGGCCACCGCGTCTTCACGGGCTTCATTCACGACCTGACAGAAAGCGACCGCAACGAACTGCAGCTCAAGGAGCTGCAAGCCGAATTGATTCACGTCTCGCGCCTCAGCGCGATGGGCACGATGGCGTCGACGCTGGCCCATGAGTTGAACCAGCCGCTTACCGCGATCGCCAATTATCTGGAAACGACGCGCGACCTGCTTGTCGATCCCGATGCCGAGACCGTCGCGATCGTGCGCGACGCGCTCGACGAGGCAGCTAAGGAGTCCCACCGCGCGGGGCATATCGTCCGAAGACTTCGTGATTTCGTGGCGCGAGGGGAGACCGAGAAGCGGATCGAGGATTTGCCGCGGCTGATTGAGGAAGCCGCTGCTCTCGGCCTTGTCGGCGCCCGTGAACGAGGCGTTCGCAGTTTTTTCGATTTTGATCCGGCGGCCTCGCCGGTGCTCGCCGATCGCATACAGGTTCAGCAGGTCCTCGTGAATCTGATCCGCAATGCGGTCGAGGCGATGGCGCAGGTCGCCATTCGCGACCTCACGATCACGACGCGGCGGCGGCCGAAGGCAATGGTTCAGGTGTCCGTGGCGGACACGGGCCCAGGCATATCCGAGCAGGTCGCGCCCCAACTTTTCGAAGCCTTTGTGAGCAGCAAGACCGACGGCATGGGCCTTGGCCTTTCGATCTGTCGAACGATCATCGAAGCCCATGGCGGCCGGATCTGGACCGACGGCGCGCCGAACGGAGGCGCTGCTTTTCATTTCACCTTGATGCAGGCCCGCCCGGAGGATGAGCATGACGCCTAAACGTATTGTCCATTTGGTCGATGACGAAGAATCCATCCGCAAGTCGGCCGGCTTCATGCTGAAGACATCGGGATTCGCCGTCCAGACCTATGCCTCCGGCATTGCGTTTCTGAAAGCCGTCAAGACCGCTGAGCCGGGATGCATTCTGCTTGACGTTCGCATGCCCGGCATGGACGGGCTCGAGGTCCAGGAGGTGCTTGCAGAGCGTGGTGTCACCATGCCGGTGATCGTTTTGACCGGGCATGGCGATGTCGGGATCGCGGTTCGCGTCATGAAGGCAGGGGCGGTCGATTTCCTGGAGAAGCCGTTCGAGAAGACCGCGCTCCTGGCCTCGATCGGCGTGGCTTTCTCGAGGCTCGATAAGTCCGACGCGCGGTCGCTTCGAGAGGCGGAGGCGAGGGTGCGGGTCGCCGTGCTCACGCCTCGCGAACGAGAGGTTCTCATCGGCCTCGCCAACGGCTTTCCCAACAAGACCATCGCCTATGATCTCGACATATCGACTCGAACGGTGGAAGTTCATCGGGCGAACCTCATGACCAAGCTCGAAGTGCATAGCCTGTCGGACGCGCTGAGGATCGCGTTTTCGGCCGGATTGGGCGATGCGCCGGAATCGTGAGCTTGGGATCACTACGTAGCGACGGCCTCCTGTTCATTTGCGATGCATGCCCAGGATCCGAGGGTGGATCAGCGAAGAGGCAGCATCGTCGGTCATGGGCGTTATCGATCACCAAACGAGCGAGAAAGCGGCCCTGATCCTGTTGTCTGACGACGATGTCTCGGTACGCAGGTCCCTTCATCTCTTGTTGCGGTCCCGCGGCTTTGGCGTCCTGTCCTATGCGAGTGGCACTGCCTTGCTGCTCGATCCGCAAACGCAATCGGGCGATTGCCTCGTGGTCGATTATCTTATGCCGGACATCGACGGCATTTCGATCCTGAGGAAGCTTCGGTCGGCGGGCTGGTGTGGGCCGGCGATCCTGATCACGGCGCATTACGCCGATAAGCTCGCCGAAAGCGCGCAGGAAGCGGGCTTTGCCGCTGTGCTCGAGAAACCTCTGCGCGATGGTGTGCTGGTACAGACCATCGGCGAAGTAATCTCCGCCGGGCGGAAAGTTGGCAGCGATCACTGCTAGGGAAATGGAATATCGCGCCGTGATCGGAACCTCTGCGACATCCTCGCACCTTCCCGGGACCGGCGCTCGTCCCACAAGGCATTTTCTCCGCCGCCTTCTGATGGTGGATATGCGCGCGATTCCGCGTGCGATCTTCTTCGCGGGCGCGCCCGGCCCTGGTGACTGCAAGGGCGGGGCCAGCGCGATCCGGGTATTCATGGCCGGGTCGTAGCATATGGAGGCGAGCTTGCCCGCCACGGTCATCGAAGCGGCGCGCGATCGGGGCGAACTTGGCTTCGTCGTTCTTCTCTTCGCGGCCACGGCGGTTGCCCTGGGTAATAGCGTCGTCCTGCCATTCCTGCCAGAAATGGTGGGTCAAATGTCTCCGGACGCGAGTGCCCTCGCGAGAGGGCGCCTTGTCGTCGCCCTGGTCACGGTTTCCCAGATCGCAGGGTGTCTCTCGGCGCCGTTATGGGGCTGGATTTCCGACCGGTGGAAACGGTGGCCGATCCTGGTCGTGGGGCTGTTGGGTTTCAGCCTGACAATGGCGTTGTATTCCGCGGTCGGATTCGAGCGACTCTATGTTTTGCGGTTGCTCAATGGCGTGTTTGCGGCGGCCGTCGTGCCGACGGCATTTGCGATGGTCGCCGATCGTTCACCAGATCTGGTTCGGCGAGCGCGTCAGTTCACCTGGCTGAACGCCCTGGTCTTCGCGGGCGACCTGACCGGCCCGCTCCTTGGAGAAATTTCGGTGGCGCTCGGAGCAACGTCGCCATTCCTGGCGCCAGCTGCATTGAGCGCGATCGCCATGCCCGGTCTTCTTCTGGTTTCACGGGAAAGTGCCACTGGTCCGGTCGGCAGCGTTCCACGCCCGAAAGCGCGTGAGGCGCTTGTCCCGCTGCTCCTGATCTCGGCCATTGCGTCCGGGTGCCTCACCGTTCTGCATCTGACGTTGTCGCTTGGATCGGGCGCGCGGGATCTGTTCCGCGAGAACGTCTCGATGCTGTTCGCTCTGTGCGGTGCAGCGATGCTGGTGGCGCAGCTCGTCCCGTTCACAGGGCGCAGAGTCACGGTCGGCGCGGCCTGGCTGTTGCGGCCAATGCTCGCCGGGCTGGCCGCCGCATTGATCATTGCCGTCTTCGCCCGGACCTTGTGGGTGCTCGTGCCTGTATTTCTGCTCGCCGGCTGGAGCACCGCGACGCTGAAGCTGCTCACCAATTATCTGACGTCGAAAGCGTCTCCGGGCACGCAGGGTTCGGGCCTTGCGCTCCAGTACGCGGCGGTGAGCGCCAGTCAGGCTGCGGCGTCGATCGTCACTGGATGGGCAAGCGCGTCGGAGCATTTGATGCTGTGGCTTGCCGCTGCCGCCGCGTTGGCGGTCACGGCGATGACGTTACGGTTGAAAGATTGAGGCGCCTCTCGTTCGCTCCGTCGTCAAAGTACATCAAAGGGCCGGCTCCGATTCAGATCTTCGGGCGATCGATGAAGCGGTGCACCGCGAACCCTGCCAGCATCGCGATCACGAAGGGCGCGGCAAGCGTCGGGCGGATGGCAAGGTCCGCAATCGCCGGACCGGGGCAGAGGCCGGCAATTCCCCAGCCGATCCCGAAGATTGCACTACCGCCGATCAGGCGCGCGGTGATCTCGCGGGCATCCGGCAGCGAGAAGCGGCTGTCGGCAAGTGGCGTCTCCATCCGCCGCCGGATCACCCAGGCCAAGGCCATCGGGGCGATGGCGCCTCCCATCACGAAAGCAAGCGTAGGGTCCCAGCGGCCTCCGAACAGATCGAGGAAGGCACGCACGCGGGTCGGATCTGACATGCCGGAACAGGCGAGTCCTGCGCCAAACAGGAGCCCGGCAATGAGTGCGATAGGGATGCGGACCCTCACCACGAAACGCCAAGCACGCGCATCACCGCGACGGTCGCGAAGCCAAAGCTCACGAAGCTCAAAGTTGCTACGATCGATCGCGCTGACAGGCGGGAGAGGCCACACACGCCGTGGCCGCTGGTACAGCCGCTGCCCATCCGGGTACCGAAGCCGACCAGCAGCCCGCCGATCAGGACCACCGCCGGCGAGGATGGAAAACGGGCAATTACCGGACCTGAGATCAGGTTCACGATCCCCGCTCCGAACGGCAGGCCGACAATGAAAGCCGCAGCGATGCTCCAGGGCGGGCCAGTCTGTGAGAGGGCGAAGGCACGCGCGGCGAGGCCGCTCACGCCCGCTATCCGGCCGAGGCCGAGCAACATGATCGCGCACGCCAATCCGATCAATATTCCGCCCGTCAAGGCAGCGAGCGGCGTGGCGTTGGTCCAGTCCATCAGAGCATATCCAGCGGCAACCTCAATGGCGCCATTCAGGCTGTGGCGTCCATCGCCATCGCTTGAGCCTGGCGGTCGGCAGGGTTGATGCGTTGGTGTGCCGCCGTCGCAGCACTGGCCGTCGCGACAGTTACGTTCGCGTTGAAAAGCTGAGGGGCTTCAGGAACGCTCTGTCGGCCAAGGGCGGTCAGGTCGTGATGGACCAGTACGCTGGCCGGCTTGTACCGAATGGCTGGGACCGCCTCATTTTCTCCACGTTCACCCGCTGCGGCGGCTGCGGATGTTGCGCGACGGCTCTGGGCCATTTCCGGGTCTTGCCCTTCGCAAAGGCAGGCGCGTTCAGCACAAGGCTGGCTTCCCCGGTCGCCTCGCTCACGAAGTTGGTCCCGCCGTATTCCCACCAGCAAATGCTGATAATTCTCGACGAAGCGTCGGTGGATCAAGCGCGCCTCGGGGCAATTCGCCGCCGCTGCCTGTGACCGGTGGGCGCGCACGCGCCGTAGCAAGTAAGGAATATCGCACTCGTTCATGACCGCCTCCATGCATTGAAAGTCGCAATTGGGTCGCGCCGGGTCTCTACGGAAATATACGAATGCTTCTCGTGCTTATGCCGGCTCGGATGCGGCGCCCTATGAGTGCGGGACGGATATGCCAGATGCTGTTGCGCCAGAACGCAAAGCGCCGGGAAGTTGTTGCTGGCTCAGACGGGTGGCCTGGGGCCGGCAAACATGCGGTCCGCAGCGGAAATCTGGCACGATCGTGCCCGCGGCTGATTGGCCGGTCGCGTGGCTTGCGGAATGAACGTCGGGTGCGGATCCGGAGGCAAGCGGTGACCGGCCAGATCACATTCCCATACTGGCCATTTCCTTGCAGCTCGCCGCGCAATCCCTGCAGGTCTGGGCGCAGGCCTGCATGCGGGCGTCGCCGGAGATCTTCGCGCAATCGCGCGCGCAGGCTTCGCACATCCGGGCACAGGCGTCGCACAACAGGGCATGCTGCGGCGATCGGCGCAGCATGGAATTGGCGGTTGTCTGGCAGAGCTCCGCGCAGTCCAGAAGCAAAGCGATGTGCGTCGCCTCGATATGAGCCGGTGCGCCTTGCTCGGTGCAGTATCGCGCGGTTTCCAGGCACATGCGGTGCGATGCGATACAGCTGTCGACGCACTCGTCGAGCGTCATCATGCCGTCACCACGCTTCCTTGGCGCCGCGATGGCCGGGCCTGCCGCGGCGACAGCCCCGGTAAGCGCCGCGAAGGTGAGTCCCGAACCGATGACGGCGCGACGATCAAGCATGATTTGGTCCTTTCCAAAAAGTTTAGCCGCTGCGGTTCAGCGCGCGTCTCACCACCAGATCCGTAAGCCAGCCACAAACCGGTGTTCGGTGGGATTTTCGCCAGCAAGGCGACGAAAATCCGCCGTCTCACCAAAGGAGCGCTCCCATACAAAGCCGACATAGGGAGCGACTTTTCGGTGAATCTCGTAGCGCATCCGCAAGCCGAGCTCGAGGTTGCTCAGGCCTCCGCCGAGCCCGCGCTCGGGAGCCGCCTTGCTGTAGGCGTTCGATTCCAGCTGCGGTACGAGGATGAGGCGGTTGGTGAGCAGCACGTCATAGGATGCCTTCAGACGTGCCGCGAGACGGCCATCGTCTCCAACGTAGCCGGTCAGCTGGACATCGAACCAATAGGGGGCCAGGCCCTCGATCCCCCCGGCGATCCAGCGATGGGCTCCCGGGCCGATGTCCTGACGCACGCCAAGGATCGTTCCCCAAAACGGGCGCTGTCCGTGCCACCAGAACGCCTCGACCGAGGATTCCGGATCAAGCCGCTCACCGGATTGTTTCAGGCCCTGGCTCCGCAGCAAGAGTTTGTCGTTGTCCGGGCCATTGGTAATCTGACCCGACCAGCTGATGCCTTGGCCTTGCTTGTTCGTGAGGAACTCGAGCTCATCCACGAGCACCTTGGCCACCGAAATTTTGTCGGCCATCTCATAGCCGGGCAGCGTCGAATTCCTGTAGCCGTCGGAATAAGCGTCCGGGTCGCGCGCATCGGCGCCGGGCTTTCCGCCACTCATGTCCATGCCGGGCATGTTCATCGGGGGCGCGCTGCTGCCATCTTTTTGCTGGTCGCCCATCTGCATATCCGGCGGCATGGCCTGATCATTGGAGCTGGCGGCCTCGGCGTTGCCCGCGGGTTTCACCTGCTGGCTGAGCGCGGGTTCGGTGATGGTGGTCATCGCGAGCCCGGTGAGAGCCAGCAACCAAGTTGAGCGCGAGCTTGTCATGCCACGACCACCTCGCGGAACATGCCCGCCGCCATGTGGTAGAGAAGGTGGCAGTGAAAGGCCCACCGGCCCATCGCGTCGGCCGTCACGCGAAAGGCCACGCGCTGGGCCGGTTGCACCGAAATGGTGTGCTTGCGGACCTGGAACTGTCCGTCGGGCGATTCAAGATCGCTCCACATCCCGTGCAGGTGCATCGGGTGGGTCATCATCGTATCGTTGACGAGGATGATCCTGAGCCGTTCGTTCGGGGTGAAATGCAGGGGCTTCGAATCGTTGAGCTTCACGCCGTCGAATGCCCACACGAAGCGTTCCATGTTGCCGGTCAGATGGAGTTCGATCTCGCGCTGCGGTTCGCGGGGGTCTGCCGCCGGCCCTGCTGTCTTCAGATCCGCATAGGTCAGGGTCCGGCGCCCATTGCGCCGCAGCCCGACGCCGGGATCATCGAGATTGGTACGCGGAAAGTCGACGCGCATGTCGGTATTGGCACCATATTCGGTACGCGCATGGCGGGCTTTGGGTGTCGTCTCGACCATGCCATGGTCGTGACCGGCCGGTCCCATCCCCGCCATCCCGGCCATCCCACCCATCATGTCGATCGGATCGAGCCAGGAGCGCGGATCGACCGGGGGAATGTCCGCGCTCATGCCGTCACGCGGCGCGAGCACGCCGTGGACAAAGCCGGTGCGATCCATGGACTGGGCGAAGATCGCATAGGCCTTGTCGTCCGCGATGGTCGCGATGACGTCGTAGGTTTCACCGGGTCCGATCCGGAATTCATCCACGTCGACCGGCTCGACGGGTTGTCCGTCGGCGGCGACGACCGTGAGCATCAGGCCGGGAATCCGAACGTCGAAATAGGTGGCGGTTCCGGCGCCGATAAAGCGCAGGCGAACCCTTTCGCCCTTGCTCGCGATGCCCGTCCAGTGCCTGGCGGAGGGCGCGCCGTTCAGGAGATAGGTGTAGGTGGCGGCGGACACGTCGCTCAGATCGGTCGGATTCATGCGCGCCTTGTTCCACATCGCGCGCTTCGACAAAGCACCGCCCAGCCCGAGCTTGCCGGCATCGCGCGCAAAATCGCCGGCGGTCGGCTGCGCGAAATTATAATAGCTGCTCATCTTCTTCAGGTTCAGATAGACCTGAAGCGGAGCCTCGTCCGTCCAGTCGCTGAGCATGACCGTATAGTCGCGGTCGG
>JAVBXL010000178.1 GCA_030824575.1 bacterium | reverse complement strand
CGCACCGCCCACAGGATCACATCACCCTGGAAATGGCGCCACTTGAAATCCGTCATCGTTCCGTCCGTCCAATCTCCGCCAAGCATGCTCAAGCTTCACGATTTTTGCAACAGAGCCCGCCCATCTTCCAGGTGCCTTGACCCATCGAAGGCACGACTTCCCCGCCCGGCAGCGTCACGCATCTCATATGCTTTCGCTCCTTCAATGTTCTCGGCTACTCGTTGAAGGTAGGCGGATATGTCGGTCACGGCCACGTATAATCGAACATCGATACACCTGGTGTCACAACCGGTCGGTTGTGACACCAGCACCCGGCATTCGCGCGCGTGCGGTTTTGCGAAGGTCAGAACCCCGCTTCATAATATCAGCTGCTGGGATCGACAGCCCAGCTCGGTCGTGACCGCCACATGGCCGCTGCCGAAAAGACCAATTCCGGGCTAACGTGAATCTGTGTCCGAATAATGCACAGGGGCCTGTTCGCCAGCGGCGAGGATCTCGCCGGGATCATGGACGCGCTGCGCTGGAAGAGCCCGCGCATGCCGCTCGCCTACAACCGCAATCTCGCCGCCGAGCAGGGGGCGGCGGGGCGGCTCATGGCCAAGATCGGATAGCGTTGGACAATTCCTGCTAGGCAGCTTCGGGATGACGTCCACACCGGCTCGAACGGCGTGGACGCACGGGTTTCTATCCTACGGCGGCGGAGTAAGGTTGCAGCCATCCGGGATGCTCGGCCGTTTTAAGTTTTACTCGAGGAAATGAATGGTGTGAGCGCCGCCGCCCTGTTTGTTCCAGCTAGTACCATCGTCGATGGGCAAGGACTTGGCAAACCTGACGCTACCCGGCGTGGCGAAGCCGATAGGAACGCCTTCTCCACCTGATCGACGGGTTGCCCCCGATGTCCTTCCAGCGGGAGCTGTCATCCTAGAAAATGCAGAACGGCTGTCGCAAACGGCTTGGCCTGTTCCACGTTTGAGAGGTGCGCTGCCTTCAGCGTGACCAGACGGGCGTCGCGGGCGCTTTCGGTAAGGAAGCGTGCGTCGGCGATGGAAGTGGAAGGGTCTTCGCTTCCGGCGATCACCAGCGTGGGCGTGCGGTTCAAGCCCGCGGTCGGGCGCTGATCCATGTCGCGGATGGCAGCACAGCAGCCGGCATAGCCAACAGGATCATTGGCGAGGAGCATCGCGCGGACCGGCGCGACGGCAGCAAGGTCACTCGCTGGAAAGGCGGGGGTAAACCAGCGTGTGATCGAGCCTTCGGCCAAGGGAGCCATGCCGTCCTTCAACACGCCTTCGATCCGTGCCTGCCAATTCGACGGCGGCCCCATATAAGCGGCGGTATTGGCGAGGACGAGCCGGTGTAGCCGCTCGGGCGCGCGCACGGCGAGCCATTGGCCGATCATGCCACCCTTGGAAAGGCCGCAGAAATCGACCTGGCCGATGTCCAGCGCATCCAGCAGCTCGACGGCATCGCGGCCCAGCCGGTCCATCGAATACGCGCCCGGCGGCGAAGCGGAGCCGCCGTGGCCGCGGCTGTCATAGCGCAATACCCGGAAGTGTTCGGTGAACGCTGCCATCTGCGGTGCCCACATCGTCATATCGGTGCCGAGCGAGTTGGAGAGCATCAGGACCGGGGCACTCGCCGGTCCGTCGAAGCGATAGGCGATCCGGCAGCCGTCGCCGACAATGACTGTCTGTTTGTCCATCAGACGTGCTCCACCGCGACCGCCAGGCCCTGTCCGACACCGATGCACAAGGTGGCAAGGCCGAGTTTGCCGCCGCCGTGTTCCAACTGGTGCACCAAGGTCATCAGGATGCGCGCGCCCGACATGCCGAGCGGATGGCCAAGCGCGATTGCGCCGCCATTGGCATTCACGCGCGCGTCGTCATCCGCGACGCCGAGCGCGCGCAGCACGGCAAGCCCCTGCGAGGCGAAGGCTTCGTTGAGTTCGATCGCGTCGAACCGGTCGATCTTCAGCCCGAGCCGGGCCATCAGCTTTTGCGTTGCGGGCACTGGACCGATCCCCATGATGCGGGGCGGAACGCCCGCGCTCGTCATGCCGAGGATACGTGCGCGCGGGGTCAGGCCATGGCGTTTGACCGCAGCCTCGTTGGCGATGATCATCGCGGCGGCCCCGTCATTGACGCCCGAGGCATTGCCTGCCGTAACCGTGCCATCGGGACGGACGATCGGCTTGAGCTTTGCCAAACCCTCCGCCGTGGTGTCTGGCCGAGGATGTTCGTCGGTATCGACGACCGTCTCGCGGCCTTTGCGGTCGGTGATCGTGACCGGCACGATCTCCTCAGCGAAGAATCCCGCAGCCTGCGCCGCGCCGGCCCGTTGCTGGCTGCGCAAGGCGAAGGCGTCCTGATCCGCGCGCGAGACGTTGAAGTCGCTCGCGACATTCTCGCCGGTCTCGGGCATCGAATCGACGCCATAAGCCGCCTTCATCTTTGAATTGACGAAGCGCCAGCCGATCGTCGTGTCGTAGAGGGCATTGCTTCGCGAAAAGGCGCTTTCCGCCTTGGGCATCACGAAGGGCGCGCGGCTCATGCTCTCGACGCCGCCCGCGATCATCAGGTCGGTGTCGCCGGCGCGGATCGCGCGCGCGGCGATGCCGATCGCATCCAGCCCCGAGGCGCACAGCCGGTTGACGGTTGAGCCACCGACGCTGTCGGGAAATCCTGCGAGCAGGGCGGCCATCCGCGCGACATTGCGATTGTCCTCTCCCGCCTGATTGGCGCAGCCAAGAATCACATCGTCGATCGCCGCAGGGTCGAGTCCGGTGCGCTCGATCAGCGCCTTGAGCGGAATGGCCGCCAGATCGTCGGCGCGAACGGCAGACAGAGCGCCGGCATAGCGACCGAGGGGCGTGCGGATCGCATCGCAGAGGAATGCTTCGGTCATGACTTCACCTGCACGGTGAGCGGCGCGCCGGTCCGGGCGATAACCTCATCGACGCTCACGCCCGGCGCGGTCTCGACAAGGATGAGGCCGCCGGCCTTCTTGTCGACGGTGATCACCGCCAGATCGGTGATGATCAGATCGACCACGCCCTTGCCGGTGAGCGGCAGCGAGCAATGCTCGAGGATCTTGGGCGAGCCGTTCTTCGACACATGCTCCATGACGACAACCACGCGCTTGACGCCCGCGACCAGGTCCATGGCGCCGCCCATGCCCTTCACCATCTTGCCCGGAATCGTCCAGTTGGCGAGATCACCATTGGCGGCCACCTCCATCGCGCCAAGCACCGCCATGTCGATATGACCGCCCCGGATCATCGCGAAGCTGTCGGCCGAGGAGAAGAAGCTCGAGGTTGGCAGCGCGGTGATCGTCTCCTTACCTGCGTTGATGAGGTCGGGGTCCGCTTCGCCGTCATAAGGGAAGGGGCCGATGCCCAGCATCCCGTTTTCGCTCTGCAGCGTGACATTGATGCCAATGGGCACATGGTTTGCCACCAGGGTCGGGATGCCGATGCCGAGGTTCACATAATAGCCGTCGCACAGCTCCTTGGCGGCGCGCGCGGCCATCTCGTCGCGGGTCCAGCTCATGCCGCTACCTCCCGGGGCCGGGTCGTCAGCTTCTCGATCCGCTTCTCGTTGATGGTCGAAAGCACGATACGATCGACATAGATGCCCGGCGTGTGAATGCAGTCGGGATCGAAACTGCCCTCAGGCATGATCTCCTCCACCTCGACCACGGTGATCTTCCCCGCAGTCGCCATGTTCGGGTTGAAGTTACGCGCGGTCTTGCGGAACATCAAATTGCCCGCCGGATCGGCCCGCCACGCCTTGATGATTGACAGGTCGGCGCGAAGCCAGGTCTCGCGTACATAGTCCTCGCCCTCGAAGGCCTCGACCGGCTTGCCCTCGGCCACGACGGTGCCAACCCCGGTCTTTGTATAAAAGGCAGGAATGCCGGCACCGCCAGCGCGGATACGCTCGGCCAGCGTGCCCTGCGGGTTCAGTTCCAGGTCCAGTTCGCCGGAGAGATATTGCTGCTCGAACAACTTGTTTTCGCCCACATAGGAGGAGATCATCTTCTTCACCTGACGGCTTTCCAGCAGCATCCACAGGCCAAAGCCGTCCGCACCCGCGTTGTTGGAAATGACGGTGAGTTGCTTGATGCCTGACGCGCGAATTTCCGGGATCAGACTCTCCGGATTGCCAGACAGTCCGAAACCGCCAGACATGATCGTCATGCCGTCGAACAGGATGCCCGCCAGCGCGTCGGCGGGGCTTGTGAAGATCTTGCTGGCCATATGAATCTCCTTGAACGCGGCCCGCCAGCAAGCGGGCCGCTATCCTGTCGTCATCCCGCTGCGATTACGCTGCCAACGCGCGCGGACGGCTCGACGCATGAACTTCATCGGCATCATGCGCCCGCAGCATGACGAAATCGAATTCGATTTCGGCATGCTGTCCCGCGACGTCAAAACTGGTGGCCAGGGCTCCGCCGCTTTGGTGCGTCACCGGCGGGATCAGTTCCTCGCGCGTCGCATAGGCGAAATCATCGCGCAGATACGGATCGCCATCTATATTGATCTGCGTGGTCAGATGCCGGTGGCTATCCGCCGAAATGAAGAAGTGGATGTGCGCGGGACGATTGGTGTGGCGGCCGATCGCCTTGAGGATCGTCTCGGTCGAGCCTCCCGGCGGGCAGGAATAGCCCGACGGTATGATGCTGCGGAAGGCATAGCGCCCATCGGCATCGGCAATGATGGTACGACGCAGATTATAATCGCTCTGGGTCTTGTCGAAATAGGAATAGTTGCCCAGCGTATTGGCGTGCCAGACCTCAACCTTGGCGCCGGGCAGGGGCGTGCCGTCCGCGCCGCGCACCTGACCATGCATGATCAGCACTTCGCCCTTGTCGGCGCCGTCGTCGAGGCGCGCGGTTCCGTTGGTCACAGGGGCGCCGGCGACATAAAGCGGTCCTTCGATAGTGCGAGGCGTTCCGCTTGCCACGCCTTCGGCGGCGTCGATCGCATCGGCGCGCAGATCGAGATAATGTTCGATGCCGAGACCGGCGGCCCACAACCCATATTCGCCCGAGCCTTGCGCGGCGAAATTGAGCGCGGTCCAAAGTTCGTCGTCGGTGACGTCGAATTCGTCGATCGTTGCGAACAGATCGCCCACGATGCGGCGAATGATCGCCTTGAGACGCGGGTTCCCGCTGACGACATCAAGGCCGGCCACTCGATCGAGGAGCGTTTGCACGGGAGCCGTATCAGAAAGTTTCAAAGTCATGTCTTCTCTCCTTGAATTGTGGGGTTCCGCGGGCGCGGTCAGCGATCATCCGCGTGAATGGAGGACGGATGGCGGCAAAGCGGGGTGACCGCGATCTCCATGAACGGAAACAGCGGGAGCGTGCTCACCAGATCGTGAAGCTCCTGTCCGTCGGCCACGTCGAAGATGCTGATATTCGAATATTGTCCCGCGACCCGCCAGATATGACGCCATTTCCCCTGTTGCTGCAATTCCTGGGATCGCGCTTTCTCGACCCGCTTGAGCTCCTCCGCCTTGGCGGGATCGAGATCGTACGGAATGCGAACGTCCATCCGAACATGAAACAGCATCGGTTAACTCCTCGTGCTAGTTTGGGCGGTGGTGTGGAGCGTGGGGCGATTTGCATCGCGGCGGAAAAAGGCGACGCGGTCCTCGTCCAGCGACACGCCGAGGCCCGGTCCTTCCGGTACGATCAGCGCGAAATCTGAATAAACGAGCGGCTCGGCCAATATTTCCTCGGTCAACAGCAGCGGGCCGAACAATTCGGTCTGGAAAGCCAGATCGTGGAACGTCGCGAAGACATGCGCCGATGCAGCGGTGCCGACCCCGGCTTCGAGCATGGTGCCGCCATAAAGTGCAACGCCCGCCGCGTTCGCGATGGACCCCACGGCGCAGGCCGCCGTCAGCCCGCCCGACTGGGCGATCTTGACCGCGAATACGTCGGCTGCGGCATGGCTGGCAAAGTCGAAGGCGCTGGCCGGGCCGGTGAGCGATTCATCCGCCATGATCGGCACGGTGAAGCGCTGCGCCAGGCGCGCCATCGCCCCACGCAGATGGCCATCCACCGGCTGCTCCACCAGATCGCAACCGGCATCCTCGAGCATGGCGATACCCCGCGCCGCGCTGGCTTCGTCCCATGCCTTGTTGACATCGACGCGAACGCTCGCCCGGTCGCCCAGCGCCTTCTTGATAGCAGCGACATGCGCCACATCGTCCACGATGGCGCGCTTGCCGATCTTCAGCTTGAAGATGTTGTGCCGGCGCTTGGCGAGCATCTGCTCGGCCTCCTCGATATCCTGCGCCGTATTGCCGCTGGCGAGCGTCCAGGCGACGGATAGCCGATCCCGGCGGCGGCCGCCGAGCAACTCCGACACGGGAAGCCCGACCCGCTGCCCCATCGCGTCGAGAAGGGCCGTTTCCACCGCGCATTTGGCAAAGCGATTGCCGACGATCGTCTTGCCCAGCCGGTCCATCAGTTTGGCGGGCCGGGTAGGATCGGTGCCCAGCATCAGCGGCGCGAAATAGGTGTCGAGCGCGAGCTTGATGCCTTCGGGGCTTTCCTCGCCATAGCTGAGGCCGCCGATGGTCGTTCCCTCGCCAATGCCCGCGATGCCATCCGAGCTGCGGATGGTGACGAGCACCACCGTCTGCTGCTGCATCGTCGTCATCGAGAGAACATGCGGGCGAATCGTGGGCAGATCGACGAGGCATGTCTCAATGGCGTCGATGGTCGTGCTCATCAGCGGGATCCTTGCTGGAGATTGGTGGTATGAAGGTCTGCGACACCCACATTTCCTGCCTTGTTAGCCGCGGCGAAGGCTTTGACATGGGTCCGGAACAGAGCGAGCGTCGCGGAGCGGTTGTCACGGCGATAGGACAGGCTGAGCCGCGTCATGGGCGTTGGCGCCATCAGAGGCCGATAGGCCACCCCCAGCCGCTGGGATCCCTCAACCGTCGCCGGACCCAGCGAAACTCCAGCACCCGCTGCGATCAGGCCGAGGGCGGTCTGCAGGTCCATCGTCTCATGGGCGATGACCGGCGAAAAACCACTATCATGACAATGACGCAGGATGGTGTCCGCGAAGCTGGGACGCGGGGAGCGTGGATAGAGAATGAAGGGGTGGTGCGCGAGATCCCCAAGCGCGATCTCCTGCCGCGCCGTGAGCGGATCGATATCGGGCAGGGCGACGATCAGAGGCTCTTCCAGCACGGTCTCGTCGATCACTTCGGGGTCGTCGATCGCTGGCCGCGCGAAGGCGATATCAATCGTGCGCTCAATCAGGCCGACGCGCAGTTCCGCAGTGTTCATGGCGTGAAGTATCAGGTCGACATCGGAATGGTCGGTTCGAAAGGCGTTCAACACTCTCGGCAGTATCGAATAGGTCGCCGAGCCGACAAAGCCCACATTGAGCACACCGGTGGCGCCTTCTGCCGCGCGGCGTGCGACCCGCGCGGCCTCGACGATACGGCCCAATATGTCGCGCGCGCGCGGAAGCAGCACCTCTCCCGCGATCGTGAGCCGGATCTGATTGCGTGTCCGGTCGAAAAGGGTGGCACCGATCGCGCTCTCAAGTTCGACCATCTGCCGGCTGAGCGCGGGTTGCGCGATATGGAGACGCTCCGATGCCCGACCGAAATGGAGTTCTTCGGCAATGGCCACGAAATAGCGCAAGCGCCGCACATCGACGCCCGAGGCGTCGGCAAAGAGATCGACCACGGTCATGAGCGAGCCCCCAACGCGGATGCGTGGAGTGACGGGTTTGTGCTGTGCATAGCCATTATGTCGCTCCTCTCACCGGCTTGTTAGCCCTTTGGCTCTTGCGGCCGTTCCACCAACGTCCGCCTATTTGGCTGATTCTGCCAATAGCATTTCCCTAATATGCAATGCCGAAACGGCATTGGGATGGACATGATAATAGCATATGTGTGCTCGACTGCATTGCCGCCGCGATGACAGGCCCAGATAAAATCGCGAAACGGCATCACATATTGCTGATTTGCTATTTGTATCCCGCCGCAGCGGCGCTCAACCTCAACGCAAGCCGGACCATCGGTATCGAAGCTGTGACGCGCAAGTGTTGCTCGACGCCGACGAGAAACATGTGGCTGCGACAGGAGACGGGATATGCGTAAATTTGCGACCGGAATCGCGATAATCGCGGCATCGACATTGCCTGGCATCGCCCAGGCGAGCGAGAATGGCGGCGGAGCCTATCCCAATGGCGCCGAGGCGCTCGATATCGCTGCCTTGCCGCCTCCGGGAACCTATCTGCTCGATTACGCGAACTACTACACCGCAGACCGACTGAACGATGCCGACGGGAAGAGCCTCGTCCCCGATTTCAGGATCGACGCCATCGCCAATATCGCCCGCTTCGTCCATGTGACCGACACCAAATTCCTGGGCGCGACCGTGGCGATGCAGGCCTTCGTCCCCTTGGTCGACCTGAAAGTCCGGGCAGGCGGCGTTCGCGACCACAAGTTCGGGTTGGGAGACATGATCGTCAACCCGCTGGTGCTCGGCTGGAACAAGGGCAATTGGCACTATATCCTGACGATGGATACTTTTGTGCCAACAGGCCGCTACAATAAGAACGACCTCGCCAATATTGGCCGGAACTACTGGACGTTCGAACCACTGGTCGCGATATCCTACAAGAACCCCAAGGGAGGCCCGGAATTTTCAGCAAAAATTATGTATGATTTCAATACCAGGAACAAGGCTACCGACTATTCCAGCGGGCAGGAATTCCATGTCGATGCGAGTGCCAGCTACAATTTCAATCCGCTGACGGTCGGCATCACGGGTTATTATTACAAGCAGACGACCGACGACAAGCAGGCGGGTATCCGGGTCGGGAATGACGGCTTCAGGGGCGAAGTCCTGGCGCTTGGCCCTGTGGTCCGTACAACCTTCGGCAAGGTGCCGCTTACGTTCCAGTGGCAGCATGAATTCATGGCGCATAATCGCCCGCAGGGAGACAAGTTCTGGATCAAGAGCGTATTCCGGTTTTGATCGCGCCCGGCCTCTCTGGAAGGCATAACGCAGCCTCCGCCTGACCACGAGCGTGACAGGATCCGACGGTACGATGAAAGACATCCATCCGATAAAGTGGTTTCAGCGCAGTTCGGTACGGCTCGGGTTGGCCACGCGCATCGTCGTTGCCAGCCTGCTGACCTTTCTTCTCTGTCACGCCCTCGCTCTCCAGCAGAGTCAGTGGGCGATATTGACAGCCATCATCGTCATGCAATCGAGTGTCGGCGCATCGCTAAAAGCGACATTCGACCGGTTCGCCGGCTCGATCGGGGGTGCCTTATGGGGTGTTTGCGTATTGCTTGTGGTTGCCCATGATACCCCACAGGCGATGGGGCTGGCCTTGACCATCACGCTGGTCCCGCTGGCCCTGCTTGCGGCGTTCAAGCCATTCTATCGAATCGCGCCGATCACAGCGGTGATCTTGCTGCTGACGCCGACATTGCAGGGAAGCGATCCGCGCTGGACCGGCCTGGACCGGATATTCGAGGTCGGGGTTGGCAGCATTGTCGCCATGGTTGTGGCGTTGGTCGTTTTCCCGGTGCGCGCGCATGAGACGCTCGCCGGGGTCGTCAGCCGCACACTCGGTCTGTTGGCTGACCTGAGTGACCAGTTGTCCAGGTCGATGAGCGACCACGGCGATCCGAAGGCGGTAATGGAGCTCCATCATGAGATCCGCCAGGCAATAACACAGGCGGAAAGCATAGCGGAGGAAGCTTCGCGCGAACGCAGAAGCTATCTGGTCAACGCACCGGATCCGCAGCCTGTCTGCCGTACACTCAGACGGCTTCGAAACGACCTGACCATGATCGGCCGCGCGATGGACAGGTCTTTCGCCGCCCCGTCGGTTGCGCCACTGGCGCAAGCAGCCGAGCGAGCAGCAGTCGCGATTGCAACCTACCTTCGACAGGGTGCGCAGGCGCTCGCCAACCGGGAGAAAGCGCCGTCCATGGTGGAGGTCAGCCAAATGCTGGCTACCCACGCGGCGGCGATGGCGCAAGCTCGCCAGGCCGGGACTACCCGCAATCTTCCCGACGAACTGGTCGGACGCATTTTCGGCTTGGCCTTCAGCTTCGAGCAACTGAGCGAGAACCTCAAGGATTTGGCAGCTCGAATCGACGAATATGGCGGACACGCGCCGAATGCGCAGAAAGACCTCAATGTGGCCTCGGATATGCGCGTCGCCTAGACGCACCCAAAATGTTTCACTGATGATCGAATGACATTGAGGGGCAAGCTAGATGTTATTAGGGCTCGAGATAGATTGGGAGGTCGCATGCTGGATCTGGTCATCACCCAACGCCGCCGCAGCCTGGGCGGGTTCGATGTCGGACGGGTCCTCCCTTTCGCCAAGCGGCGGATGGTAGGACCGTTCGTCTTCTTCGACCATATGGGTCCGATTGATCTTGCCGCCGGCATCCCGGACGAGGTCGATGTTCTGCCGCACCCGCATATCGGCCTGTCGACGGTGACCTATTTGTTCGACGGCGAAATCATGCACCGCGACAGCATCGGCTCGGAACAGGCGATCCGGCCCGGCGAGGTCAACTGGATGACCGCCGGGCGCGGCATCACTCATTCGGAGCGGTTCGAACGGGCGCGCCGCGAGGGTGGGCGGGTCCATGGCATCCAGGCCTGGGTCGCATTGCCCGAAGCAGACGAGGAGACCGATCCCGCCTTTGCCCATCACGGCGCGGAGGATTTGCCTACGTTCGAGGAAAATGGCGTCTGGGGCCGCCTGGTCGCGGGCACGGCGCTGGGTCTACATGCCGATGTCCAGACACACTCGCCGCTTTTCTATCTTCACTGGGCGCTGGCGCCCGGAGCCCGGGCCGAACTCCCCGCGGATTATCCTGAGCGCGCCATCTATGTCGCCGAGGGTACAGTCACCGTGGCGGGCCAGCGCTTCGACACTGGTCAGATGCTGGTGCTGACGCCCGGCGCACTGGTTACGATCAAGGCGGAAACGCCGGCTATCGTCATGGCGCTGGGCGGCGAGCCGCTTGGACCGCGCTTCATCGACTGGAATTTCGTGTCGTCGTCGAAGGAACGGATCGAGCAGGCCAAGGCCGACTGGCGCGCCGGTCGCATGAAGCTGCCCGACCTTGATCACGACAGTTTTACCCCTTTGCCCCCCGAGCCGGGCGCGCCTGCGGAGCAGTTGGGCATCCCGCGCCGGACCTTCTATCGCTGGTACGACCGCTATCTCGAAGGCGGCCCGGAGGCGTTGGAGGATCGGCCATCGGCCCCGCGCCGGGTGTGGAACCGCATCGGCGACGATATCCAGCAGCAGATCATCGACATGGCGCTGGATACAACCGATCTGTCGCCCCGCGAACTGGCGGTGCGCTTCACCGACGAGAAGCGCTACTTCGTGTCGGAGGCCACGGTTTATCGCCTGCTCAAGGCCCATGATCTGATTACCAGCCCGGCCTTCGTCGTGATCAGGGCAGCCGATGCGTTCCACACCAAGACGACGCGGCCGAACGAAATGTGGCAGACCGACTTCACCTACTTCAAGATCATTGGCTGGGGCTGGGTCTATCTGTCGACCGTGCTCGACGACTTCTCGCGCTACATCATCGCCTGGAAGCTGTGCACCAACATGCGAGCCGAGGATGTCACCGACACGCTGGACCTCGCGCTCGAGGCCTCGGGTTGCGACAGCGCAACGGTGCTGCACAAGCCTCGGCTGCTGTCGGATAATGGCCCGAGCTACATCGCGGGTGAACTGGCGGAATATATCGAGGCCCGGAAAATGAGCCATGTGCGCGGAGCTCCGATGCATCCCCAGACCCAGGGCAAGATCGAGCGCTGGCATCAGACCCTCAAGAATCGCATCCTGCTCGAAAATTACTTCCTGCCCGGTGACCTTGAGGCCCAGATCGAAGCCTTCGTCGAGCATTATAACCACCGACGTTACCACGAGAGCCTGAACAACGTGACGCCCGCCGACGCCTACTTCGGCAGGGCCGATGCCATCATCAAACAGCGCGAAAGGATCAAACGGAA
>JAVBXL010000097.1 GCA_030824575.1 bacterium | reverse complement strand
CGGACATTGGCCGACCCTTGCAATCCGTTCGCCCTGAGCGAAGTCGAAGGGCATTGCTGAGCGGAGGCGAAGCATTTGACCTCGCTCCGCTCGGCAGAGGGCTTCGACTTCGCTCAGCCCGAACGGATTTCCTATATCTGCAATCCACCCGACCCTGCCATCCGGCCAGGGCGCGCCGCCGTTGCTTTACGTCAGTGCAATATCTCCTTGCCCCCCGCGACGACATTTCTATGGTGCCCCGCGTCGCCAATAATATAGCCTGATGCCAAGGAGCTTCCCTCTCATGCGGTCTGCCGCCACCTTCGCTTTCGCCTCGCTGATCGCCCTCGCCACCCCCGCCTTCGCGCAGAAGGATGCGCCCGACGCTGCGAAGCAACATGCCTACAAGGTCGCCGAAGAGGTCGCGGCCAACTGGGCCAGCGCCCCGGTCGAGGAAGTGACGCAGAGCAGCAAGGGCACGGCCCGCGTTGATGGGAAATCCATCCCCTACACCCAGACCGCCGGCACGCTCACTATCCGCGATGAAAAGGGCAAGCCGGTCGCGAGCATGTTCTACACCGCCTATACCGCGGCGGGCAAGAACCGTCCGGTGACCTTCCTGTATAATGGCGGCCCCGGCTCCTCGTCGCTCTGGCTGCGCATGGGCAGCTTCGCCCCGGAGCATGTCCGCACCGGCAATCCGGAGGCAGTAAAGCCCGCACCCTTCGACGTCGGCCCGAACAATGACAGCCTGATCGGCAGCACCGACATGGTGTTCCTCGACACGATCGGTTCGGGCTATTCGCGCATATTGGGCGACGCCAAACCTTCCGATTTCTACAGCGTCGATGGGGATGTGGACGCCTTTGCCAAGGCGATCATCCGCTACACGACGAAAAATGGCCGCTGGGCGTCGCCCAAATATATTTTCGGCGAAAGCTATGGCACGACCCGGTCGGGCGCGCTTGCCTATCAACTGGAGGACCGCGGGCTGGCGCTGAACGGCGTGGTGCTGCTGTCGTCGATCATGAATTATGGCGTGCGCCAGTCGGGCTTCGACACGATCCATATCGGCTATATCCCCAGCTATGCCGCGACCGCCTGGTATCATAACCGCGTACCGGGCGGCCGCCCCGAAAGCCTGGAGGCGTTCGTCGAGGAATCGCGCGTCTTCGCCAATGGCCCCTATGCCACCGCGCTGCTCAAGGGGTCCGACATCAGCCCGCAGGAAACCGATCAGATCGCCCAGCAATTGAGCCGCTTCACCGGCCTGTCGATCGATTATCTCAAGCGCGCCAATTTGCGCGTCAGCCTGTCGCGCTTCCGCAAGGAATTGCTGCGTGAGGGGCATGAAACGGTCGGCCGCTTCGACAGCCGCTACAAAGGCATAGACGCCGACGCGGCGGGCGAGGAACCGGAATTTGATCCGTCCAGCACTGGCATCACCGGGCTGTATGTGGGCAGTTTCCTGGATCAGGTGACGCGGCAGATCGGCTACAAGACCGACCTTAGCTATCGCCTGAGCGCGCGGGAGGGCGGCGATTTCAAATGGGACTGGAGCCATCAGGCGCCCGAAGGCGGCAAGCAGAATGTCGCGGACGTGACCGCGGACCTGAGCGCCGCGATGCGCACCAACCCGCATCTGCGCGTGCTCTCGCTCAATGGCTGGTACGATATGGCGACGCCCTTCTTCTCGACCGAGCGCGATTTGAAGCACATGATGCTGGAGCCGCAGCTGCGTCAGAACCTCCAGTTCAAATATTACCCGGCAGGCCACATGGTCTATCTGAACCCGGAAGCGCTGCACCAGATGCGGCTCGACATGGAGCGCTATTACGCGGAAGGCGCGCGCTGATTGCATCGGGCGCGGAGCCGGGCCATATTCGCCATTGAAGCGCCACTGTAATAGTCACATATGACAGCTGGTTCGCAATGCCGTTGGGAGACGATATGGCCACGACCGCGCCCACCACGACCGTTACTGCCGACACGCTGAACCTGACCGCGCCCGATCCGGTGCCGGCGGTCGCGCCTGAAAAGGCGGCGGGTCTCGTCCCGATCGAGGACGAGAAAAAGTCCAAGCTGGACGAGAAGGTCGACGCCTTCGTCGCGGACCTGGTCGCGCAGGACGCCAATTCGCCCGAGTTCGGCGCGCGGGTCGACCAACTGACCAATATGGGACGCAAGGAAATCGCCGAGGCCGCGGGTCACTCCAACCGTTTCCTCGATCGGCCGGTGCGCGCGATGGACAGCGATACCAAGGTCGGCGCGGACCTGGCCGAACTGCGCCGCACGGTCGAGGATCTCGATCCGGGCAAGCGCGGCAATCTGCTCGCGCCCAAGAAGCTGTTCGGGATCATCCCGTTCGGCAACAAGATGCGCGACTATTTCGACGGTTATAAGAGCGCGCAGGGCCATATCAATTCGATCCTGGGGTCGCTGGCCAGCGGCAAGGATGTGTTGATCAAGGATAATGCCGCGATCGACGTCGAGCGGCAGAATATGTGGGCCACCATGGGTCGTCTGGAACAGATGATCCATATCAGCAAGACCATGGACGCACGCCTAGAATCCAAGGCGCTGGAACTGGATTCGACCGACCCGACCAAGGCCAAGGCGATCCGCGAAAGCGCGCTCTTCTACATCCGCCAGCGCACGCAGGATCTGCTGACGCAGATGGCGGTGACGGTGCAGGGCTATTTGGCGCTGGATCTGGTGAAGAAGAACAATGTCGAACTGGTCAAGGGCGTGGACCGCGCCAGCACCACCACGGTCGCCGCGCTGCGGACGGCGGTGACGGTCGCGCAGGCGCTCGCCGGACAGCGGTTGGTGCTGGAGCAGATCACGGCGCTCAACACCACCACCGCCAACATGATCGACCGGACCGGCGAATTGCTCAAAAGCCAGACCGCGCAAATCCACGAACAGGCCGCGGCCAGCACGATCCCGATCGAAACGCTCCAGCGCGCTTTCCAGAATATCTACGATACGATGGACAATATCGACGCCTTCAAGCTGAAGGCGCTGGAAAATATGAAGACGACGGTGAACACCCTGTCGGGCGAGGTGGAAAAGTCCAAGGGCTATATCGCCCGCGCGCAAGGCCAGGCGCAGGCCGCCAGGGAAGTGCGGGCCGACAATCCGCTGCTGAGCGCGATCGAGGGGTGATTATAATGTCAGCGTCCGTTCGCCCTGAGCGAAGTCGAAGGGTTCCGCCGAGCGTAGCGAGGTACCTTCGCCTCCGCTCAGGCAAAGGCTTCGACTTCGCTCAGCCCGAACGGATTGGGGGATGCGCAATATGAGCCGGTCCGACCGCGTTCTGGCCGATGCCGAGGCCGTACTGCGCCGCCACAGCGATCGCGGCCAAAGCCTCTCGTCGCGCGCACGGCAGCGGCGCAATGCCGGGCTGATGCGCAAGGTCAAATATGCCTTCTGGGCGGTGCTGGCGGTGGTGCTGGCCAGCGCGGTGGCGGGGTTCATCCTGCCGCTGGGCACCACAGGCGTCATGATCGCGCTGGGCGTGATGATCGCCGCGCTGCTGCTGATCGCGCTCGCGCCGACGGAAAGCCGGGTGAAGACAGAGGCGCTGGCCGCGACCGAACTCACCGCCTTGCCGCTCAAGACCGAAATCTGGCTGGAAAACCAGCGCAAGGCCCTGCCCGCCCCGGCGATCACCCTGGTCGACAGCATCGGCGTGAAGCTGGAGATATTGGCACCGCAGCTGGAGCGGCTGAACGACCAGGAGCCGGCCGCGCAGGAGATTCGTCGCCTGCTGGCCGATCATCTGCCCGAACTGGTCACCGGCTATCAGTCGATCCCTGGGCCGCTACGCCGCGAGGAGCGCAATGGCCGCGTGCCGGAAAAGCAGCTGGTGGACGGCCTTTCCGTGATCGATGCCGAAATCGGCCGGATGAGCGAGAGTCTGGCCAGCGGCGATCTCGACAAGCTGGCGACGCAGAACCGTTTTCTGGAACTGAAATATCAGGAAGCCAAGGAATTGGGGCATTGATCGTTTCAGCTATGCTGAAACCGCACGGTGCCAACCATCAAACGCCGTCCTGTCCCTAACATGATCCATCTCACCCTCATCATCGTCGATTTCCTGACGGGCCTGCTGGCGGCCGGCGCCTGGGCGCTGGCGTCGGCCGGCGGCGCGATCGCCGCGGTGGTGGGTAGCGGCGTGCTGGGCGTGTCGCTGTTCCGGCGCTGGCGACGCAAACCCTAAATCTCCAGCTGCGACCCCAGTTCGACCACGCGGTTCACCGGCAGCTTGAAGGATTCCATGGGACTTTCCGCATTGCGGATCATCCAGGCGAACAGCTTTTCGCGCCAGATTGCCATGCCGGGCCGCGCCGAAGGGATCAGCGTCTGGCGGCTGAGGAAATAGCTGCTGTCCTTGACCGTGATCGGGCCGCCGCAATCCTGCACCGATTTCAATGCCGCGGGAATATCGACTTCCTCCATGAAACCGTGGTTGAGCACGACGCGGTAGAAGCCTTGGCCGTTATCGGTCACGGCCACCCGGCTCTCTTCGCGCAGATGGGGCACGCCCTGGGTCCGCACCGTCAAGATGATGTTGCGGTCGTGCAGGATGCGATTGTGCTTCACATTATGGAGCAGCGCGGGCGGCACCCCATCGGTGCTGGACGACAGGAAGATCGCGGTGCCCGGCACCCGTTTCAGCGATCCGCTGGTGGAGCGGATGAACAGGTCCAGTTCCATCGCCCCGTCACGCAGCCGTTCGCGCATGATCCGCCGCCCGGTCGCCCAGGTGGTCAGGCCGACAAAGGCGATCGCCGCGACCAGCAGCGGGAACCAGCCGCCATCGGGGATCTTGGTTGCGTTGGATGCGAAATAGGCACCGTCGACCAAAAGGAAAGCGAGCGTCACGCCGCCCGCGACCAGCGGGTGCCAGCGCCACACGCTGAAGGTCAACACGCCGACCATGCAGGCGGTAATCAGCATCGTGCCGGTGACGGCGATGCCATAGGCCGCGGCCAGATCGGTCGAACTGCGGAAGCCCAGCACCAGCAGGATGACGAAGATGAGCAGCGCAACATTGACCAGCGGCACATAAATCTGCCCGGCCGCCGACGCGCTGGTGTGCAGGATGCGCAGGCGCGGCAGGAAGCCCAGTTGCACCGCCTGCTGCGTGACCGAGAACGCGCCCGAAATCACCGCTTGGCTGGCGATGATGGTCGCCATCGTGGCCAGGATCACCAGCGGCAGCCGCGCCCATTCCGGCGCCATCAGGAAAAAGGGATTGGCGGCGGCGGCGGGTTCGTCGAGCAGCAGCGCGCCCTGTCCCAGATAGTTGAGCAACAGGCAGGGAAAGGCGGCGTAGAGCCAGGCGATGCTGATCGCCTTGCGCCCGAAATGGCCCATGTCGGCATAGAGCGCCTCCGCCCCCGTCACCGCCAGCACGACCGATCCCAGCGCCAGGAACGCCAGTTGGGGATCATAGGCGAAGAAGCGTACCGCCCAGACCGGGTTGACGATGGCGATGATGTCGGGATGGCGCGCGATGTTGAGGATACCGAGCGCAGCCAGCACCAGGAAATAGACGACCATGACCGGCCCGAACAGCGCGCCGACCTTGGCCGTGCCGTGGCGCTGGATCAGGAACAGCCCCACCAGGATGACGATCGCGATCGGCAGCACCAGCGGGGTCAGGCTGGCCTGCACCACGGTCAGCCCCTCCACCGCCGACAGCACGGAAATGGCCGGGGTGATGATCGCATCGCCATAGAAAAGCGCGGTCGCCAGCACGCCCAGCATGGCGATCCACGGCGTCCAGCGCGATGGCCCCAGTCGCCGCCCGATCAGCGCCAGCAACGCCATGCTGCCGCCTTCGCCATGATTGTCGGCGCGCATGACGATGAACACATATTTGACCGTGACGATCAGCGTCATCGTCCAGAAGATCAGCGACAGCACGCCATAGATATGCAGCATGTCCACCGTCAGGGGATGATGGCCGACAAAGCTTTCCTTGAGCGCATAAAGCGGCGACGTGCCGATATCGCCGAAGACGACGCCCAGCGCGCCAAGCGCCAGCGGCGCCAGCGGCTGTCCCGCGCCGGCATCATGGGGCCGCGCGTCGTCGGTCGGGGAATACATTGTCGCAATCCTTGCCTGCGTAGGTCCGCCCGCGATGCCATGAACCAACATTGCATTTCCATAGGGATAAACAGGCAGGCGCATAGTATTTTCGTATGATTGGGCGCCGGACCGACGCCGACGGCCGTAAATTTATACGCGATTCCAACGATGCGCGGGATTTTGCGCTCTCGCATTGCTACGTGCCAATGGGTAGATGGAGCGCCTCCCCTGCGATGGAGGTTGCATCATGACCCATTGGCGTCCCCGTCCCGTAGCCCAAATCGCCTTACGGCTCATCGGATTGGCGCTGCTTATAAGTCTGCGCCCGCAAGCGGCGTGGCTGCATATGCTGGTGCGGCAGTCGCCGTCGGTCACGCCCTTGCAACTCATGCTGGCGGCATCCTGCTTCATGAGCGCTGCGGCGGGCATCGCGCTGCTGCTGATGGGACCGGACCTGTGGAAGCCGGTGCGCGTGGCACGCCGCTGGCAGAACTGACGCCAGCGCGCGCATGTTTGGGAAAAATCGCCCCGGACGGCCGATGATGCGTGCAGTTCATCAAGAGGCCGTCCGGGGTCGCAGCATCATCCGACTTTGGAGAAGTCATGACAACGCTGTCCTGGCGCTTTAGAGGATAAGCGCGACCGACGCAACCGGCTTTGATCGGTAAAAACGGAAAGGGCGCGGCCCGCCTGTGACGGCCGCGCCCGATTAGCGTGGGTGCGCCAGATCAGCCCGTATAAAGGTTAGTCGGGAGGCCGCGCACGCCGCTCTCCACTTCGAAGAAGCCGCCATCATAAGGCGTCGGATCGTCAAGCCCGACGGTCGCGCTGCTGACGAACATGCGGTCGAGATTCGGCCCGGCGAAGGTGATGTTCGTCACCTGCCGCGCCGGCAGCATGATGGCGCGATCCAACCTGCCGTCGGGCGTGAAGCGGCTGATCCTGCTGCCGCCCCAATGGGCGACCCAGATATGGCCATCTGAATCCACGGTCATGCCATCGGGATAGCCATCCTCTTCGCTAAAGCGGATGAACGGCTCGCGATCGGTTGCGCCATGCTCGGTCCGGCGAAAACGGTACATCTGCTGCTTGGCCGTATCGCTATGATAGAGCCACTGGCCACAGGGCGAAAAGGCCGGGCCGTTGGGCACGCGATAGTCGCTGTCGATGACGCTCCAAATGCGATCCGGCGCCAAGCGGTAAAGCGCGCCGCGATCATGCTCTTCCGCCATGTCCATCGTGCCGCACCAGATATGGCCCTGCGCATCCGCCTTGCCATCGTTCATCCGGTTGCCGGGGAAGTGCGGTTCGGGGTCGCCGAACGGCGTAATGACAAGCGGGTCGAGGCTGATCCCGGCAAAGCCGCTCTGGAAGCCGCCAATGAACCCACCGGCCTCGCGCTCCGCCACCCAGCCCAGCGGCTCAGGCATGGCGAACCGATCGACCGCGCCGCTTTCCAGCGACAAACGGTTGAGCGCGGGGGCAAGGATATCGACCCAATAGACGGCGTTATCGCGCGCCGACCAGAGCGTCCCCTCCCCCAGACTGTCCGCGACGCCGCGGTCGATCAACCGCCATTCCGGCATCAGCGCGCCACCGACAGGCGATAGACCATGGCATGATGATAGGGCTTGCCCGGATCGACCCGCGCCGACACGAAGCCGGGCTGATTGGGCGCATCGGGAAATTTCTGCGGCTCCAGCGCGATGCCGTCCCCCATGCGATAGACATGCTGGCTCTTGCCGATGAAGGTGCCGTCCAGGAAATTGCCGGTGTAGAATTGCACGCCCGGTTCGGTCGTCAGGACGTCCAGCACCCGGCCCGACACCGGATCTTCCAGCCGTGCGGCCAGTTCCGGCGTCTTGGTCGCGCCCTTGTCCAGCGCGAAATTATGATCGTAGCCGCGCCCGGCGATGATCTGCGCATCGCGGCCATCACGCAATCCATCGGCCACGCGGCGGGGCGCACGGAAATCGAACACGCCGCCTTCGACGGGCTTTAGTTCGCCGGTCGGGATCAGGTTGGCGTCGACCGGCGTATAGGCCTTGGCCGGGATCGTCAGCAGATGGCCCATCGCGCCGTCGGGCGATCCTTCGCCCGCCAGGTTGAAGATCGCATGATTGGTCATGTTGACGATGGTGGGCTTGTCGGTTTTCGCGTCGAACGCAATGCCAAGGTTGCCGGCTTCGTCCAGCGTATAGGTGACGGTCACGTCCAGTTTGCCGGGATAGCCCGAATCGCCGTCCGGGCTGGTCAGCCCCAGCACCAGACTGGCCTTGGGACCGCTCTTGAGCGACACGACCTTCCACACCTGCTTGTCGAAACCTTTGCCGCCGCCGTGCAGCGAATTGACCTTGTCGTTCAGCGGCAACTGATAGGGTTTGCCGTCGAGGCTGAATTTTCCGCCGGCGATGCGGTTGGCATAGCGGCCCACGGTCACGCCGAAATAATTGGGGAAGTCGACATAGGATTTGAGGTCGTCATAGCCCAGCAAGACGTCCGCGACCTTGCCGTCCTTGCCGGGGCCGGACAGCGACTGGAGCGTCGCGCCATAGGTCAGGATCTTGGCAGACACGCCCGCGCCATTTTTCAGCGTGATCGTTTCGACCGCGGCGCCATTGGCGGTGCCGGCGGGCGCGCGGCTGGCGTCGGCGGCAAGCGCCGTGCCGCTTGCGAGCGTGACGGCAAGCGCATACAGACCGACAGCGGGTGACAACGCTGTTTTCAAATCGACGACCTTTCGCATGGACTTCCTCCCTGACAGTTGCGCCCATTGACGGGCGGTTAAGGGGGATATACTCCGACAAAATAAGCGCATGCAAGCCTAGATCGGCTTGCCGCGCTACTGGAACTGCAGTGGAGAAGGATGAATGGCAGGACCGATCTCATCAGGCGCGGGCGTGACCGCGACGCACAATCCCGGCACGCGCTACGGCCCTGCGCTGGCTTTGCTGGCCAGCCTCTTCTTCATGTGGGGCTTCATCACCGTCATCAACAACACGCTGCTGCCGCATCTGCGCAGCGTGTTCGAACTCAGCTACACCCAGACGACCCTGATCGAATCGGTGTGGTTCATCGCCTATTTCGTGGCGTCGATTCCGTCGGCCAAGCTGATCGAACGGGTCGGCTATCAAAAATCGCTGGTGATCGGCCTGCTCGTCATGGCGGCGGGCGCGCTGGGCATGACGGTGGCGGCGTCGATCCCCTCCTATGGCGTGACCCTGGTTATGCTGTTCGTGATCGCCAGCGGCATCACCCTATTGCAGGTCGCGGCCAACCCCTATGTCGCGATCGTCGGCAAGCCGGAAACCGCCTCCTCGCGCCTCAACCTGGTGCAGGCGATGAACTCGGCCGGCACGATGCTCGCGCCGCTGTTCGGCGCCTATCTGATTCTTGGCCGGTCGAAGGGCGGCACGGCACAAGGCGACGTCGTCCTGACGCAGGCCGAACGCCTGGCCGACGCCCAGTCCGTGATCCTGCCCTATGTGATCGTGGCCGCGGTGCTTGCGGTTCTGGCCATCGTCATCGCCCGCTTCCCCCTCCCCGCCATGGGCAATGCGACGCAGCGCCACAGCAAGGAGGAGCGGAAGAAATATTCGCTCTGGAACCATCGCAATCTGGTGTTCGGCATCCCGGCGATCTTCATCTATTTGATCGCGGAAATCGGCGTCGCCAATCTGTTCGTGAATTTCGTCAGCCAGCCCGACATCGCCAACCTGACCCATGAGCAGGCGGGCCGCTACCTGACCTTCCTGTGGGGCGGCATGATGATCGGCCGGTTCGCGGGCTCCGCGATCATGCAGAAGTTCGACGCGGGTAATGTCCTCGCCGCCTTCTCGATCGGCGCGTTCATCGTGATGCTGGTCACGGTGTTCACCACCGGCCCGGTCGCCATGTGGTCGCTGATCCTGGTCGGCCTGTTCCATTCGATCATGTTCCCGACCATCTTCACGCTCGGCATCAAGGGGCTCGGGCCGCTGACCGAGGAAGGATCGGGCCTGCTCATCATGGCGATCGCCGGCGGATCGCTTGTGATCGTGCAGGGCTGGCTGGCAGATCATTATGGGTTGCAGACCAGCTTCCTGCTGACCGCAATCTGCGAACTCTACATTCTCTTCTATGCGCTGTGGGGGTCCAAGACGACCCACGCGCTGCCCGACCAGCAGGTCGCGGCGGAATAAAGCCGAGGGTCGCACCTGTGGCGCTAAAAAGGCCGGAGCGGACATCCCGCTCCGGCCTTTTTTGTCGCCTCAAACATCCGTTCGTTTCGAGCGAAGCCTGTCCTGAGCTTCGTGGAAGGGTCGAGAAACGGCAGGCTCGGCTTTTTCAGCGCTGCATCGCGCTCGCCGTATCCTCCAGCGCCAGATCGACCAGCACACCCATTGCTTCGGCCGCCGCAGCCGGATCGCCCGCGGCGATCGCGTCATAGACACGCACATGGTCGGGGATCGGGTTGCGCGGCAAGGCGCGGGCGCGCTGCTTATATTGCGTCGTCCAATTGACCGCCGCGCCGATGCTGGCGGTCAGCACCAGCAGCGCGTCGTTGCGGGTGGCGTGCAGGATCGCGTTGTGGAAATCGCGGTCCGCCGCGCGGCCCGCTTCGGTCGCCAGCGTATGGCGGCGCATGGCGGACAGCGCATCCTTCATGATCTTGAGGTCGTCCTTGTCGCGCCGCTGCGCCGCCAGCCTCGCTGCGGCCGGCTCTACGATGGCGCGCAATTCGAACAGGTCGCGCACGAACTGTATGTCCGGCTCCCCGGCAAAGGCCCAGGCGAGGACTTCGGGGTCGAGCAGGTTCCAGCGGTTGCGCGGCAGGACGCGGGTGCCCGCCTTGGGCCGGCTTTCCACCAGCCCCTTGGCGGTCAGCACCTGGATCGCCTCGCGATAGGCGCTGCGGGAGACTTCCAGCTCTTCGGCGAAGGCGACTTCGCCAGACAGCACATCACCGGGCGCATAATGGCCGGACAAGATCGCCATGCCCAGCTTGTGCGCGATCGCACCGTGCAACCGCCGCCCCGGCCCCCGGACCGCCTTGGCAGCGCCGCTATTTTCCGTCTCTTGCTCATGCAAAGACGGACTTTCCTTCACCATTTCCGTTCCTCTCGCCTTTCCCCAATCAGGCATATCCGTCCCTATAATACAAGCATTGCCATTACCATCATCCTGTAATATGTCGGAGTAATTAGCAGATTCACCGCCGCCGCCTCGCCCGACCGGACGATGGTCAGGCGCGCGGCTGGACGCTTTTGGTTTGGATTGAGCGCCGTTTCCAGGCGCGCGGGAGGAGAGTTTTCATGACATTGCGCCTGTTGCAGCACCGTTCGGACAGTGGCGAGCGGACGGTCATCGCCGCGCAGGGCGACAGCGCGCATATCGTGCCAGGTTTCGCCACCATCCGCGCGCTGGCGCTCCATGCGATCGCGCAAAGGATCAGCCTCGCCGCCGCGGTCGAAGCCGCTGGCAAGGGTGATGCCGTGAACATCGCCGCCGAGTTCGAAGCCAATCGCCTGCTCGCCCCGATCGACCATGACGATGGCGCCCATATACTGCTGACCGGCACCGGCCTGACACACCTTGGCTCTGCCGAGGGTCGCGACAAGATGCACCGCGAAGCCGCCGCCGCCGAAAAGCAGACCGATTCCATGCGCATGTTTCTGGAAGGGCTGGAAGGCGGCAAACCTGCCCCCGGCGTCGCTGGCCAGCAGCCCGAATGGTTCTACAAGGGCGACGGGTCGCAGCTTGTCGGCCCGGCCGACCCGCTCACCATGCCCGCCTTCGCCCAGGATGGCGGCGAGGAGCCGGAGATCGCTGGCGTCTATATTATCGGCGAAGACGGCACCCCCTATCGCATCGGCCTCGCGCTCGCCAATGAGTTCAGCGACCACATCACCGAGCGGCACAATTATCTGTGGCTCGCCCACTCCAAGCTGCGCCAGGCCGCGCTTGGCCCGGAACTGCTGGTCGGCACCCCGCCCGAGCATATCGAAGGATCGAGCCGCATCCTGCGCGATGGCAAGGTCATCTGGGAAAAGCCGTTCCTGTCGGGCGAAGGCAATATGTCGCACAGCTTCGCGAACCTGGAACATCATCATTTCAAATATGACCTGTTCCGTCGCGCGGGCGACGTCCATGTCCATTT
>JAVBXL010000147.1 GCA_030824575.1 bacterium | reverse complement strand
TCCGGGTTGGTGATGAAGTAGGGCGACAGGTAGCCGCGGTCGAACTGCATGCCTTCCACGACGTCCAGTTCGAAGTCGAGACCCTTGGCCTCTTCCACGGTGATGACGCCTTCCTTGCCGACCTTTTCCATGGCTTCGGCGATCTTTTCGCCGACTTCACGGTCGCCGTTGGCGGAGATGATGCCAACCTGAGCGATTTCGGCGGTGCCGGAAACCGGCTTCGAACGCGCCTTGAGGTCTTCGACGACCTTGATCACGGCGAGGTCGATGCCACGCTTCAGGTCCATCGGGTTCATGCCGGCGGCAACCGACTTCATGCCTTCGCGCACGATGGCCTGGGCCAGAACGGTTGCGGTGGTGGTGCCGTCACCGGCGATGTCGTTGGTCTTCGAAGCAACTTCCCGGACCATCTGGGCGCCCATATTCTCGAACTTGTCCTTCAGTTCGATTTCCTTGGCGACGCTGACGCCGTCCTTAGTGATGCGGGGCGCACCAAAGCTCTTGTCGATGACGACGTTGCGGCCCTTCGGACCCAGGGTCACCTTGACCGCATCGGCCAGGATATCGACGCCGCGCAGAATGCGCTCACGGGCGTCACGCGAAAACTTTACGTCCTTCGCTGCCATGATCTTTTACCTTCTTTGATTAGGAGAAACAGGGAAAACGGGAATGCGGATTTAGGCAACGACGCCCAGAATGTCCGATTCCTTCATGATCAGCAGGTCTTCACCGTCGACCTTGACTTCGGTGCCCGACCATTTGCCGAACAGGATGCGATCGCCGGCCTTGACGTCCAGCGGGGTCACCTTGCCGTCTTCGGCCTTGCTGCCGGTGCCGACGGAGACGATCTCGCCTTCCTGCGGCTTTTCCTTGGCGGTGTCGGGGATGATGATGCCGCCGGCGGTCTTCGCTTCCGCTTCGATGCGGCGGACGAGAACACGGTCGTGCAATGGACGAAATGCCATGTTGATTGCCTTTCCCTAGCTTTGGGGAGGGGGCGGCGGACAGGATCGGGGGACGATCTCCCCCGCAAATGCCCTGTCCGCTTGTCCGTCTCCCGATGAACTTCGCGTTGTTAGCACTCATCGAGCAAGAGTGCTAGCGGCATGCATATGGAAAAGTCGTTCCACTGGTCAAGATGGCGGCGCGGAATTTTTCCACGCCCCGGTCGAGCCAATGGCGCGCTGCTGCAGATAGGGCGCGCCTCGCTAACCGTCATCCCCGACGCGACGGATTGCGCGGATAGTGCGGCCATTCCTTATGCATGGCGCTTCGGGAATATCGCGATGACGGTCGCACCGCCCGCACTCGCCGCCCTCGCTCGCGCACCGGTGGTCAGGACCGATGCGAAATAATCATGGATAGTTGAGAGGCGCTTGGTTGCGGGCGGCGGGGCCGCTTCCTACTTGCCGCCCATATCCCCTTATCGGAGCCTTCCCGCATGACCGAGACATATACCCCGCCCAAAGTCTGGACCTGGGACAAGGAGAATGGCGGCCCCTTCGCGTCCATCAATCGACCGATCGCAGGCGCGACCCACGACAAGGCGCTGCCGGTGGGCGACCATCCGCTCCAGCTTTATTCGCTCGCCACCCCCAATGGGCAGAAGGTGACGATCCTGCTGGAGGAATTGCTGGAAGCGGGCGTCACCGACGCGGAATATGACGCCTGGCTGATCCGCATCGGCGATGGCGACCAGTTCGGCAGCGATTTCGTGGCCATCAACCCCAACAGCAAAATCCCGGCGCTGCTGGACCATAGCGTTTCGCCACCCCAGCGCGTGTTCGAATCCGGCTCGATCCTGCTCTATCTGGCCGAAAAATTCGGCAAGTTCCTGCCCGCCGATCCCGCGGGAAGGACCGAGGCGCTCAACTGGCTGTTCTGGCAAATGGGCGCCGGACCGCTGCTGGGCGGCGGCTTCGGCCATTTCTTCGCCTATGCGCCGGAGAAATACGAATATCCGATCAATCGCTACACGATGGAAGTAAAGCGTCAACTGGACCTGCTGGACCGGCGCTTGGCGGACCATGACTATGTCGCGGGTGCCGAATATAGCATCGCCGACATCGCGATCTGGCCCTGGTATGGCGGGCTGGTACTCGGCCGCGCCTATGATGCGGCGGAATTTCTGGACGTGGCGAGCTACAAGAATGTCCTGCGATGGGCGCAGCAGATCGACGCCCGCCCGGCGGTGAAACGCGGCCGCATGGTCAACAAGGTGAACGGGCCGCTGGAGGAGCAACTCCACGAACGCCATGATGCGGGCGATTTCGACACGAAGACCCAGGACAAACTGGAAGGGGCGGCTTAAGTCCCGCTACAATAATCCGTTCGCTTCGAGCGTGTCGAGAAGCGTTTCTCGACTTCGCTCGAAACGAACGGCGCTTTACTTAATAGCCTACAGTAAACCGCGCGCGGCTGTGCTGCGGCGTTTCGATCTCATCCACCAGCGCGATGGCATAGTCGGCGTAGGATATGCTGCTATTGCCCTCGCCATCGACCAGCAGTTCATCCCTGCCGAGCCGGAAACTGCCCTTGCGATCGCCCACGAAGAAATAGGCCGATGGCGACAGGAAGGTCCAGTCGATGTCATCGACCCCGCGCAGATGGTCGAGAAACACCGCGCCCTTGCCCGCTTCGACCTTGGCGACTTCGGGAAAGTCGGGCGTTGTGATGAACGCCACGCCGGGCGCGACCTCCAGGCTTCCCGCACCGCCGACCACCAGATAGCGCGGCACGCCCGAATCGCGCACTACGCCGACCAGCGATTGGGGATCGGTATCGGCAAACATCACCGCGCTCACCACGACATCATGGCCGCGGATCGCCTCGACCAAAGCGGCGGGTTTCGCAACGTCGCCGACAACCGCCTTGACGCCGTCAGCATCGATCGCATTTTCGGGATGACGCGATATCGCTGTCACCTGATGCCCGCGCCGCGCCAGTTCCGCGCTGATTTCCGTGCCCGCGCGGCCCGTGCCGCCGATGATCGCTACCTTCATATGTCCATCTCCATGGTGGTTACTGATGGAAACCAGATAGCGATTGCGATATCATCCCTGCAAGAAGGCACCTTGCCTTCACCAGGTTACGCCCAGGATACCCTACCATGACCATGCCCCAGTCGCTGCGCATCGGCGACGCCTATAATCCTGATTGCCCGACCCGCCATATTCTCGACCGGATCGGCGACAAATGGGCGGTATTGGTGCTGTTGACGTTGAAGGACGGCCCGGTGCGCTTCAACGATCTGCGGCGGCGGATCGGCGCCATCTCGCAAAAGATGCTCTCACAAACATTGAAGAGCCTGGAGCGCGACGGCCTGGTCAACCGCGCCGCCTTCCCCACCGTGCCGGTGACGGTGGAATATCGACTGACCCCGCTGGCGGGCGGGCTGATCGGCATATTGGACCAGGTCACCCAATGGGCCGAATCCCATGTCGGCGCCATCATGGCATCGCGGCGCGCCCATGACGGCGCGCTGGCCGACGCGATGGCGGCCTAACCCGCCGCCTGCACGATTTCAGCCCATTCGGCCTCGCTAATCACCGCGATCCCCAACGCGGCGGCCTGTTTGAGCTTCGATCCAGCGCCCGGCCCCGCCACGACCAGGTCGGTCTTGGCGCTGACCGACCCCGCCGCTTTCGCGCCCAGCCGCTCGGCCTGCGCCTTGGCCTCGTCGCGGCTCATGGTTTCCAGCTTGCCGGTGAAGACGACAATCTTGCCCGTCACCGCGCTTTGGGTGGTTTCCACGACATAGTCGGGCGGCGATACTTCGCGCAGCAGATCGTCCCACGCTTCGACATTGTGGGGTTCGTGGAAGAAGTCGGCGATCGCATGGCCCACCGCCGCACCGACATTTTCGACGCCGATATGTTCGGCAATCGCCTTGTCGCGCTTGGCCTGCGTTTCCGCCGGGTCGGCCGCATCGCGCAGCGCAATGATCTCTTGCGCCAACGCACGCACGCCTGGCAGCGTCGTATAGCGTTTGAGCAAATCGCGCGCCGTCACCGCGCCGACATGGCGGATGCCCAAGCCAAACAGCAGCCGCGCCGCGTCGGGCTGGCGCTTCGCCTCAATCGCGGCCAGCAGATTGTCGACCGACTTCTCCTTCCACCCTTCGCGCCCGATCAGGTCGGGCCGATGCTTTTTCAGGCGGAAAATGTCGGCCGGCTCGGCGATCCAGCCCAGGTCGAGAAACTCCTGAATGGACTTCTCCCCCAGCCCTTCGATATCCAGCGCCCCGCGGCTGACGAAATGGCGCAATCGCTCGAACCGCTGCGCCGGGCAGATCAGCCCGCCGGTGCAACGATAATCGACCTCTTCTTCTTCCCGCACCGCTTCGGAGCCGCAGACGGGGCAATGGGTCGGGAACGGGAAAGGCGCGCGCTCTTCGTCGCGAGTCAGATTCTCGACCACCTGCGGGATGACGTCGCCCGCGCGCTGCACGACGATGCGGTCGCCGGGACGCACCCCCAGCCTCACGATCTCGTCGGCATTGTGGAGCGTCACGTTGGACACCACCACGCCGCCCACGGTGACGGGGGTCAGGCGACCGACCGGGGTCAGCTTGCCGGTACGCCCGACCTGAATGTCGATCGCCTCCAACGTGGTTTGCGCCCGTTCGGCAGGGAATTTATGCGCGATGGCCCAGCGCGGCGCCTTCGCCACGAAGCCCAGCCGCTGCTGCCAGTCGAGCCGGTCGACCTTATAGACTACCCCGTCGATATCGAACGGCAGGTCGGCGCGCGCCGCTTCGATCGCGCGATAATGGGCGATCAACGCGTCCAGACTATCGACGCAGGCGAGCATGTCCGACACCGGCAGACCCCATGACGCGATGGCCTGCATCACGCCCAATTGCGTGTCGGTGGGCACGGCGCTGTGCGCGCCCCAGCCATGGGCAAGGAAGCGCAGCGGCCGGGCGGCGGTGACGGCGGCGTCCTTCTGGCGCAGCGATCCGGCGGCGGCGTTCCGCGGATTGGCGAATTGCCGCGCCTTGTCCGGGTCGTCGGCCTCAGCCAGCAGACGCTGATTAAGCGCCACGAAATCGCCCTTGGCCATATAGACCTCGCCCCGCACCTCGAACAGGTCGGGGATGTTCGGGCCGGTCAGCGTCTGCGGAATGTCGGCGATGGTGCGGACGTTGGCGGTCACATCCTCCCCCGTCGTGCCGTCGCCCCGCGTCGCGGCCAGTACCAGTTCGCCCTTCTCATAGCGCAGCGAGCAAGAAAGCCCGTCGATCTTCGGCTCAGCGGTCAGCGCCAGCGGCGCGTCGTCGGGCAGCGCCAGGAAGCGGCGCACGCGGGCCAGGAATTCGCCGATATCCTCGTCGGAAAAGCCATTGTCGAGGCTCATCATGCGAACGGCGTGCGGCACCTTCTTAAGCGCCGATGTCGCGGCCGCGCCCACCTGCGCATTGGGCGAATCAGCGCGGATCAACTGCGGAAAAGCCGCCTCCAGCGCGTTATTCTCCGCGATCAGCGCGTCATAGGCCGCGTCGCTGATCTCCGGCGCATCCTGGTCATGATAAAGGCGGTTATGCTTCGCGACTTCGCGCGCCAGGCGCATCAGGCGGTTGGCAGCTTCCGCTTCGGTGAGGGTGGTGGGGTCGGTCATGAGACGGTCCATAACCTCCTCCGTTCGTCCTGAGTAGCCATTGAGCGAAGTCGAAATGGCGTATCAAAGGATATGCGCTTCGATACGGGTCTTCGACAGGCTCAGCCCCTACTCAGCACGAACGGGGAAAAAGGATTAAACCCCCGCCACTGGCACCGTCTCGAACCGCTGTCCAAAGCCCGCGATGATCGGCCGCGCCTTGGCGATGGCGGCTTGCACGGCGGGGAGTTTGAGCGAGGCGGCATGGCTTTGCTGGCCGTCCCAGACTTCGGTGATCCAGATCGCGTCCGGGTTCGCGCTGTCCAGCGCGATAATATAGGACAGGCAACCGGGCATCGCGCCGGTCGCGTCCCGCAGATAGCCGACCAATTCGTCGCGCTTGCCGGGTTGGCTGAGCATCTGACCGATCAAGCCGTAACGCGGCGCGGCATCCTGCGCGGCGGCGGGGATGGCGCTGGCGGCGATCGCGGCGGCGGTCAGGCCGATCATGTCTCTGCGGTTATGGGTCATGGCTCTACTCTCTCCCCAAAGAACCGTTCGTTTCGAGCGAAGTCGAGAAACGAAGCAAAACGCTGGCTTGGCTCCATCCGCTTCTCGACTTCGCTCGAAGCGAACGGACGTTAATATCTGCATGGCCTGACGGAGGCGGCTCAAACCCGCTCCAGCAACCGCTCCGCCTGTGCCCGCGCTTCCGCGGTAATCTCCGCGCCCGACAGCATCCGCGCGATTTCCTCGCGCCGTTCCATGTCATTCAGCGCATGGACGCCGGTGCGCGTCACCGTGCCGTCGCTCGATTTCGCGATCAGCAGATGCCCCGCCCCCCGCGCCGCGACTTGCGGGCTATGGGTGACGACGAGGATCTGATTGCTCTGCGCCAGCCGCGACAGCCGCTCGCCGATCGCATCGGCCACCGCGCCGCCCACGCCCCGGTCGATCTCGTCGAAGATCAGCGTATCCGCCCCGCCCCGCTCGGCCAGCGCGACCTTGAGCGCCAAGATGAAGCGCGACAATTCGCCTCCGCTCGCGATCTTGGCCAGCGGTGCGAAGGGCGCACCCGGATTGGTCGAGATTTCGAACTCCACCCGGTCCATCCCCTGCGGGCTCCATTGCCCCTCGTCCATCTGCGCGACCACGGTGCGGAAGCGCGCCGCGTCCAGTTTGAGCGGCGACAATTCCGCCGCCACCGCAGCATCCAGCCGCCTGGCCGCCATTTGCCGCTCACCCGACAGCGCCTCAGCAGCGGCACGATAAGCAGCAGCCTTCCCCGCGACGTCCTTTTCCAGCGCCGCGATATGCTCCTCGCCGCCCTCGATCGCGGCCAGCTTCGCATCCATCTCGTCGCGCAGCGCCGCCAGATCGTCGGACTGCACCTGATGCTTGCGCGCCAGCCCACGCAGGTCGAACAGCCGGGTTTCGATCATGTCGAGCCGCGCAGGATCGAAGCTCAACGCCTCGGCCGCCTCAGCCAGCCGATCTTCGGCCTCGCCTGCCTCCACCACAGCCCGATCCAATGCCTCCAACACAGCGGCCAGCAGCGGCTCTTCCGACGCGATCCGGTCCAGCCGGCGCGCGGCCTGCCGCAACTGGGCCAGGCCACCATCCGATCCGGTCAGGCAATCGCCGACGGCGGACAGGTCGTCGGTCAGGCGCGCGCCCTTCTGCATGGTGGCGCGTTCCTCGGCCAGCGTCGCCTCTTCACCGGGTTCGGGCGCGAACTTGCGTAATTCCTCAACGGCGTGGGTCAGATAATCGCGGTCGCGCGCGGCATTGTCGACGGTCGCCCGCGCTTCGGCCAGCGCCTTGGCGGCAGCCCGCCAGCCGCCATGCGCCGCCGCCACCGCCCCGGCCTCGCAGCGGCCATAGCTGTCGAGCAGCGCGCGATGGCCGCGCGGGTTGAGCAGGCCGCGATCGTCATGCTGGCCGTGAATCTCGACCAGCGATCCGCCCAATTCGCGCAGCAGAGCCGCCGAACAGGGCTGGTCGTTGACAAAGGCGCGGCTGCCGCCATCGGCCTTCACCAGACGGCGGATCAGCAACGGCTCTCCCGGTTCGATCTCAATGTCATTGTCCGCCAGCAACAAAGCGACGCGGGTGGCGGCCGCCGGCGGTTCGAAGGTGGCGATGACGCTGGCCTGCGCCTCGCCATTGCGCACTAGGCCGCTGTCGGCGCGCGCGCCCAGCGCCAGGCCAAGCGAATCGAGCAGGATCGACTTGCCCGCCCCCGTTTCGCCGGTCAGCACCGAAAGGCCCGCGCCGAACTCCAGGTCCAGCGCTTCGATCAGCACGACATTGCGGATGGCGAGCGAGATCAGCATGGCGCGCTTCTACCTGTCACCGCACAAAAGGGGAACAGGCAAAAGGGGTATCAGGCCTTGACCCCATGTTCCTGCATCAGCTTGTAGCTGCGCTCATACCATTTGGTGCCGGGATAGTTGCGGCCCAGCACGGCGGCGGCCTTCTGCGCTTCGGCCGGGATGCCGAGCGAGAGATAGGATTCGACCAGCCGTTCCAGCGCTTCGGGCGTATGCGTCGTGGTCTGATATTTATCGACCACCGAACGGAAACGCAGCGTGGCGGCCAGCCACTGGCCACGCCGCTGGTAGAAACGGCCGACCTCCATTTCCTTGCCGGCCAAGTGATCGTTGACCAGGTCGACCTTCAACCGCGCGTCGGCGGCATAGCGGGTGTCGGGATAGCGGCGGATCAGTTCACCCAGCGCGTCCAGCCCCTGCTGCGTGATCTTCTGGTCGCGGGTGACGTCGGCGATCTGCTCATAATAGCAGAGCGCGATCAGATAATAGGCGTAGGGCGCGTCCTTGTTGCCGGTATGGATCGACAGGAAACGCTGCGACGCCGAGATGGATTCGGCATAATCCTGGTTCATATAATAGCTGAAGGCGGACATGAGCTGCGCCCGCCGCGCCCATGGCGAATAGGGATGCTGGCGTTCCACCTCGTCGAACAGGGCGGCGGCCAGCTTATACTGGCCGCGGTCCAGCCGGTCCTTGCCGCTATTATACAGGGTCGACACGTCGCGCGCGACATATTGGGTATCGGCCTTGTTCTTCGACGTGGAGCAGCCGGTAAGGACAAGCGAAGCGGTCAGGACCAGGGCGGTGGCCGCGCCGATGCGCGTCGTGGTTTTCGTCAGCATGGGCGGGTCATAGCCGAGGGACGCGCCGCCGCCAAGCGGCAGAATGCGTGTCGTTCAACAGGCGGCGCGCGCAGGAATGTCCAGCCGGGCGACAGCCCCGCCCGATGCCCCCGCTTCCAACGCGAAACGCCCGCCCAACTGCCCCGCCAGCGCATGCGCGATGCGCAGGCCCAGCGACCCGGCGGCACCGCCCGACGGCATATCCGTGGCGATGCCATGGCCATTATCGGCGATGCGCAGGCCGATAGCGCCGTCCTGCGTCGCCAACGCCACGTCGATCCGCCCCGGTCGGTCGGGCAATCCATGTTCGACGGCGTTGCTGACCGCTTCGGCCACGATCAGCGCCAACGGTACGCTGATGGTCGCGTCCAGCGTCATCGCGTCGGGCGCGCGGACGGTCAGGGCGATATCCTGCCGACCATTGGCGTCCAGCACATCCTTGGCCAGCGTGGTGAGGAATGTCGACACATCCTGCCCTGCCCCCGACGGATCATAGAGCGCGCGGCTGATCCGGCCGACCAGCGCCACCCGGCCCGATGCGTCGTCCAACGCGCGGCGGGCATCCTCATGATCGACATGGCGGCGCTGGAGCGCCAGCATCGCGGCGACAACCTGGAGATTGTTCGACACGCGATGCTGGAGTTCGTGGAACAGCAATTCGCGATTTTCCGCCAGCGCGCGGCTACGTTCCCGCTCGACGGCCAGGTTGAAATTGGCCCGCTGCATCAGATGGATCAGGGCGATATCGACCACCACGACCCCCACATAAAAGATCATCGCCACCGCGACCGCCGGGTTCATCTCCAACCGGCCAAGCGGCGGGATGAAGAAATACCAGGACAACAGACCGCACAGCAGCGCGGCAAAGATGCCGGGGCGGATGCCGAACAGGAAGGAGGAGAGGATGACCGCGGGGAAGAAGGTGACGAAGGGATAGCCCACCGGCAGCAGCGGTTCGGCGGCAAACCGCAACAAAAGCGCCGCGCCGCAGAATAGCAACGTCAAGACATAGCCATAGACCGGCCGATCGAGGACGAGCGGCAGGCGTTCAACGAACCGCTCATTGCTACGCTGCATGATGATCCCCAAAAGACGTATCGCTACAGTAACAGAAGTTTCAGCCCCTGCCTTGATCGAAATCAGTCTGCGGGTTGACGGACACAAAAACGGGGTGCCCGGCAACCGGACACCCCGTCTTTATCTGTTGGGACGCCGATCCGGGGATCGGCGCGCCCGCTTAGTCCTGGGTCAGGAAGTCGGGCAGGCCACCAGGCGCCGGGCCGTCGTCCTTGCTGCCTTCGCGGCGCGGACCACGGTCACCGCCGTCGCGGCGCGGGCCACGACCACGATCGCCACGGCCTTCGCCACCTTCACGACGCGGACCACGGCCTTCGCCGCCGCCGCCATCACGGCGCGGGCCGCGATCGCTACGGGGTTCGCGCGCTTCACGGGCAGGACGGGTGTCCTCCAATTCTTCGCCGGTTTCCTGATCAACGACGCGCATCGACAGGCGAACCTTGCCGCGCGGATCGATTTCCAGAACCTTGACCTTCACGTCCTGGCCTTCCGACACGACGTCGGTGGGCTTTTCCACGCGCTCGTTCTTCATTTCGGAAACGTGGACGAGGCCGTCCTTGCCACCCATGAAGTTCACGAACGCACCGAAATCGACGATGTTGACGACCTTGCCGTCATAGACCTTGCCGACTTCCGCTTCCTGGGTGATGCCCAGGATCCACTTGCGGGCCGCTTCGATCTGCGCCGGGTCGGACGAGCTGATCTTGATCAGGCCTTCATCGTCGATGTCGACCTTCGCGCCGGTTTCGGCGACGATCTCGCGGATCACCTTACCGCCGGTGCCGATGACTTCACGGATCTTCGACTTGTCGATCTGCAAGGTTTCGATGCGCGGAGCGTGCGCCGACAATTCGGTGCGGGTCGAGGACAGCGACTTGGCCATCTCACCCAGGATGTGGGCGCGGCCTTCCTTCGCCTGGGTCAGCGCCGCTTCGAAGATTTCGCGCGTGATGCCCGCAATCTTGATGTCCATCTGCATCGTGGTGATGCCTTCGGACGTGCCGGCGACCTTGAAGTCCATGTCGCCCAGATGATCTTCGTCACCCAGGATGTCGGACAGGACGGCGAAGTCCTTGCCTTCTAGGATCAGGCCCATGGCGATGCCGGACACGGGGCGCTTCAGCGGCACACCGGCGTCCATCATCGAGAGCGAACCGCCACACACGGTCGCCATCGAGGACGAACCGTTCGACTCGGTAATGTCCGAGAGGACGCGGATCGTGTAAGGGAACTCGTCCTTGCTGGGCAGCACGGGGTGCAGCGCACGCCATGCAAGCTTCCCATGGCCGACTTCCCGACGACCCGGCGCACCGAAGCGACCGACTTCACCGACCGAATAGGGCGGGAAGTTATAGTGCAGCATGAAGTTTTCATAATGCAGGCCGGTCAGGCCATCGATCATCTGCTCGGCGTCCTTGGTGCCAAGCGTGGTGGTGCAGATCGACTGCGTTTCACCGCGCGTGAACAGGGCCGAACCGTGGGTGCGGGGCAGGAAGCCGACCATCGCTTCGATCGGGCGGATCTGCGTGGTGGTGCGGCCGTCGATACGCTTGCCGTCCTTGAGGATGGCGCCGCGCACGATTTCCGCTTCCAGCTTCTTGGTCAGCTTGATGCCGGCCATGACGGTCTGCGCGTCCAGGCCTTCGGCGGTGAAGCTTGCCTTCGCCTTGGCGCGGGCTTCGTTCAGCGCGTTCGAGCGGGCCGACTTGTCGGTCAGCTTATAGGCGGCCGCGATGTCCTTGCCGATCAGCTTCTTGAGCTTCTTCTTAAGGTCGTCCAGATTGTCGCCCTTGGCGACTTCCCAGGGATCCTTGGCGGCCTTTTCAGCGAGGTCGATGATCGCGTTAGCGATCTTCTTGCTCGCTTCATGGGCGAACAGGACGGCGCCCAGCATGATCTCTTCCGACAATTCCTTGGCTTCGGATTCGACCATCATCACGGCGTTGCCAGTGGCGGCGACGACCAGGTCGAGTTCGCCAGCCTTGGCTTCGTCGAGCGAGGGGTTGAGGATGTATTCGCCATCCTTGTAACCCACGCGCGCGGCGCCGATCGGGCCCATGAAGGGCACGCCCGACAGGGTCAGCGCGGCCGACGCGGCGATCATCGCCACAATGTCGGGCTCGCTTTCGCCGTCGAACGAAAGAACCTGCGCAATCACGTTGATTTCGTTGTAGAAACCTTCGGGGAACAGCGGGCGGATCGGACGGTCGATCAGGCGGGAAACCAGCGTTTCCTTTTCCGTTGCGCCGCGCTCACGCTTGAAGAAGCCACCGGGGATGCGGCCGGCGGCGGAATATTTTTCCTGATAGTGAACGGTCAGCGGGAAAAAGTCCTGGCCTTCCTTCACGCTCTTGGCGGCGGTCACGGCGCACAGCACCACGGTTTCGCCATAGGT